>JAYVIX010000034.1:0-37196 GCA_043769845.1 Cytophagales bacterium
GTCTTTATCCAGTCAATTGGACACCACCCACTTCCAAAAATTTCTATACCGATGCGTTTTTGCAGGATTATTCCTATGCTGGTTACAAACGTGGAGAAGTGGCTATTACTACGCCAAGCGGAACAATTTTTGACGTGACTAAATCGCCTTACAATGCCGACAAAACTGGCACAAACGATGCTACAGCAGCCATCCAAAAAGCGATAGACGATGCGCAGACAAACAATGGAGGAATCGTGTATCTTCCAGCTGGGACATATAAAGTCAATCCTGGCTCAAATCCACAAGCATTGAGGATTTCAAAAAGTAATATTTATTTGAAAGGAGACGGAATAGGAAAAACGTTCATTCTCAATACCTCCTATTCCATGAACAACAAGCGAATTATCACCGTTTCGGGAACTGGCTCATGGCTGACATTGCCCACTACCAAAGCCCTCCTTACTGCCGACATCATGAATCCTGTCAAAATTCTGCCAGTAGACAATACCAGCTTGTTCAAAGTAGGCGACATGGTGATAGTGAGGAACGTAGTGGGTGACGAATGGATTACCGAACACAAAGAAACAGAATGGCTTGGCAGCGGATCAAGTTTGCGAGGCATTATGTTTTGCAGATACATCACGGCAATAGATGCTACTAAAAAGACCATCACCATTGATGTACCTGTGCGCTATGCTTTAAAAACACGCGATGGCGCTTGTGTTTTCAAACAAAACGGCATGATAAGCGAAGTAGGATTGATGGATTTCTCGATCGGAAACGTACAACACCCAGCAACGAGTGGTTTTGGGGAAGAAGATTATACCACCAATGGTACTGCCGCTTTTGATTGCCATAGTTCGTTTGTAATCACAATGCAGACTGTCGTAGATAGTTGGATCAAAAACGTGGCAACCTACAAACCCGCCTCTAACACTACTGGTACTCACATGCTTTCGAACGGAATTTTGGTGCAATACTCCAAAAATGTGACTATCGACAACACGACAATGGCTTACGCCCAATATGGCGGTGGAGGCGGAAATGGTTATTCCTATCGTGTTTCAGCCAATGAAGTATTGATCAGTAACTCTACTTCTAATTATGTACGTCATGGCTTTGTTTTTTCCAGCATGTGGTGTTCGGGCAATGTGTTCCACAAATGCCGAGACATCAATACGGGAATCCAATGTGGGAATACGGGTGCAATGAATACATCGGGTTGGGGCAGCGACCATCACATGCACTTTAGCCAGTCCAATCTTATCGACAATTCGTATTCCGAAAACAGTGCCTTTGTCGCTTTTTACAGGCCTTATGGTACTGTTCCCAAACACAACCTCACCTCCACCCACACTGCCTTTTGGAACATTGCTTCTGCTGGTAACAGGGGATATTGTGTTTGGACCCAACAAAGCCGATATGGTTATGCCATTGGTTCATCCGGAACAAGTGCTACTTTTAAAACCAATGAAAATGGTGCCGGTTCGTCCGCAAAAACCGACCCTGTCGACATTGTGGAAGGACAAGGAAAAGGCAACGATTTAATTCCACAATCGCTTTATAATGACCAATTAACCAAGCGTTTGGCTAGTGTAGTCACCAACCTCGAAACTAATGTCGAACAACCACAAATCGACTTGGTGCTTTATTCGCCAAATCCGTTCCATATGTCTCTTCACTTGTCAACAATTGGGACTTACAAACTCTACGACCTTTCTGGAATAGAAGTCGAAATAGGTATTTGTGATGGAAACTGTGAAATTGGCAGTAAGATAAATACAGGTTTGTACGTACTTGAATTTCAGCATGAAAACCAAAAGAAGCGAGTCAAAGTTGTGAAACAGTAGCGAAAGAAGAATCTGTCTGCGGAGTACATGTTCCAGTAATATTTTAAAATAAAATTTACAATGACACTTTTGTCAAATTCAAAATTGCAACATCGGATACTCTTTCTCTCTCGGTCTCGAAAGGCTTTTTAATGATTTCAGACGAAAATAATAATTTTTATAATATTTTTTTATAAGTAGAAGTAAAATAGAGCTTTAAGGATCAACTCTATTTTACTTCTACACTTTCAACACACCACGAAAAGCCCTTGCAGCATAATAAGATTCGGCTCCGTTGTGATAGACAAATACTTGACCATAGCGATAATCGCCAAAAATAGCACCACCAAGTTTTCTAATTTCGGGAGGAGTTTCAAGCCAAGAGGATGTTTTGGTGTCGAAATTTCCTAGTTTTTGTAGCGCTCGGTATCCCGTTTCTGATAAAATAGTAATGCCCATTTCCGAG
Source organism: Cytophagales bacterium (assembly GCA_043769845.1). Lineage (GTDB taxonomy): Bacteria > Bacteroidota > Bacteroidia > Cytophagales > UBA9547 > UBA9547. The sequence goes on from JAYVIX010000034.1 coordinate 2,278, forward strand.
GCCATGTCCAATGCGTTGCCGCTAGGTTTGTTTTCTTTTCTTGATTCCCAAGCTTGTAGATCGTAGCATAAGCTTCTGCGACCTTTGGGAGTTTCGGGAGCACAATCAACAAAAATAAATTCACCCGATTGACTATCATAACCGATTACATCTGGCTCTCCGCCTGTTATTTCCATTTCATTAAGCGACCAAAGTTTTTCTGGATGACTTTCCAGCTTTGCTTGTACAGTCGCCCAATTAATCCCGAGATGACGCTGCACATTTTTCTCAAAACGTGTTTTCAAAATGCCTACTAATTCTCCGCTTACCGAAAGTTGCTTGGTATGTTCCATTTGTTCAAGTCTAAACTATGTTCAAATGTACACTTTTGGGCGATACAGAATTAATTTACTCACTTGCAGTACATTTCCTATCACAAGAGGTTTTTCCGCAACTATGACAAGTGCCATCTTTTGATTTTTCGCTACAACAACTGCTGATCGTTTTGTAAGAAGTAAAACAGAGAGCCACAGCCAAAAGCATGACTTGGACAAATGAGGAAAGCTGAAATGTTTTCATGTCGAATATTTTTGTTTATTTCACAAAGTAAAACCATGGAGTATAGTCCATGGTCAAGCAAAACCGTAATTTTATTTTCAAAAAGATGCTAATTGGAGAATTGTCTAAGAAATCAAACTTGAGTCGGGATACTATTCGTTTTTACGAAAAACAAGGTCTGATCAAACCCGAGCCTAAACCCATTAGGACTAATGATTACAAGGAATTTTCAGAAGCCAGCCTCGCTCGACTTCTTTCGATCAAACAACTCAAAAGTTTTGGTTTTACCCTGAACGAATGTGCAGAGCTTTTGGAAATGATAGATGCCAACAAAGCCACCTGCGCCAATGTGACGCACAAAATAGAAGAAAAAGTAAAATTGCTGGACGAAAAAATAAAGGAACTGATCGCTATTCGTTCGATGCTCCTGAAAGGTCTGAATAAATGCCAAAAATCAGATTGTAGCGCAGAAGATGAAAATTGTGTATTGATTGTGAATGGGTGATTTTATGGTTGAACCATATGCACAATTGAGATATTAAACATTCAAAATCGACCCCACTAATAAAACCAACACTACTTCCCTCTATTCTCAATGTCTCCAAAGTAAAAATTATTATTTTAGAACACCTATTCTGAATCGTCAAAAACCACCTGTCTTATTTTCGCCTCCATTTCGGGTTCAAAACCATATTCTGAAATGAATCGGATACTTTTTATATCTAAACCATTTTGGCCTCGACTCGCCAGAAAACTTGCAAAATCAAGATTATTGTCGACTTGTTTATTCAAAAGTACACCTGTTTCTAAGATACTTTTGATGGCTCTGAATTGCTTTTTGCCTCCGTTCTGATATTCCAATTCGACCATTAATTCTGGCGGTTGAATCAGAAATCGTTGCAATTTCCCCAACCAAGTGTAGCGTGTTTTTAAATACAAATACTGCGAATTATTCGTTTTTTTAATGAGTAATTTTTCATTCATTTTAAAATCAAAACATTCTTCTCGAATGATATTTTGAACCAAAGGCTTTGTTCTTTTTTTCAACAAAAGAGCCAAATTATTTCGATAATCAATTGATTTTAAACGATTTGAACATTCACTTGATATTCTACTTTCATGATCTTCGCAATATATTTTGGTGTATCGATGTAGGCTGCCAATGAGTAATGAATCGGCCTGTGGCACACATTTTTTCAAGGCCAATAATTGGGTTTTGTTTGGTAATTTAAAATCAGAAGTATCCAATTCGTAATGCGAAAACAAAGTTCGCTTAGTGATTGATTCGTCCCAAACTGGCAAACGATCGTCTATTGTTCCGAGACTGAAAACGATGTATTCGGGCGAAGATTTGGAACGGTATTTTAATGCATTTAAAGAATCGAGATACAAATCATAGGCGGCATATGATTGGACACTTGGTCTTGGACGGTAGTTTAGTTGGTTAGAATAAATTTCAGAAATCTCCCAAGGAACGATATCTACTGAAGCATTTCCAATTGTATTCAATTTTGTTGGCGTGATATACGGAAGTTGACCGTCAATCCGCTTCATTTCAGATTTTGAATCTTGATTGCTGAAAATCTCGCTAAAATAATTCATCCTGAACGGAGAAATAAAGGACTCTAAACCAATTCTATACTCCTGATTATAAGTTACAAAGGCCAAATAATAAAAAATAACTGGAGCGAAAAAAGCCCAAACATAGCCTAATTTGGATCCTTTCCATTTTGCATCTATGAGTAATAAAAACACAAAAGGAAAGACGGATAGTCGTAAAAACTCAGCCCGATGATCGTCTGCCCGAACAAAGCCATTCTTCCAAATCAGAAAAAAATATCCAGCACACAAAAAAGAAATGAAAATACTTTTAAGTTGATATTTTTCATCCTGAAGATATTTTAGGAGAATAACAGAATAGGTAAATATCATCAAAACCGAAAACCAAAATCGGATCGATTTGAATTGAATCGGAATGTACATCGCCTCGTTATAGGCATCAATTATATGCCAACTCGATTGTAAATAGCCTGTCAGTTGGACTTTGAATATCTGTGAAAAAACAACTATCAAAACACCATATATCGCTGACAGAGAAAGTATTTCCTTCCAATTGAGGACATTCTGAATACGTGCAAAGATCAAAATCAAACCCAATATCATTCCCAAAACCAAACCATAATTTACTTTGATAAAAAAAAGTAGTACGGCCAATAAAAGGCTTATCATCAGGAAATGTTTTCTTTCTTCTAAAACAAATTTAATACTTGAATAGAAAAACAAAATCGGCAACCAATGCACCATATTCGACCATCTAGACATGTACAATACATAAAAAATAGTCAAAAAAGCAATCGGTTGATATTCGTATTTTTTGAGTTCAAGATGAATAAAATAAAGAATCAATATCAATACAAATACTTCAAAACCAAATATTTGCCATTTCGAAAGTGCGACTAATAACTTAGTTTCTAAAACTCCACAAGGCCCATAAGTAAAGATAAAATCCTGCCCAAAAACGAGACCTTGCTTCACAGCCATCCCCAAGGCAATGTGCCAAGAAGGATCAAGTAAGTCTTGCACTTGAAGCACCAAATGATCTGGTAGGATCAAAAGGCTGAACAGCATGTAGGATAGTATTTTAAGAAATTGATTCACTTTTATGATTTTCCAAAAAGTAATTGACAAAAAAATGGCACAATAAAAACTTATTGTGCCATCTAGAAATCAATTGAAATTCTATTTTACTGTGCAATCCTTTTAATATCCGCACCCAAAGCAATCAGACGTTTATCAATATTCTGATATCCACGGTCTATTTGGTCGATGTTGCTGATATGACTTGTGCCTTTGGCCGAAAGCGCTGCGATGAGTAGCGAAACCCCCGCCCTAATATCTGGCGAGGACATTGATATTCCTTTCAATGGCACTTGCTTGTTCAAACCAATAACTGTCGCACGATGTGGGTCACAAAGAATGATTTGCGCACCCATGTCGATTAGTTTATCCACGAAGAACAAACGGCTTTCGAACATTTTTTGGTGAATCAATACCGTTCCTTTGGCTTGCGTGGCTACTACCAATACAATACTCAACAAGTCGGGCGTGAAACCTGGCCAAGGCGCATCTGCAATCGTGAGGATCGAACCATCGATGAAGGTGTCAATCTCGTAACTGTCTTGTGCAGGAATGTAAATATCGTCTCCTCTGATTTCTAGTTTGATTCCTAATCGTTGGAATGTTTGCGGAATCAAACCCAACATATCGACACGGGCATTTTTGATGGTGATTTCGGAACCAGTCATGGCTGCAAGGCCGATGAAAGAACCAATCTCGATCATATCTGGAAGCATCGTATGTTCTGTACCTGACAGATAATCAACGCCTTCGATCGTCAAAAGATTAGAGCCAATACCCGTGATTTTTCCACCCATACGATTCATCATCGCACATAGTTGTTGCAGATACGGCTCGCAAGCAGCATTGTAAATGGTGGTTGTGCCTTTTGCCAATACGGCCGCCATCACGATATTGGCCGTTCCGGTTACAGAAGCTTCGTCCAACAGCATGTAGGTGCCTTGCAAGTTGCTGGCATCAATGGTATAAAAGCTATCTTCCGAATCGTAATTAAACTTCGCACCGAGTTTTTCGAACCCTATAAAATGGGTATCCAAACGCCTACGACCTATTTTGTCGCCCCCTGGCTTTGGCACTTTGGCTGTACCAAAACGCGCCAAAAGTGGCCCAAGAATCATGACTGAGCCTCGAAGCGCAGCGGCCTGTGCTTTGAAATCGTCCGAAGCCATGTAGTCGAGGTTGACATTCTTGGCACAGAAACGATATTCCGATTCGTTGATTTTAGTTACTTCCACTCCGAATTTGTTTAATAATTCGATGAGTTTTATTACATCTCTTATCTGAGGGATGTTTTTAATCGTAACTGGTTCTGGAGTGAGCAAAACGGCACATAAAATTTGGAGTGCTTCGTTTTTGGCTCCTTGTGGGATGATTTCGCCTTTCAGTTTTTTTCCGCCCTTGATTTCAAAAATGCCCATTCTTATTTCGGGTTGTTATTACGGTTGTTGTTATTGCGGTTGTTCGTATTGTTGTTCCTAGGATTGTTGTTGCTTCTAGGGTTGTTATTGTTGCGGTTATTATTGTTGTTTCTAGGATTGTTGTTATTCCTAGGATTATTGTTGCGGTTGATACTACCCATTTCGCGTGCACCACCTTCTTTCATCATCGCTTGGCCACTTTGCTTGCGCAATCTCATTCCCGTTTGCAGCTCGCTTTTTGCTTTTTCAGCATCAATTGCAAGTTCGTTATTCGACATGCGTTTTAGATGTCCGATGATTACTTCCTCCTCTATTACCTCCTTATTCCAAGCACCGTACAATGCTTTCATCAATTTGCAGATATAAATCACTGCATTTTCACGTTCTTCAGGATCCGTCAGTTTTTTGGCTTCGTCAATCAAGCGTTCTACGTTTCGACCGTAGTGCTTGTATTTCATTTCTTTCTGAGCGTATTCTACACGTCTTGGCTTAGCGTTGAAAGTACTGCGCTCAGGTTTCAGATATGGAGTATCAATATCGAGACTAAAATCGGCCATGCAGTACAAATCGTCCCACAGTTTTTGGGTATAATCCACATTTGGTTCCTTCATCATCGGATGAAGTTGCTTCATCAGGTCGATCACCAACTTGGCGTTTTGGTTGCGCTTGTCACGATCTTCAATGGTCTTCAAATGAGCCACCATGTTTTGTACCACCCTACCATATTCCTTTAATATGATGTCGGCTTGTGAAGTATTGTATGTGTGCATGTATGAAATTGCAGTGTAAAAAGCGTGTGGTGTCTGTAAATGCCAACAGGCTTTTGTTTCTTTAAAAAAGTTGGTACAAAACTAAGCAATTACGGTTAACAATAAACAATTAGAAGTTATCAAAAATGAAGTGCGAGATTTTCTTTTCGGTTTAGATAAAAGAAATAAGTCGAGGTTGTACTAAACCTAAAGTTCGTATGGCAAAAACTTCTCCACACTGCCTCCAAACTTGTGGATTTCTCGCACAATCGTAGAACTGATATAAGCGTATTGTGGATTTGTGATAAGAAATACCGTTTCTAAGTCTTCATTCAGATAGCTATTCACTTGGGCAATCGTGTTTTCGTACTCAAAATCAGTGGTGTTCCGAAGTCCTCGTAGCAAATAACGTGCTCCTATTTCTTTAGCAAAATTAGAGGTAAGGCCTTCAAATATTATGACTTTGATTTTTGGATCGAAAGCAACGCTACTTTCGATGTGTTTTTTCATTGTCTCAATTGGCAAATACCTTTGTTTTGAGGAGTTATTTCCAATTCCAATAATTAGTTCGTCAAACAGATCACTACCACGTACCACAATGTCGAGATGACCGTTGGTAAATGGATCGAATGATCCTGGAAAAAGAGCGATTCTTTTTGTCATAAATTGAACTTGAGTGATAACAAAAAAGGGAAAGCAACGCTCTCCCTTTTTTGTTAATTATGATAAAACTGCCTAATTAAGAAGGAGTTTCATTTTTAGAATTTTGTACTTCAATTCTGATTTCTTGAGCAAGAGTTTTAAGGTCTTGCATACCCTTTCTTACTCTAGTCCCAGCGGCTTGGTTTTCTTTGTCATAAAATTTAACAAAGTCACCCTCAAGTGCCATTATCAGACTTTTGATTTGCTCGAATCTGTTCATTATAAAAATGTATTTAGGGTTTTATATTTTAAATCTGGACGCTAATTTATCAATTCTACTTTGAAAAAAGCAACAATTTGAACGAAATAATGAAATTAAATCTTAAAACTATACAGTTACTGCTGAAGGTGTAGCTACATATTGTCCAGATTTTAATTTTTCACTTACTTTCTTAAATGCAGCAATACTCATTTCTACATCAGCAATTGTATGCGCAGCCGTTGGAATGATACGCAACATAATAATTCCTTTAGGGACAACAGGATAAGTTACTACCGAACAGAAAATACCATAATTTTCTCTCAAGTCAATAATGATATTTGCCGCTTCATCATTTCCTCCTTTTACTATTACAGGAGTCACTGGCGATTCTGTTTTTCCAATATCAAAGCCTGCTTCTTTCAAACCATTTTGCATGGCTTTTACCACCGTCCAAAGTTTTTCTCTCAATTCAGGTTGCGATTTCAACAACTCTAAACGTTTTTGTGCCCCTATTACCATTGGCATTGGAAGAGCCTTGGCAAATGTTTGCGAACGCATGTTGTATTTCAAATACTCAATCACTTGCTCGTTACTTGCGATAAAACCGCCAATACCAGCCATCGATTTAGCGAAAGTAGAGAAATAAATATCTATATCATCCTGAACGCCAAAGTGTTCGCCAGTACCTGCACCTGTTTTACCCAAAGTACCGAAACCATGTGCATCGTCCACCAAAAGACGGAATGCATATTTTTTCTTAAGTTCCACTACTTCTTTTAGCTTGCCCAAGTCACCAGCCATCCCGAATACACCTTCAGTAATCACCAAAATACCACCGCCAGTTTCTGCGGTGATTTTTTCGGCATGTTGCAATTGTTTTTCTAGGCTATCAATATCGTTGTGTCCGAATACAAAACGTTTTCCAATATGCAATCTCACACCATCAATGATACAAGCGTGTGATTCAGCATCATACACAATTACATCATGACGACCTACTAATGAATCAATAACTGAAACCATTGCTTGGTAGCCATAGTTGATCAAGAAAGCATCTTCTTTGCCTACAAATGCGGCCAAATCTGCCTCAAGGGTTTCGTGCTGAGTCGTGTTACCCGACATCATTCTTGCCCCCATCGGGTAAGCCATTCCGAAATCGGCAGCAGCTTGTGCATCTGCTTTGCGTACTTCGGGATGATTTGCTAGACCCAAATAATTATTTAAACTCCAGTTCAATACTTCTTTTCCTCTAAATCTCATTCTTGGACCTAGTTCACCTTCCAATTTTGGAAAGGCAAAATATCCATGAGCTTGTTTAGAATGTTGCCCTAGTGGGCCTCTGTTTTTTTGAATTCTCTCGAAAATATCCACTTTATAGCTATTTATGATTGATATGAGCAATTTCGGTCACAAAGGTAAGATAAATATTGTGTTAAGGAAAAGTGCTCCGTTTGTTAAGGTAAATACTAAATTATATAAATAATTATTCATATAATTATACTTTAGGAACATTTCGTCTAGACAACATAAGCATAAGTTCGTTGGCTAGGCTGAAAAACATAGCGAAATACAAGTAGTTTTTGGAAAATTCGATGTGTAATGCTTCCAAAATCAAAAAACCTCCGATAAGTACTAAAAAATTGAGAGCCAGCATTTTAATAGAAGGATTTTCGTTGACAAATTTTGAAATCGCTCCCGAAGCCCACATCATAATTCCCACCGCTACAATAACGGCCGCAATCATTATCGAAACTTCGTTCACTAGTCCGACTGCTGTTAATATAGAATCAAAAGAGAAAACAATATCAATGATGATAATTTGAACAATGGCAGCAAATAGGCTGTTCAATTTTTTCTTTGGATTAATATCAATAGGGGTTTCATCTTCGCCTTTCACTTTGGCATAGATTTCCATCGAAGTTTTAAAAATCAAGAACACACCGCCTGTCAACAAAATCAAATCGCGACCTGTAACACCATGCGAACCAACGTTAAAAAGTGCGGTTTGCATATGAACAATATAAGAAATCCCAAATAAGAGGAGAATCCTGAAAAACATGGCAAGAAACAAGCCAATCATTCGTGCTTTCTTCTGGATTTCTAAAGGTAATTTGTCGGCCAGAATGGAAATAAAAATGATATTATCAATTCCTAAGACGATTTCTAAAAGTGTTAGCGTAAGAAAACTAAGGGCAACGTCTTCGTAAACGAAAATATTCATATAATAGGTTTAGGATGCAAATGTGAATAAAAACCTTCTTTTTTCAGAAAAAGTAGATACAAATATACCATAACATACAAAATAACGAGAGCGACTCCGAATTTTTACTTCTTTATTTTTGGAGAAATCTTAAAAATAATGTCGATTTTTGAAATTAACATTTTAGCGTATCAAAACATTTATTTTAATGAAAAAAATCGCTTTTATATCTATAGCAATTGTTTTTATATCTTACTTGGCTTGTGTAGAAAAATCGGGTTGCCGCACTTCTAACCAAACCAACAAGAGGAAAAATTTAAATCTTGCTCCGGGTTTTAAATAGACTTTAGGCCAATTGAATTTCGTACTCTTTTTTTATTTCAAGACCTTTGCCTACTTTTGCGGCAATATTGATAGATTGAAGTCTTTAGCGTACATACTTTCTTTTTCATTTTTATTCTCCATTGTGTTTGGTACACAAGGGGAAACGCATGTTCGTTTCGAAAATCAAAAGAAAGACAAACAGGAGCAAATTCACATGACATCAGCACACGCAGTCATGCCTATTGCCGATCTTAAACTTGCTCTTCCTTTTACTTTTCATTTTGAAGTAGAAAAAATCGTTTTTCTTGATTTTTTTCCAACACAATATGTCATTCGTTTTGTAGATAAATACCTGAAAGTCCTTCTGTTATGTATCATTTCCCCTCATGCTCCTTAATTTTTAGTATCATTTAGTTTTCGATTTTTTACGATTCAGTTTTCGAATCGACTTTTGATTTTAAAATAGTATATATTTAACATTAATAATAATTCATGAAAGTCCAATACAAATGGGGCATTGTGGCCCTGACGGTTTTAGTATCGTTGTTGTCTATTTATTTTCTTTCGTTCTCGTTTATTTCTGGTAATGTGCAGAAACAAGCGATCGAAGCGGCAAGTGATGCATCTGGCAATGTAGATTTTGCAAAAAAACAAAGGTATCTTGATTCGATCTGGAAAGAGCCCGTTTTCAATTTCTTGGGCAAAGAATATACCTATGAAGAAATTAAGAAAAACGAACTTCAATTAGGTCTTGACCTTTTGGGTGGTATGCACGTTGTTTTGGAGGTTTCGCCAAACGAAATCATGAAAGGAATGGCGGGCAAAAATGCGAACGATTCAAAATTCTTGGCAGCACTTTCGCAAGCTGAAGCAAAACAAAGTGCTTCGCAAGCGAAATTCTCGAACCTGTTTTATACTGAATTTCAGGCAGTTTCGCCAGGTGACAAATTGAGCCGCATTTTTGCAAACACTGCTAACCGTGGCAAAATCGAATTCAACTCTACTGACGAGCAAGTATTGAAAGTGCTGGACGAAGAAATTGATGGAGCGATTGACCGTTCGTTTAACATCCTTCGCACACGTATTGACAAGTTTGGTGTAGTTCAGCCTAACATTCAGCGTTTGAAAGGTTCGAACCGAATCCAATTAGAATTGCCAGGTGTAGATAATCCAGCTCGTGTGCGTAAACTTTTGCAAGGAGTTGCTCAATTGGAGTTCTTAGAAGTATGGGGGGTGGACGAATTCAATCCTTATTTCATCAAATTGAATGATTATTTGGTACAAGAAGAAAAGTTGAACAAATCGAAAGGAACATCAACTGGGTCTGATTTATCTGCGCTAGCTTCTTCTGATTCATCTAAAGCAACTTCTGATCTTGAAGCGCAATTGGCTTCGAAAGATACTTCGAACAAAGTAGATGCTAAAAAAGACAGTTTGCCTTCAAACCAAAGTGCTACACTTGCGAGTTTATTCGTTCCTCTGGGCAACAATCTTGGGGCTAACGTGAAAGACACTGCAAAAGTAAACGCATTGTTCCGCAGAGAAGATATTCGTGCTTTGTTTCCATCTAACATGAAGTTCTTGTGGGATGTGAAAGCATTGGTTACAACTGATAAAAAAGAATACTTAGCGATTTATCCAGTAAAAAAAGGAAGAGACGGTAAAGCTCTTTTGACTGGCGAAGTGATCACTGATGCACAACCTTCGTTTGAGGGTGGTTCGCCAGGTGTGAGCATGAGTATGAATGCTACTGGAGCACAGAAATGGCGCAAAATTACTGCAGATGCTTCAAGTAGAGAACCAAAACGCAACATTGCAATTGTTCTTGACAATTATGTGTATTCGGCACCAACTGTACAAGGCGAAATTCCAAACGGAAACTCATCGATCTCAGGAAGTTTCACGGTAGACGAAGCAAAAGATTTGGCTAACATCTTGAAAGCGGGTAAGTTACCTGCTCCAACACGTATAGTAGAAGAAGCAATCGTAGGACCTACTTTGGGACAGGAAGCAATCAGCCAAGGTTTGATGTCGACACTTGCTGGTATTGTGTTAGTAGTCATCTTCATGGTGATGTATTACAATAAAGGTGGATTGGTAGCCAATTTGGCTCTTATCTTCAACCTTTTCTTCATTATGGGAGTGATGGCTCAGTTGAACTCGGTTCTTACTTTACCAGGTATTGCAGGTATTGTACTGACGATCGGTATGGCGGTAGATGCGAACGTATTGATTTTCGAACGTATACGCGAAGAATTGAATAAAGGAAAAACGTATGCACAAGCAATTCACGAAGGTTTTGATAAAGCGTTCTGGTCAATTTTTGACGCCAACGTGACTACTTTATTAGTAGGTGTTATTCTTCTTTATTTAGGTTCAGGCCCAGTAAAAGGATTTGCAATTACCTTGATAATCGGTATTTTTTGTTCATTCTTTACAGCTGTTTATATTACCAAAGTAGTACTTGCTTGGTTGTTTAACCGTCAGAAACCAATTGAATTACCTTTTTCTACAGGTATCTCGAAGAACTTGTTTGCTAATTTCAATTATGATTTCATCGGTAAAAGAAAAGTTGCTTATGTCATTTCTTCAAGCATTATCGTTTTAGGTATTGTTTGTACGTTTATCAATGGTGGTCTGAATTTGGGTGTTGATTTCAAGGGTGGACGTTATTATGTAGTTCGTTTCCAAGATCCAATTGTTGCTTCTGATATTCGCGCTGCTGTATTGCCATCTTTTAAAGAAGCTGGTACAGAAGTAAAAACGTTTGGTTCAAATAATCAAGTGAAGATTACTACAAGTTACTTGATCGAACAAGAATCTACAGAATCTGATAATCAAGTGAGAGCAGCAATGGAGGAAGGTTTGAAGAAATTCAACAAACCTTTTGAAATCATGAGTTCTTCGAAAGTAGGAGCTACGATTGCTGATGATATAATGTGGACTTCTCTTTATTCGATGTTGTTGGCATTAGTTGGAATATTTATCTATGTGATATTCCGATTTAAGAATAGAGAGTTCGGTTTTGGTAGTATTGTGGCTCTATTTCATGATGCAATGGTTGTAATTGCTTTATTTTCAATACTAAACACGTTTGGGATTTCATTTGAAATAGATCAAGTATTCATCGCGGCCATTTTGAGTATCATTGGTTACTCTATTAACGATACAGTTGTAATCTATGACCGTATTCGTGAGGTACGTGAAGAGCAACCTGATCTTGATTTGGAAATTGCACTGAATCAATCATTAAACTTTACCTTTAGTCGTACCATCATGACTTCATTTACGGTATTGTTAGTGGTAGTAATTCTTCTTGTATTTGGTGGTGAAGTTTTGAGAGGCTTCTCGCTTGCGATGTTGGTTGGGGTAATAAGTGGTTCTTATTCAACAATTTATATTGCAGTTCCGATTGTATTGGATTTCAACTCTAGCAAAAAGAAGGAAGTATTAGAAGCGAAAACAATCGCATAATCATTCCTCTAACAAAAAAGAGTCCTGCTTTGGTAATACCAAGGCAGGACTCTTTTTTTGTATAAAAACGCAAGAACTAATTGAATAAGTTATTGATTTTGTGTCAAATACAGAACTATTAACTAACTAATGACTACTTATAAATACAACTGCACCATTTGTTTCCATTGTTCTGGATTGTGCGATTCGCCAGTCCAAACCCACAATTCGTGCTGAATTCCTTTTTCGCTGAATGTGCGACTGAGAAACTGATTATCAGCCAGAAAAGCATCTTCTGCCCCAATTGCCAGAATGATTTTGAGTTTTTTAATTGCTTCGATTCTTGCTTGATCGTGCAATACTGACATGTATTTGTTCGGCATATTATTGCCAATATTTTCGTCTATAAACCCATTAAATAGGTCTTGAAAACTGCCCATCGCTTGGGTCAGGTCGTAACGACCGCTCATTCCCACTACTTTACTGAAAAATTGTGGATGACGAAGCGCAATATTCATCGCATGAAATGCCCCTAAGCTGCAGCCAGCCAAAAAAGTGACCACCGAACTATTTTGCCTATGCATGAAAGGCAAAAGTTCATCAATAATGTATTTCTCAAATAATTCATGCTTTAAAATACGTTCGGCAGGTGAAAGCGATTGGTTATAAAAGCTGTCAGCATCAACACTATCTACACAAAAAACATGCAGATGACCTTTTTCAATCAAAGGTTGCATTGCTTGGATGACACCCCAATTTTCATAATCGTAAAAATGGGCTTTTCTGGTTGGGAAAAAAATGACTTTCGCTCCGCGATCTCCAAAAGCGAGCAATTCCATATTCCGATTGAGTGACGTGCTAAACCAATTGTAATAAGCCCGATTCATGCTTTGAATATTATTGAATTATATTTCATTTAATATTGAAACGTAATTATTTTAAAAGGCTGGTTAGCTTACTAGAAATTGCTTTTTGCCAAATCAAATATCCAACTGGCGAAAGATGCAAAAGATCGCTTTCATACAAATTCAACTTTAGTTCCCCGTTTTTATCTAGCATTTTCGGATAAATATCAATGTAATGCACATTGTTTTTGCTCCGTTCAATACTTTCTCTTATGCATTGGTTGGCGTATTCGATACTTCCTTTGAGGTGTTTTCGGCTAGGACTGAGTTTGATCGAAACAAAACAAACGGGAATATTGCCCAATGTTTTTCTGATAGTATCGATGAGTTGATAATAAAAAATGACCACTTCTTCGGGCGTTCTTCCATCGCCAATGTCGTTGTCGCCAGCATATATCACGATGGCGTCAGGCTGCAAGCGTGGCACAATTCGATGGTAAAACCATGCACAAGCTGCCAAAGTCGATCCACCAAAACCTAAATTAATCGCTTGAAAATCTTTAAAATCTTTTTCCATCGTTTCCCATCTGGTAAAAGACGAGCTTCCTAGAAAAACAACTTTCTTTTGGGAAGTGTTTGGAACTTCCTTTTTCTCAAGCCATTCGATATCTCCGTTATACCAATACACTGTTTCTGTTTTTCCTAAAACTACAAAATAGGAATAGGAATTGGTATCAATCGTCCTATTATTTCCTCTGTTTCGAAAAATTGATCGTTTGAAAGTTGGGATCACTTCAAAACTTTGAATATTAAATATTGAACTCTTGAAGAGAATCCACGAACTTCGAACGAGAATAAATTCCGAAAAAATGCCTAATAAAGACGCTCTTAATAGTAAATATTTTTATAAAATTAATTTAGTGTATAAATTTTTATTAATCTCATTATCGTGTTCTTATAATTTCAGTTTTGCACAACAGGACTCTACAAAGAAACAGATGGGTATAGGAATCGAAAACGGATTAAGTTTGGGTTTCATGGATAGATTTGGTCCATACGGAAGTGATAAAAATTATAACTATTCAAATAAGCCTAGAAAAGGTTTGTGTACCAACCTTTTCTACTTTTATCAAGTACATCCTTTTATCCGCTTACAATTAGGAATTGGCTACACCGGATATGGTAGCCATTTTTACAAAAGTTCTAGCCAAGATGTTATTACCCAAACATCTACTCACACTTCCGTCTCGAAAAAAACTATTTATACTCGCCACATATATAGTTTAGATTATTTAGAGACTCAATTGTTAGCAAAGCTATTTTCAACCCCACATTACCAAAACTGTCCATTTTTCACACTCGGAATCAGTAACGGAATACTGATAAATGCTTCAGAAAATTTTCAATATGATGACCATTCTACACACTATGATCTTAGCTTCTATACACAACCTCTCACTATAAATGGTATAATTGGTTGCGGTGTGGAATTCAGAACAAACAAAAAAATATCATTTGGTTTCGAATCTCGTCTCCATTTTGGACTTACTTCTACATTTAAATCTGACAAAGTTTATTATTCAAAGCCAGGAGCAACTTACAGCACAAATGCTAGAGGTCATGTCGCTATTTTTAGTTTTCATGTGTCGACAAAACTTTGAACATTAAACATTGAACTTTCGAAGAGAATCCACGAACTTCGAACGAGAATAAATTCTGAAAAAATGCCTAACAAAGAAGCCTTCATCGAAGCTATCAATAAGTCTTATACCACCGACAAAGCGCATATTCACCTTGGTTCTGCCGTGTTGGATGGCGAGGTAGTTTCGGAGGCAAAAGTAAACTTGCCTTTGCGCATGATGAATCGCCACGGACTGATCGCTGGCGCCACTGGTTCGGGCAAAACGAGAACTCTACAACTCCTTGCCGAACAACTATCGGACGCTGGCGTGCCTGTATTTTTGACAGATGTGAAAGGAGATATTTCTGGCCTTGGCAACCCCGGCAATGCCGATGCTCGCTTGCAGGAACGAGCCAAACTATTGGGCATTGACTTTCAGCCAACTGGTTTTCCTTTGGAATTTTATTCGCTTAGCGGAAACAAAGGTTCGCAAATGCGCGCCACTATCTTGGAATTTGGACCAATCTTGCTATCCAAAGTATTGGAACTAAATGACACACAAACTGGCGTTTTGGCGGTGCTTTTCAAATATGCGGATGACAAACAATTGCCGATGGTGGATCTGAGTGATTTGAAAAAAGTGTTGAATTACTTGGCCGAAGGTGCTGGTGCGGCCGAAATCAAAGGCGATTATGGTTCGATTTCTACTTCTACATCTGGAACGATCTTGCGCAAAATCGTTGCTCTGGAACAACAAGGGGTAGACAAGATTTTTGGCGAAAAATCGTTCGATATTGAAGATTTGTTCGAAAAAGTAGATGGCAAAGGTGTCATCAGTCTATTGAATCTTTCGGACATGCAAAGCCAGCCAGCCATGTTCTCAACTTTTTTGCTCAGCCTTTTGGCCGAACTGTATGCAAGAATGCCCGAAGCTGGCGATTTGGACAAGCCCAAAATGGTCTTCTTTTTTGACGAAGCCCATCTCCTATTCAAAGACGCCCCAAAGGCATTTCTTGAACAAATCGAACAAATCATCCGACTTATCCGCTCGAAAGGAATTGGCGTTTTCTTCTGTACCCAAATGCCCTCAGACGTACCAGCAAGTGTACTTGGCCAGTTAGGAAATAGAGTGCAACATGTGTTGCGTGCCTTTACTCCGCAAGATGCTGAAGGTTTGAAACAAACGGTAAAAACATATCCCAAATCCAACTTCTACGAAATAGACCGTGCCTTGACGAGCATGGGAATTGGTCAGGCACTGATCACTGTGTTGAATGAAAAAGGAATTCCTACCGAAGTGGCAGTTACACACTTATGTCCGCCTAGAGCGGTGATGGGGCCAATGCCCGAACCACAATACAACGAACTTTTATCTCAATCAGACTTTTATAAAAAATACAAAGATACACTTGACCCCGAGAGTGCATTCGAGATATTGAGCAAGAAAATGCAAGCTGTTGAAGAGGAAAAACAAGCTGCAGAGCAAGCCAAAGTAGAAGAAAAAGAAGAACGTGCTGCCAATGGAGGGCGTAGAGAAAAATCGACTATCGAACAAGTCTTGACAAACCCCGTAGCAAGAGAAGTTGGCAAACAATTAGTTAGAGGTATCTTTGGAATGCTTTTTGGCACTGCACCCAAAACAACTCGTAGAAAAAGCAGCATTTTCTAATTTTTATTTCGTTTTGTAAATTGTATTTAAATGAATAAATATTCATATATTTTCAGACTTTTATTTGTTTCATTCTGTTTTCCAGTATTTTCACAAACACCCGATTATTATTCGCCAGCGCAGACAAAGGCATTTTATGCGATGCTGGATCTGGATTTTTCAAAAGCTAAAACATCCATTGCTAATCCCACGGCATTAGATTTTCATCTGAAAAGTCTGGCTACTTGCATGGAATCGTTTTTGTATTGTGATAAACAGAAATTTCAAATAGGGAAAAGCCTTGAAGTAAAATGGCTCGATAGCCTTTCTAAAACGCCCGAATGTGCGACAAAGCGTTTTGCTAAAGCACAAATAAAACTTCATTGGGCGTTTATGTCTTTTGCCTATGATGAAAAGCTGAGTGCAGGCATTTCGATGCGACAAGCGTATCTGATTCTGAAAGAGAATCTAGAAATGTATCCTGACCATAAGCCAACCCAGCTTTATTTGGGATTAATCAATACATTTTTGGCCGAAATTCCTGATAATTTCCAATGGATCACCAACATAATTGGCCTCAAAGGAGATGCCGAAAAAGGCCAGAAAATGATCCAATCGGCTAAAGGCTACCATGAAGTTTTGGATTTCGAACGTCAAGTTTGGCTGCTCGTAAAACGGCCTCAGTACGAAGAACAAGAGGATTTTTTGCTAAAAACTTGTGACGAATTGGTGAACGAATTTGGTAAATATCCTACCACAAAAGCTGTAGCTGCTTACTATTATTTGAAAAACAAACAAATAGAAAAAGCAAAAACCGAGTTGGCTGGTTTGAATTTCGAGAAAGTGACACTGTTGCATTACATCAAAGGTTTGGTTGCCTATCACACACTCGATTTTAGTAGTTCAGCTACTAGTTTCAAACTCTATTTGAAAAATACGCGTTCCGAAAACTTCAAAAAAGACATCCAATTGCGACTTGCGCACATGAGTTATTTGGAAAATGATAGTTTGCAAGCCATCAAATACTTAGCCAGTATCAAACGAAAAGGGAATTTGGCTTTTTATGCCGACAAAAATGCTGACAAACAATCGTCCGAAAAGTTGCCCAACAAATCCTTATTGAAATCCAGAATTCTCTTTGATGCAGGTAATTGGGAGGCTTCCAAAGAACAACTTTCGAAGTTTACAGTTCGAACCAAAATTGAAAAAACGGAATATTATTACCGAATGGCGCGTATTGAACAAGAGCTGAACAATATCGAACATAGCAAACGTTGCTACAAATCGTGCATTGGTTTTTGTCCAAAAGAAAAAGTGTATTTTGGGCCGTTTGCAGCACTATATCTTGCCGAAATTTATCTGAAAGAATCCAACAAAGTATTGGCTTTGCACTACCTTAACACCAGCCACGATTTCGATCATTACGAATTCCGCCAAAGTTTTTTTTCGAAAAATGCTGAACTAAAAAAGAGGATAGGTAATTGATTATAAGGTAGCTATTTAGCCCTGAAAGAATTTATGAACCTGTCAGATCATTTCTATTTTAACTCTAATTCTATAGCTAAAGTCTTATATTTCTCTATTTCAGCTTCATAAACAAATCTTTCTTTTTCGTATTTTATTTCCAAATCATTGGTTTTGCGGTTCATTTCTTCTTGAGTAGCTTGTAATTCTTCCATATTTTGGCGCATTTCCTCTTCTTGCGCACGCATGCTTTCGGTCATTTCCTGCGCATTTTCCAACAGCTTTTTTGTCAACTCATTTATTTTGGTAGATGAAATAACGGAAGCAATATTTTCGGATATTTTTTGCAAAAACTCAATATAATGCTTCGGTATTTCCGTGAAAAAGGCCAATTCGACAACTCCCAACACTTCTTCGTTTACAATTAAAGGCATTACCAAGACGCATCGAGGCCGTGCATTTCCTAATCCAGAGGAGATATTGATATATGCCTCGGGAACAGAAGTGAGGTAAATATATTCCTTCTCCAAAACAGCTTGTCCTGCCAAACCTTCGCCCACATCAAATTTTCTGTAAAGAAATTTTTTTCTGTCGTAGGCATAACAAGCGACCATTTCCAGTTGTTTTAGAGCCTCCGTTCCCTCTTCCAACACAAACAAAGCGCCTTGGTTAGCATCCATATAATGCACCAAATTAGAAAGCACATTATCAAACAATTGATATGTGTTTTCACTAGTTCGCATCAGACTTGCAAATTTGGCTAAACCTTCCGTTACCCAATTTCGTTTTTGGTCTGCTTCGGAAGCTTGTGCAAGGCTGTTGCGCATATTAACGAGCGATATTCCCAAGATGTCCTTGTCGCTCACTGGTTGATAGTCGGATTGTAGTCGGCCAGCTCCGATATTTTCTGCAAAATGTACTTTGTCACTCAGCGAAGCTACTAGGGTGTTCACTGCCTTGGCCATTTCGCCAATTTCGTCTTGTGAATCAATTTTTGATTCGGTCAATTCGCCTCGTGAAATATTATCCACCACCAATTTCAATCCTTTCAAACTAGACGTCACACGTTTTGAAAACTGCAGGGCCAAATAGGCTGCACCGCTCAGAAAAAGAAACACCACCAAATACAATACAGTCAAACTACCAGAAAATAAAGTGCCAAGCGTGAATTTTTCTTTTGGCATCATTACCAATGCTTTCCATTCTTTACCCTTGTAAGTATACGATCCGTACGCATCAGCCCAGTCGTACTCATAATCGGAAGGCAAAATGGTCATGTTTCCAAACGTCATCGCTTCATCCTTTTGCATGTTTTCGGCTTTTAGTGTAGTTCCGTTCAATACCAAAGTACTATCTTTGGCATCTATTATTTTTCCATCCTTGTTGGTAATGATCAAAATGGCTCCTTCATTGCCTGCACGCAACTCATTTTCAGCTTGTTGTCTTATTTTTATGGTTACTTCTTTCCAACTTGCAAAGTTGTACCAAGCCCCAATAGCCACTCCATTATCGTCTTTGACAGGAGCCGCAAAAGCCATTCCCCAGCCAAAAGTATTGTCGTTATTGATCGTTTTTACATCCTGATCGGCCACAAAATCCGAATACCAAGCACCTCCTTCTGGTCCTTTGGCCGACATACAGGTGGTGAACCATTCGGTATTTGCTACACTTTTGCCGATTAACGAAATGGTATTGAGTTGCTGCCCTGCTTTATCTACCGTATTTACCGCAATTACTTTTCCATTTTTATCGCACAACATCATTAAATCATACAACACATAATAGCTCGTCATAGTATTGATGAATTTTTGTAATTCGGGATTTATCGAGTCATTTTGTATCGCTTGCACAGCCAACCGATTATAGGCAAATGCTTGCACATCACCAAAACGCTCGTAAAAATTTCGGTCTATTTTATCAAGCACATTGTGGGAAGAAAAGTGTGCAATGTTTTGCTTCAGTTTGTTACGACTTCCTATCGAATTATACGAGAAATAAATAATCACAAAAAAAGCCAATGTAATTGGTACCGAAAGAAATAATACCAAAAGATACTTTCGTGAAAAAATTTGGTTACTCATTGTAGTATTAAAAATTAATATCAAATAAAAGGCTTTTACGAAATTAAGTGTTTTTACTCAAAACGATATGTTGAGGTTTCATACTCCGGAGAAATTTTCAGTATAAATTAGCTTTTTTCGTCTTGCTTTTTAATGGCCAAATATTAAACTTTCATCCTTGTACTTCGAACACATTTATACTTCCGTATATTGAGTAAAAAAATCATTCCATGCTCAAGATAGAGGCATTTCAGATTGCCCAACTCATCAATATCAAACGTTTCAACGCAGATTTTAAACAGAAACCTGTAGTTAGCAATTCGCTCGAACTGTTTTATCATCTCGAAAATGATCGGTATTTCTGTGTATTCGGTTATGGAATTGTGGTTTTTGCAGGTTTTGACGATTTGGCCAAAAGCGAACTTATCGTTTTTCTGAAAAAATACAGCGAGGATTTGGTGGAAGGCGATTTTAAAGAAGATTTTGTGATTGAAACCAAAGAAAATCAGACGATTAAACTCAATTACAATTCGATCGAAGTACCCGAACTGAACGATGATGTGGTACAAATAATCATGCTGAACATCGCGCAATCGGTCGCATTGGATTTTTATGAAGACTTGGGCTTCAGCATCTTGAGCCAAACCAAAGTACTGACCGATCAGTTGGAAAAAGAAGGAAAAATGAAGATTTCGAAGACCAACCTTCTCAAATTTATAGGCAAAATATTGAACATAAAAAACAGTATTATCGACAATTTGTACATATTCGATGCTCCCGAAATTGTCTGGGAAAACGAATATTTGGAAAAAGTAGACGAAGGTCTAAAAAAGTCGTTCGACCTAAAAATGCGTTATCGCGATATTGATTACAAGCTAAAAATTGTTCAAGAAAATCTCACCCTTTTTACCGATTTACTTCAAAACCGACAAAGTCACAACATGGAAGTCATCATCATCATTCTGATCTTGATCGAAGTGTTGCATTTGTTTTTGAGTTATATCATCAAATAAAGGCATATTGTCATGCAAATGACATTCTTATAAACTGTTTGCTTGTTTATTTGTTATAAAATAAACCCATCGCTAATGCTACGTAACTGGTTCATAATCGTGTTGTTTGCATGCTCGTGCCAAGCAAAATCAGAAAAACAAATGGAAACTAAATTGGAGGAAATGGAAAATTTGGCAAATGTAAAAATGGATACTGCCACCTTTGGCGCAGGTTGTTTTTGGTGTGTAGAAGCCGTTTTTCTGGAATTAGTGGGAGTGACAAAAGTGATCTCGGGCTATGAAGGAGGCCAAGTTCTGAACCCGACTTACAAGCAAGTTTGCACGGGTAAAACGGGACATGCAGAAGTGATTCAGGTGATTTATGATCCTGCCAAACTGAGTTTCGAGGATTTGTTGGCGGCTTTTTGGCAAGCTCACGACCCTACCACACTCAACCAACAAGGAAATGACTTTGGAACGCAATATCGTTCGGTCATTTTTTATCACAACGAAATCCAGAAAACCTTGGCCGAAAAATACAAAGCGGAGTTGGACAAATCAGGAGCGTGGCCAAACCCGATCGTGACCGAAATTAGCCCAAGTAGCATCTTCTATTCTGCCGAAGAATATCATCAAAATTATTACAACCTAAATGGCAGCAATCCATATTGCTCGTATGTGATTCGGCCAAAATTGGAGAAATTTAGAAAAGTATTCAAAGAAAAGTTAAAAAAGTAAGATTTACTCAACAAGTAAACATGAAGAAATTTAATTAATACTTAAAATACCTATTTCCGTTGAAAAACAATATTGTCGATCAATCTTACTTCCTCAAAATAAGCCGCTACACAAATAGCAATTTCGCCAGAATATTCAGTATCAATTGATAATAAAGTACTTGCGTTTACAATTTCAAAATATTCTAATCTGATTTCTTTGTAGGATTCTAAAGTAAATTTGCTTTGCGCAGCTACTTTTTCGATGCTTTCTCCAGCCAAAATTCTGTTTTGAGCCAACCTCAATTCAGTAAATAACACACTGGATAATTGACGGTTAGATTCAGTCAAGCGTACATTTCGGGACGACATCGCCAGCCCGTCCGACTCACGCAAAGTTTCCACAATTTGAAGCTTCGTTTGAAATCCCAAATCAGCCACCAAACGCTTTATAACCTGTGTTTGCTGCAAATCCTTTTGTCCAAAATAAGAAATAGTCGGCTGAGTAATGTGAAATAATTTCGATACAACAACCGCCACTCCATTGAAATGTCCAGGCCTAAAAGCTCCTTCCATCACCGTTTCCAAGGCTCCAAAATCGAACTTTAAATTCGGTTTTTCGGGATACATTTCACTTGCTGATGGTGCAAAAACGAGGTCGCAACCCGCTTTATGCAACAATTCCAAATCACGCTCCAAAGTAATCGGATATTTATTAAAATCGTCCGGATTATTGAATTGAATCGGATTGACGAAAATACTACAAGCCGTTTTCTCGTTTTCAACAAGGCTTTTTTTGATGAGCGAAATATGTCCTTGATGAAGTGCGCCCATCGTAGGAACAAATCCCAGTGAGCCCGTAAAGAACTTGCGAACATTGGCAAATTCCGAAATTGTTGTTAAAACATCCAATTGTGCAGTCTTAAGGCAGTTTGCGACAAAACTAGAATTTAGTTTGACGAAAACTATTGAAAAAGGGAATTTTTTTATATAATTTTGCAAGACGAAATGCAATATATTGCATTTCGAAGCGTTTTAACCGAAAACCCCAGCTACCCTATGTCAAGCAAACTGAGGCTTCTCTATGTAGCCAGCGAGATTAACCCCTTCTTAAAGACCAGCGAAGTAGCAGATTTTGTAAGAACATTACCACAAGCCATGCAAGAAATGGGCATGGAAATCAGGATTTTGGTTCCACGTTTTGGTCTTATCAACGAGCGTAAAAACAGATTGCACGAAGTGGTGCGTCTTTCGGGAATCAATATCACGGTGGGTGATGAAGAAAAACCTTTGATTATCAAAGTGGCTTCGATCCCAAATGCTAAACTTCAAGTTTATTTCATAGATAATGAAGACTATTTCCAACGCAAGCACGTTTTCCACGACAAAGAGGAAAAATTCTATGACGACAATGACGAAAGAGCAATTTTCTTTTGCAAAGGCGTATTAGAAACCGTCAAAAAATTGGGCTGGTCGCCAGATATCGTTCACTGTAGCGATTGGATGACCGCATTAATTCCAATGTATTTGAAGACAACTTACAAAAAAGATCCTATCTTCAAGCATTCAAAATCAGTATTTAGCGTGTATAACAACTCGTTTGCCTACAATTTTCAGCCAGATGCTTTGATGCAAAAAGCGAAAATGTTGGATATAGACGACAGCATGTTAAAACATTTAAAAACAGGCGATTATGCAGGCTTTATCAAAACAGGTATTGCGTTTGCCGATGTAGTATTACGTACCAAAGTTAACAATTCAGATGCCTTTAATGCCTTGTTTTCAGAATTTGAAAAAGACAAAAAAATCGACACAATCGAAGATGACGAATGCTCTTCTGAAAACTATTACAACTTGTACAACGAACTGGCCAGTTAATCTGGTCAGTTTTCTTTTTTGTGTCAGTAGCATTTTTTATTCCTGCAAAGACCCTAAGAAAGTAAGCCTTCAAAGACAAGTGTTAGACAATCCTTCTGGGATTGTCTTCGTAGATACGTTTGATGTAAAAGTCGAAACAGTACGTATTGACACCCCTTCGACTAAAAACATCCCACATCTTTTTGTAGGAAACTACAAAGATGCTTTGCTTGGCGACATAAGCCTTTCCACTTATTCCGAACTATCTTATTCAGGATTCGATTCTTTGAGTATTGATGTAATTGATAGTGTGGTACTTAAAATCAACTATGATATGATTTTAGGAACTACCACTGGTCAAGTGTTGTCTTTTGATTTGAAAGAACTTACCGAAAAAGTAGACAGTGCTACCAAATACAATAGCACTTCTTCTTTAGCCTTGGGTGAAACAATCACTTCAGTTTCGTTTGCACACAACAAATATACCTTTTCGCAAAACAACCTAGCGCTGATTTCCCACTTCAAAAAAGCAATAAAAAAACCTGAAAAAGAATTCAAATCACTTATCAAAGGACTTGCATTGGTGCCTACTAGCAGCAATTCAAGTTTTGCAATTGGAATAAATACATCAAACACAAATGGCTTTGCAATCCTCATTTATGGACACAAAGGCACGGAAGCTACTTCAAATTTATACCAATTGAGCATGTCGACCAAATCGCAACGATTTGTGAAAGGAACGTATAGCAATTCGGAGCTTCCGATGTCTACGTTTGCTAAAAAATCGTCCGAAATGGAAAACAAAGCTGTTTTGAATGATCTGTTTGGCATTCGTTCGAGAATATCGTTTCCAAGTTTGACAAATTTCTTACATTCGATCAAAAACGAATATACGCTACTCGAAACCAGTATTTACGTCCCTTCGGCTGACAATTTCAAACAAACAGTTGACTTTCCTTTACCTTACATTTATTTGATTGAATGTGATACGGAAGGAAATCCTTTGAAAAATTCAAACGGAACTTATAAACAGGTTCAAAACGAAATATCAGGCAAAAACACACCTGGTGATCTTAGAGGAACAGTAAATCCGTATTTTTCCTATTACGACAACCAGAATACACGATTCAAATACCCTTTTAGCCTTTATGCACAAGAAATCCAGAAGGGAGTAGAAATAAAGCCGTTTATCGTTTCACTTTATTCCTATTATGCCAAATCGACCGTGACACCTTTGTCGTATTCGTATTTTGATAAAGCACTAGACGGTATTAAAATTGTGGTCTATTACAGCAAATCAACTCTTTAAGAGACTGTTTTTCATATATAATATTTTTCATAAAACAAAATCATCGCAAAAACATGTGTGGCATTGTAGGTTATGTAGGGAACAAAGAGGCTGCTCCCATTTTAATAAAAGGACTTAAAAGACTTGAATATAGAGGTTACGACAGCGCAGGTATTGCGTTGCTAAATGGCAAAATTGAGATCTATAAGAAAAAAGGAAAAGTAAGCGAACTAGAAAAACTTCTAGCTGGACAGAGCTTATCAAGTACCATCGGAATTGGTCATACACGTTGGGCGACACATGGCGAACCAAACGATGAAAATGCCCACCCACATTATTCTTCGACCGAAAACTTGGCTATCATCCACAATGGGATTATAGAAAACTATTCAGCTCTTAAAAAGGACTTAATTAGCAAAGGACATGTTTTTTTGAGTGAAACGGATTCGGAAGTTCTCATTCATTTTATCGAAGACATTTGGGCAAATGAAAAATGCTCGCTAGAAGAAGCAGTCAGATTAGCATTAGCAAAAGTAGTTGGTGCGTATGCTATTGTGGTCATTGCCAAAGACCATACCAACCAATTGATTGCGGCACGTAAAGGTAGTCCGCTTGTGATTGGGGTAGGTAAAGGCGAATTTTTCATTGCTTCTGACGCTTCGCCAATTGTGGAATACACGAGCGATGTGGTGTATTTGAACGATTACGAAATCGCTTGTATCAGAGACGGAAAACTTTCTATTCGTACTATTGACGATGCAGTTTCGACTCCGTACATTCAAAAACTAGAACTTTCTCTTGAATCGATCGAAAAAGGGGGCTACGAACATTTCATGCTGAAAGAAATATTCGAGCAGCCAAACTCGATAAAAGACAGTATGCGTGGTCGTATCAGCATTTCAGAAAGTGAGATTCTTTTGGGTGGTTTGCGTCAATACATGACCAAACTTGTCAATGCAGAACGAATCATTTTTATTGGGTGTGGTACTTCTTGGCACGCAGGCTTGGTGGCCGAATATGTATTTGAAGACCTGACAAGAATTCCTGTCGAGGTAGAATATGCCTCTGAATTCCGATATCGCAACCCTATTATAAAAGAAGGCGATGTAGTAATAGCCATTTCACAATCAGGCGAAACGGCAGATACACTTGCTGCGATTGAACTGGCCAAATCGAAAGGAGCCATTATCCTAGGAATTTGCAATGTAGTAGGTTCATCTATCGCCCGTGCAACCCACGGAGGAGCTTACCTACATGCTGGTCCTGAAATCGGGGTGGCAAGTACCAAAGCATTTACCTCACAAGTAACGGTGCTCATTATGATGGCACTGGCTATTGCCAAGAAAAAAGGAACTATCTCCGAAAGCAAATTCATGGAGATTTTGGTAGAAATGGAAACGCTACCTAGTAAGGTCTCTAAGATTCTCGATAATAACGAGAAAATAAAGACTCTTGCTGAACATTTTAAAAATGCTAAAAATTTCCTGTATTTAGGACGTGGATATAATTTCCCTGTTGCACTAGAAGGAGCTTTGAAGCTAAAAGAGATATCCTACATTCATGCTGAAGGTTATCCAGCTGCCGAAATGAAACATGGACCTATCGCTTTGATAGATGCCGAAATGCCTGTTGTCGTAATTGCGATCAAAGACAATTCGTACGAGAAAGTGATTTCGAACATTCAGGAAGTAAAGGCACGTAAAGGTAAAATAATCGCAATCGTGACCGAAGGCGATACCGAAATACCTAAAATGGCCGATTATGTGATCGAAATACCTAATGCCAATGCCATTCTTAAGCCTTTATTGACCGTTATCCCGCTCCAGCTTCTCTCCTACCACATTGCGGTATTAAGAGGCTGCAATGTAGACCAGCCAAGAAACTTGGCCAAGTCTGTCACTGTAGAATAAACCACTATAATGTTCTGGAAATGAGAACCATTCTTTTCCAGAACATTATCACACATTCCTCTCCTTTTTCAAAAACGAGCAAACAATCACAAGCATTTCTTGCTTTTGAGTATTGTCGCACGTTACTTGCACCAAAAATCACATGCAATCTGTCAATAGAATCATCAAATTCCTTTGGGTACTCTCCTTACTCTTCTTTATAGGCATTTTACTATATGGCTATTATCTTCTACCAGGCGTAGTTTGTATCCAATTTGACGCCCATGGGAGTCCAGTGGATTATATCGAACGAAAAAAAGCGTTTTACGGCTTTGCTACCGTTTTTGCAACATTCAATATTCTTTTGATTTCATTGGAAAAGTTCATGCTACTTCTACCAAATAGAATCAAACCTGTTCTGAATAAATCGTATTGGCTGTCGACAGATGAAACCAAATTGGGTTTAAACTATGTATTGTCCGATTGGTTTTACAGTTTTTCGATTGCAATCAATATCTGTATTCTCGTTGTTTATTATGCTTTTGGAAAAGTAAACATCGAAATGCAATCTAGTATTATGCAATATTCATGGGTATTGCCTACCTGCGGAACGATTCTTTTACTTTGGATCGTTTATTTGCCTATCCGATTAAGCATTAGTAAAATATTCATTCGATAGTTATGGAAATGATCAAAGCCACCACCGTTTTAGGCATTATTCACAATGGCCAAGTAGCCGTAGGTGCTGACGGACAGGCTACAATGGGCAATACAATTGCTAAAACGAATGTAAAAAAAGTAAGAAAATTGGCTGATGGCAAAATCATCGCGGGTTTTGCAGGTTCGACTGCCGATGCATTTACATTGATTGAACGTTTCGAAGAAAAACTTTCAGCATATGGCAACAATATGAAACGTGCTGCTATTGAACTAGCAAAAGATTGGCGCACAGATCGCTATTTGCGCAAACTGGAAGCAATGATTATCACCGCCAATAAAGATGAAATTCTGATAATTTCAGGAACTGGCGATGTACTCGAACCAGATCAACAAATTACATCAATTGGTTCAGGAAGCATGTATGCACAATCGGCTGCTTTAGCCTTGAAAAAACACGCTCCACATTTAACAGCCGAAGAAATGGTACGCGAAAGCCTAACTATTGCCGCAGATATTTGTATCTACACCAACCATAATTTTGTGATTGAAACACTGTAACTAAATTATGGAGAGCTCAAATATTTCGGACGACCTCAATTTTTCAAAATTGGAACCTCTTTATTTAAAAAGTATAAATGTTTCTTTTGACGAAATAAAAAGTATCATCTCCAATAGCAACAGTAACTTATTCTCTATCAACCAAAATGAGTTTTTAGTCATTGGGTTCAGTAACAAATGCAAGTTTATAAATGTACTATTGGAATTATCGAATGAAATCGAGAAATTCGTCCACGTAACTAATGTTGAATTATCAGATGAGCAACAAATTAGAAAATACTATTGCGGAAAGTAAAAGTAAATTTGATAAAGCATTTGCAACAATTGATCAAAATTTGGCAAAACCGCTAAAATTGGAAGATTTGCAAAAAAAAATTACTGAATTAAAAATAAAATAGTATTCACCTTTCATACTTCCCAATAGGCCGTTCCAAAATGAACGGCCTATTATATTTATAATTGATTTTCTGATCACTGAAAACTGATATTGCATTAATCCAACCCTATTCTCAATTTTAATCATTCCTATTAGGTCGTTTTTGGATTTTATTTTTATATTGCTGGTATGATTCCCGTTGCCTAAACCTCAACTTAACATGACAGTATTAAAAGAGCTTCAAGAAAAATTAGGTAAGCCCTACCGTGATTTGGAATTTCTTCTCACCTGCCTACGTGAGGTATTGGAAGAGAATAAAGAAGAAAAACTAACCAAATTTATCCCTTGGCTTAATGAAGAGGACGATTTAGGAGCCGAAAAATTCAAAGAAGACCATCTTCAATTGTATTCAATTGCTTTTCATCTACTTAACATGGTAGAGGAAAACAACGCAGCACAGGCAAGACGCAGAAAAGAAAACGACAAAGGACTAGAAAGCGTAAGTGGTCTTTGGGCAAACAACTTGAAGATGTTAAAAGATGCAGGTATTTCTGAAGAAAACATTGCTTCAAATTTATCCTCTATTCGTATTGAACCAGTATTAACTGCACATCCTACCGAAGCCAAACGTCCAATTGTACTCGATCATCATCGCAAGCTTTATCTTCTTCTGTTGGAGTTAGAAAACTCTATGTACACAGAATTGGAACGCAACGATATCAAGCGTAAAATTAAACTTGAACTGGACAGACTTTGGCGTACTGGTGAAATATTCGTTGAAAAGCCAAATGTGCAAACTGAACTAAAAAACGTTCTCCATTATCTGACCAATGTTTTTCCAGAGACCGTTTTAAGACTTGATCGCAGACTTGAACTTGCTTGGAAAACTGTAGGATTCGATCCTGCCAATATTAGAGATTACAAATCGCTACCAAAAATATCGTTTACCGACTGGGTAGGTGGCGACCGCGATGGTCACCCTTTTGTAACATCTGAAATCACCAAAGAAACACTTGAAACATTAAGGCTGAATGCACTGATTCTGATTAGAAAATACCTTACAGGATTAGTAAAAAATCTTTCATTCAACTGTCATGTTAAGAAAAGTCCTAAAAACCTACACAAACGTACGATTCAGATTCTGACCGATTTCGAATTGTCGGAAGACAATCTTTCGGAATCGGAACAATTAGAAGCGTTTTCACTTTTTGTCAACCTTCTGATTATCAAACTACCTGTAGATATCGAAGGCGACACTCCTGTACGACTTTCCGAAAAACCATACAGCTATACTAAACCATCGGAATTAACGTCCGATTTGGAGATTCTGTATGACGCTTTGGTTTCGTTTGGTGCCCCTATTATTGCAAACAACGACATCAAAAATGTGATCCGAATTGTACAAACGTTCGGTTTCCATTTAGCCAATTTGGATATTCGCCAAAACAGTAAATTCCACGACAACGCAGTCTCTCAATTAATCAAGGCGGGGTTAGAAAAAGACATTGATTTTGGTTCTCTTTCAGAAGAAGAAAGAATCAATTTCTTGACAGTTGAACTAGAATCTCCGCGTCCATTCACACAGCCAGGTATGAAACTTGGCAATGAAGCTGAAACGGTTTTAAACTGCTATAAAGTTGTTAATGAATATTTGATAAAGTATGGTTCGGATGGAATCGGATCATTCATCGTCAGTATGACACGCTCAGTATCAGATCTTTTGGTGGTATATTTGCTTGCTCGCGAGGCAGGTCTAGTAGAAAAAATGCCAGAAGGAATGGTGAGCAAAGTACATGTTGTTCCACTTTTCGAAACCATAGAAGACCTTTTATTAGGGCCTGAAATATTAACCGGTTTTGTCAATCATCCGTTTACAAAACGTTCGCTTGCCCATCAAATAAGTATCTCTGGCGATGCTATTCCGACCCAACAAGTGATGATTGGGTACAGCGATAGCAACAAAGACGGAGGAATAATGGCTTCGCAGTTTCATCTTTTCAAAGCCGAAACTGAATTAACCGAAGTTGGAAAACAACTTGGAATAAAAGTTCGTTTCTTCCACGGAAAAGGTGGGTCAATCAGCCGTGGTGCAGGGCCAACTCATTGGTTTACTCGCATTATGCCACATGGTTCGATTAATGGCGATATGCGTTTGACAGAACAAGGTGAAACCATTTCTCAGAAATATGCCAACAAAACCAATGCTGTCTATAACCTAGAATTACTTTTAGCAGGAACTGCTAGCGCAAGTATTCTACATAAATTCACAGAAAAAACGCCTCATCCGTTTGCTGCAAAATTTGAGTTCTTGGCTGCTACCAGTAAGAAACATTTCCAAGCATTATTAAATCACAAAAGTTTCATGAGTTTCTTCGGACAAGCTACTCCGATAGATGTGATTGAGATGAGTAAAATTGGTTCTCGTCCAGCAAGGCGCACTGGAAAAAGATCATTGGCCGATTTGCGGGCCATTCCTTGGGTATTTAGCTGGAGTCAATCAAGATTCAACATCACGAGTTGGTATGGTGTAGGTTCGGCACTTGAAGAATTTGTGAAACAATATCCAAATGATATTGAGGCCTTGCAAAAAGAAGCGCAGCAAGTAAGCCTAATTCGCTATGTACTCACAAACGTTGATACCAGCATTGCCGCAACAGACGAAATGGTGTTCAATTGGTATGCTAATTTGGTAGAAGACAAAACGGTGAAAGCAGACATTTTGGGTCTTATTAAAGACGAATTAGAAAAAACCAAAAAGATGCTCGCACTTGTATTTCCTACCCCAATAAGCGAGCGCAGAAGTCAGCATTTCTATTCAAATGAACTGCGCGCCAAACCACTCTACGATTTGCATAAAAACCAAATTGCGGTGTTGAAAAAATGGCGCAAACTGAGAGTAACCGCTCCCGATTCGCCCGAATGCCAAGAATTGCTCATGCATTTATTGATGACAATCAACGGAATCTCTGGTGCATTGAGAATGACTGGATAGTCGCTATTTCACCCAAATGTTAATAATTGAAAGCCGTAGAACTACTACGGCTTTTTCTTTTTAACTTTGTCTACATAACATGGATCAATTTGCTTACAATCAGGCAATTTGATTATTAAAGTATAAAATCACTGACAATGACAATACACTCGGAAGCAGCTCCAATAAAGGCTATCGCCAAAGAAAGAATCACATTCGGAAATCATAAAAGTCCATTTTTTACAGAAGTCAAGAAGCAAGTCAAAGAATATTTCGATCAAAAAGGGATTGAAAGCACAGGAAACTCTAGCCTTTATTTAAAAGGTTTTTTTCTCACGGCTACTTATATCGCAGGTTATATTACGGTAGTGTTTTTTGCTCCTCCTACTTGGGTAGCACTTTCTATTTGTGCGTACCTAGGTTTGGCTGCGGCAGGGTTAGGTTTTAACGTGATGCACGATGGATCACATGGTAGTTTTTCAGACAAAAAATGGATCAATGCCATTGCGGCACATTTTATCAACATCCTAGGTGGCGATGCGATGCTTTGGAAAAACAAGCACAATATTATCCATCACACGTTCACCAATATCGAAGGCTACGACCAAGACATTGCCCAAATGCCAGTTTTAAGACTCAATACCATGCAAAAGAAAATGTGGTTTCATAAATATCAACACATTTATTGCTACCCAGTTTATGGCCTGTCTTCTATTCTATGGATGTTTTTATTGGATTATTTGAAATATTTCAGTCGAAAAGTAGGCAATATTAGAATCCCTAAAATTACGTTTTCAGAACACCTTATTTTCTGGGCAACCAAGATCAGTTATGTGACATTGAACGTCATTATTCCTTGCATGTTTTGGGACTTGAAATACGTACTTCTAGGCTTTTTTGTTTACCATTTTGTACTTGGATTAACCATCTCTACCGTTTTCCAATTGGCTCATGTGGTAGAAGATACCGAGTTTCCAGATACTCATTTCGAAACCCAAAAAATCAATGACGAATGGGCAATACACCAAATGAAAACCACCGCCAATTTTGCCACTAGAAGCAAGTTAATCACTTGGTTTGTTGGTGGTTTGAATTTCCAAGTGGAACATCATTTATTCCCCAAAATAAGTCATGTACACTACCCAGCCATCAATCATATCATCAAAAATACGGCTGCAAAATTTGATGTACCTTACAACGAATACCGTACCTTTTTTGATGCTCTGGCCTCGCACACTAGGCACATGAAAGAAACTGCTATTGCATAATTATAAATAGTGAGTGATGAATTATAAATGAAAAATAAATATTTTGTTTCAGTTCTTATACATCATTCATAACTGATTTAGTCCTATGTATTTATATAAACTACCCGAGGAAAACCAATTCATCTTTACCAAGGAGCCTAGTTTATACAATTTGTATCAACCAAAGGAAATTGACGACCTACTTTTAGTCCCCGAAAAAGTCTACAAAAAACATAAAAAGCATTTTGGAAATATAGATTCAAAATTATTCAGATATTCGGCTTTAGAAATGTTGAAGGAAAATTTCCACAAAACCTTCACGAGCAACCAGTTAAACAAAGTTCAGAAGATTGTGCTTGCTTTCTTCATCAACCAATTCAAAATCTCGAAAGAACAATACGAAGAAATGCTTCAAAAAACGTTGAAAGAAGACTATTCTTTCGATATGCAATTGCAATTAACTAAATATCAGTCGATTAAAAACCAATACCCAAGTACAATTCTGCAAAAATTGATGGCTTGGGTGAGAGTGTAAAATATTAGATATTAGATCAATAAGGATATTGGTTAGTTTCGACTAAGATTTCTTTCTCCCCAGTTTCGAATCAAAGTACATCATTAAATCATTCCAAAATCATAGTTGAGACTGATTCACCCTACTTTCAACACATGCAGCTTGCTTTTGATTGGTGTGCGGATATTTTGAAGGGTGGTGTAACGATAAGGAATTTGGCCTATGGCACCGCCTTCAAGTTTTAAAAATTCGCCTTTGTTGATTAAGAATCTTTTGCCTAGCCAAATTACAAGTCGTTCTGAATTGTCATTTCTTGCGGATTTGGGAGCATTTTTAATTTCATCTCGCTTTATGATGTCATAAGACACTATTTCATAATAGGCACTCACACCTTTTTCTTTGATATAAGGAGCAAAATATTTGAGATTATTAAAGCCGAATCGTGTAGGTTTTCTTTCTCCTGAAAAATAAAAAGGACTAGGATTGTTTTCAAAACATTGAGCGTGTGCTTCTGTAGGTACAAAACCAATTAACACATACGGATTTGGAGATTCATATGCGTTTTCTTTTTGAGGAGAAACCTCTTTTAATGTTTGCTCAGTATCTAGTCCAATTATGTTTTTCAGATGCTCTTCCAAAAGCGTTCTGTTCACATAATCGTTTGGTCTTAAAGGAAATGCACCGATGTTTACTGTTTTGATAGATTGAAAATAATCTTGTTTTTGTATCGTTTCTATATCTCCAGCTCCAGGAAAAAGTATGTAGGCCCCGAGTACTTCTTTTTCAGGCTTGAGTTTGTCTTTATTCACATAATAAATAGCATCTCGGTAGCGATGCATTTGGTTGATAGAATCTTCGGTAGGCAAATCGGGAGAACCTTCTTTGTCATCCGAAGCCAATCTATATTTTGCGTCATATAAATAGGTCAATCCATACTTATCCTTTAAATCATTCTTTGTTATTCTTAAAACAATATCAGGTCTTTGGGTTACTGTAAATGATTTTTCAGATCTGTTTTCGTGTGTATTGTAAGAATAATCATGAAATAAATCTATGATATCTCCATTTGCGTTCACGAATGAAACTTTTGATTTTACCCCTCTTTCGATTTTAAACACAAAGTCATCTATCTGTATTTCAGCCAATTCAATATCATCAGGATTTGTTTTGCCTAATAATTTTTGAAGAACATTTTTAATCTCAAGAAAACACCAAATCTGATACAATTCGGCTATGTTTTTCAATTCTATTTGCTGAATGCCTTCCAAAAATTTCAAGCCACTATTCAGCATTATCCATGATTTGTAAATGGTGCTATAACCAGTTGCTTGTTGAAGCACTAAAGATTCTTGCCTGATTCCTTTAAACTCGTCTATGTTTCTAAAAAATGGATTTTGTGAAATCGTTTCAAATTGCTTTTCTATCACATTCATTTCACTCTTAAATGAAATCGTAATTGAATTTGAGAAACGTTTTTCGATAAACGATTTTACTTTTTTGTAACGTTTAAGAGTTTGGAAAACGGCATGTTTGAAAAATCTATTTTCTGACGTATTTATACTAACTGTTTTGTATTCAGTTCGATATTTTTTATTTGGGGCATGTTTGAATTGTGCATATTCTTCTTCTAAACTATGTGTCCATCTGTTGATTTTATCCGCATTTACATATTTTGTTTGTGCGACAATTCGGTTGTGTGGTTTGTTTAGAATAAATTTTGAAGAGTGAATAAAATCATGATATAAACCACCAAAAACTTGCCACCAAATTAAATCTGTATTGGGCAAATTACCTGTTTTAAAAGACGAAAATGTCTTCTTCAAAAAGTCTAAAACCAAATACGGATACTCTTTTTCAATGTCAGTTACTATTTTTTGATAGTCGCTTTTGAAATCAAGTTTTGTGGGGAATACTTCAAATTGAAACTTGATTTCTTTGGTTTGATTTTCTTTCGAATACCTTAAAACAAGATTACTTCTTCCAAGATCGTT
>JAYVIX010000035.1:0-2632 GCA_043769845.1 Cytophagales bacterium
TCGCACAAACACAACTGGAATTCCTTATCATTTAACCAATTTCAGTGTTACGAGATTGGATAATGATTCGCCACCAACCGTCAATTCTATCTCGACAAACGATTCTCTTTCACTCCGAATGGATTTGAAAAATGTAGTAGCCGAAGAATTGGATATCGACAAACTAGATTTAACAGTTGCACCTGAAACACAGACTGATACAATTCATATTAATGTTTTCGACAATGTTGTAAAAGCAAGCAATGTGCGATTTAGCAAACCTTCCATTGAAGTAAAAGCGATCAATAGTATGCCGATCAACATGAAATTGTTTGTGAACGACATCAATTTATTGTACCCAAACAAACCCGAGCAAGTACTTCATCACGCAAATACTACCTCTGGAACTGGCCAATTGTACCCTGCCAATATCCTTCCTGCTGGGCTCAATGATTTCACCATTAGCGACATTGCGGTTGTTTCGAAACCATTGGAAGGCGCACCAAACAAAATGGCCGTTTCCATCGGAAATGCTCAACTGAGCTCGGGCAAAGTAACGATTAGGGCTGGTCAAAAAATCAAACTATATGTCAATGCAAAACTTCCTTTGGCTGGTTTTGTGACCGAGTTGACGAATGCAGATACTACGATACAAGACGAATTTCCGAAGAATGATGTGATCGAAAGGGTGAACATCTCGATTTTCACCAACAACAACTACCCGATTGACATCAAATGGAAAGTTTCATTCTTGGATAGCTCGAACAAAACGTTGTTTACCATTCCGAAGGTAGACGAAGAACCTTATGTGGTGAGGGCCAACGAACAAAATCACTTGCAATCGTTGACCATTACCAAAGAAGACTACAAAACCTACAATATCGAGACTACTAAAAAAATAAAGTACGAAGGTATATTGAACACTTCGCCTTTGAACAAAGACATCGAAATCACTACTTCGCAATTCTGCAATATTCAAATTGTAGGAAAGGTGAAAGGCAATTTTGATTTGAACAATACGGATAACAATTTTAATAAATAATTGAAAATGAAGTTTTTAAAGCTATTATTTCGAAAGACCTCGCTCTTATTTTTTGCTTTTTTGTTTGTGGGAAAAGTAGCAAATGCTCAATTGAGCGAGTGGTCGATGTACAATATGGAACCTGTTTTTCAGTCGGTATATTTCAACCCAGCGGCCAAGCCTCTCAATAAATTAAGTATCGGATTACCACTTATTTCGTCTGTTGGTTTCGAATTCAAACATACTGGTTTCAAAATAGGCGATTTGCTAAATGGTCAGTTGTTAGACATCAACAAAGCGATTGGAAGCATGTCGAAAACGAACTTTATTAGTTTGGGCACTTCGTATGATTTGTTTCATATCCGTATGAAAGTGCGCAAATCGTATATCGGTTTTTACGTGCAAGACAATATTAATTTCATGCATTCGTACCCAAAAGAGTTCTATCAATTGCTTTGGGAAGGAAATGTAGGTTTTCAAAACAAAACAATTGATTTAAAAAAATATTCATACGATTTAAACTACTATCGCAGTTATGCTTTTCATATTAGCCATGATTTCAAAAAACTACGCATAGGGGCAAATGTGAAATACTTGACAGGTTTTGCCAACCTTCATTCGGACATCAATAAGTTCGATCTTTCGTTTAATGACCGTTTTGAAACTTCGGTAGATGCAGATGCAAGTATTTATTCAGCAGGCTTATTTCCCAACGATTCTACCAAAGATTTTGACGACTCGGATGTAATGGAAGACCGAATCATGAAACAACAGACCTTGGCCAACAAAAACAAAGGTTTTGGATTGGATATCGGAGCTACCTATCAACTTAACAAAAAATGGGAATTTGGCGCTTCGATGACCAATTTGGGTCGAATCACTTGGAAAGAGGAAACTTTTAGACGAACGATGAACGGAGATGGAAACTTTCAAGGATTTGATATTGCTAATGAATATCTGAAAAACGAAAAAACAAACGAAAAGTCTTTAACCAAAAAAATTGAAAACGATTTCAAATACAGCACTGGTGTAGGTAAATATTCGACATGGCTCATTCCTAGATTTGCGTTACAAGCCAAATACAACCTGAGTAAAAACACTTATTTGGCCAACAACCTTTTTATCGAAAAATACAAAACAATTCGTTTTGCTAATTCATTGGCCATTTACCACCAGTTCGGGCGTGTATTGGGTGCTTCATTAAATGCTACCTATGCCTACAAAACAATCAACAATATTGGTGTTGGCGTGTACCTGAAACTTGGTCCTGCACAACTTTATTTATCAGGCGACAATCTTATTGGGGTGGCGTTTAGGTCGATGTCTGATGGGATGGAAATCAACCAGAAGGTATTAGCTCCAGTAAAAGTGTACAACGTACGATTGGGAATGAATTTGGTCTTTGGCCGAGTAACTGGACCAAGCACACAAACATATCAATTTAAATAATTATTCATCCATGACTTTATTGATATCATTCAAGATGAAAAATATGATCTCGAAATACCTAAGTATATTATTTTTACTTTCTGCCCAACTAGTATTTGGTCAGTCTTCGTTTCTTCCACAAAACTTAGGTAAAAATGTAAATTCAGAATCGGCTGAAATAAATCCAGTTGTAACGCCTGATGG
>JAYVIX010000036.1:0-4748 GCA_043769845.1 Cytophagales bacterium
GCTTTTAGGGTCATTGGCAAAGGAATTAAATAGATTGTTTCCGCCTTTGTTGGTGTTTTCACCAACAAACAAACATTTACACAGAAATTTACTAAAAAGTTGTTGGAGGTAATAAGTCTTGATTTTGTATATGGGACAAAGCTAGAGGCCAGAGTAGGCATTACACTTTTTCATATTGCCATGCAGCTCCTTTTATAGGTCGCATTGCATTTTGTCCTAGAGGCAGACTTAATGTGCTAATTATTTCATTATCAATTTTCATTATTGAATCAAACCTAACTAATAACATTTTTGACATATCGTAATCTCCATTTCCACAATGAAATTGCCAAAGAGACCCACCCTCTTAATCATCTTCGTGAGAGACGTAAAGAATCGGCATCTTATCATTAACCACATAAGTAGACGTAACTACCATTGTATCATTTTTCAACATTAATTATTCCGTTTATCTCAATTATTCTTACATGGTTTAATTCTCTGCCTTTATTGGTGTTCTCACTAACAAACATTTGCACTCTAATTCAGAAAAGTTGTTGGTCAAAAGACGCAACAACGGCTAGAATTTGGAAATATCAAGCGTTTTTTCTCACTTTTAGTTTTGTCATATGCAATAAACTTGTCTAAAAATATTGGTAAAAACATCAACAGATGCGTAGAATCGGAAGATATGTAGGTATGAATGTGATGGAGATTTTCCGAAGCTCTTTCTGTCCACTTTACTTGTGTTGCCATTGCTTCACTCTAGTCAGAAGTTCTTGAGAAGTGATTGTTTTTCCTTCTTCCTCATCTTTAAGTCCGTCTAACACTTGGGCCGTAAGATTGATTTCGTACATGATCTCTTCCAAGGAACTATTGTTCGGTAAGGAATTGATTACTTCTATTGAAGCTTCTTTTAACGTTGTCATTTCAATATGTATTTAACCAAATATACGAATAAATAGGTTTTCAGTACAATCTAACTAGCTCTTCTTCGGCAACCCAATTACTACCCTTGTCCCAGTTTCCTCTTCCTCAGGCAACAAATCGGCACTTTCAATCTGGATATTCTTTTTGTAAAGTTCATTGATAAGAGCGATGCGGCTTTCCGTGTTTTTGATCCCTGTGGAATTGGACGTTTTCTGGTTGATCGTTTTCAGTTCGGCTGATTTCTTGCGTCCAATGCCGTTGTCTTCGATGACTACCGCAAGACTTTTGTCTATGTTTTTGCGGAAAGCAACATTCAATTGTCCTTTTTCTAACTTATAGCGCAAGCCATGCCAAATGGCATTTTCGATATAAGGTTGAATAAGCATCGGTGGCACTTCGTAGGCATCGGTGTCTATTTCTTCATCCACTTCAAATGTGTAATCAAATTTCTCTTGAAAGCGGAAATGTTCGAGCGTGAGATACAATTCTAAGATGCTGATTTCCTGCGACAATGGAACAAAATCGTGTTGTGAATTCTCCATCACCATCCGCATCAGACGCGAGAAGTCGGCTAGGTATTTATTGGCCGAACGTTCGTCATTCTTCGAAATGAAACTGTTGACCGAATTCAAGGCATTGAAGATGAAATGCGGGTTCATCTGGCTACGCAACGATTTCAGAGCAAGCAACTGATTAGCGATCCTGCGTTTTTGTGAGTTTTTGTAAACAATATAGGATGCGACTAGTATCAGAACGAGTCCGAATATTAATGAATATATATACACACGTTGTCTTGAGAGCCGTTCTTCTTTGGCCACTTGTTCGTGCGAAAGTGCGGCAATGGTTTGTTTGTTCAGTTCCACATCCTTTTCTAGCAAGTCGATACGCTTTTGTTTTTCGGCTATGTTGATGTTGGAATTCATCATTCGTTCTATTTCTCGTTCCTTTTGTTTGATAAGGGTGTCTTTTACGGCCAAATACTTTTGAAACGTAAGCATCGCTTTCTCAAACTGATTCTGTTGTTTGTAGGCTTCAGAAAGCGATTTTAATGCCTCTCCTTTTTCTTCCAATTGACCCAATTTGTTCGAGAGCTCCAAGCTTCGTTTAAGATAAGGAATGGCAGTTTGCGATTGATTTCGTTCCAAGTAAGTATTCGCAATAGCAAGGTTCTCTTTGTTTTCAATCTCGGGCTCCTTTGTCTCCTGACTCTTTTCAAGCGATTTCATTCGGAGGTCTAAAACTTCGTCTTCCGACACTACCTCGCTGATATTTTTGTTGATTTCCGAATACGTTTTAGCATCGTTTCCTTTTCCTGCGATGTCTTGGGCATCTTTGTAATACTCCAACGCCTTTTTGTTTTGCCGTTTCGATTGGTAAAACTCCCCAATTCGCTTGTTGGCTTCGGCTATTCCCTCATCATTATTTCGTTCTTTTTCTAAGGAAAGTATCTCTTGATAAGTAGCGAGTGCTTGGCTTGTTTTGCCTTGCTTGGTCTGGATTTCAGCAATGCGGTATTTGGCTTTTACTACTTCTGCGGATGTCTTTTGGTTCTTGCCTTTTTCCACCTGTTCGTTGAAAAGCTTCAGAGCCTCGTCCAATTGTTTATTCGCCAAAAGTGCTTCTGCCAATTGAAATCTACTTTTCGAAAGTAAAGGCTCGTTCTTCAATTCAGAAAACAAATCATAGGCCTTTTGTGTCTGGCGTACAGCCGATTCGTTCAAGCCATTTTGCAAATTGATGGCACCCAAAATTTGGTAACATTGTGCTTCGTAGGTTTTATTTCCATCTTGAATACTGATAGAAAGTGATTCTTCCAACTTTTCGATGGCTAAAGCAGGATTCTTTGTTTTTAACATTTCTGCTTCTTTGATCAGAGACAAAGCATCGGTTCGTCTCGGCAAAGGCATTTTAGAAATGCTGCTCGGTGCCGATTTCATTTCCTTTTCTTCTGATTTCGGACTTTTCATCTTTTTCTTTTGAGCAAACGAATAGTGGCCTACCAATAGGAAAGCGAAAAGGAAGAAAAACGGTCTATATCGAAGGTTTAGCTGATTCAATGATTGGTGGATTTTATGGACAAAACTGACGACTGATAACTAACGACTGTCGACTGATAGGCAAAGTAACAGTATTTTTATCAAGATTGAAAAGCTTGTTTAGAAAAATAAATTTCTGATTATCAGTTAGTTAATTCTTATTTAATGCTTCCCTAAGTCAAACGTAACGTTCACTCATTGAACCGTCTACTTCCCTAAGTGTCGCTGTACACGCTTTCTTTCTTCCCGTACTTTCGAATCATCAACCACGAAAATTTAACGCCATGAGAAAGCCCAACCTGTTCCAATCGCTCCGTTCTAGAAGTCTGTCTTTATTTTTAGCTAGCAACATGTTTATAGGTTGCAGTTTTGCGTCCAACGCTGCCAACGAAAGCGAACCAGACCCAACTACAGTACAAAACACGCAAGAAACCAAGAAAATCAAAATTGCCTTGTTGCTGGACACCAGTAATAGTATGGACGGATTGATAGACCAAGCCAAAGCCCAACTTTGGACGCTGGTAAACGAACTAGCCAAAGCCCGCACAGGCAATGCCGACAGCAAACCCGAACTTCAGATTGCGTTGTACGAATATGGAAACGACCGTTTGACGCCTGCCGAAGGCTACATCAGAATGGTGACACCGCTTACCAACGATTTGGACAAACTTTCTGCCGATTTGTTTGGCTTGACTACCAATGGAGGAAGCGAGTTTTGCGGACACGTCATCCAAACTAGTCTGAAACAATTGGACTGGAACGAATCGGGCAACGACCTTCAAATCATGTTTATAGCTGGAAACGAACCATTTAGCCAAGGTTCGGTCGATTATAAAAAAGCGTGCCTCAATGCGCGTGACAAAAAAGTAGTGGTGAACACGATTTACTGCGGAAGTTTCAACAATGGTGTGAGCGAACTGTGGAAAGACGGTGCCGACCTAACCAACGGAACATACATGAGCATCGAACAAGATCGCAAAACGGTGTACATCGACTCGCCTTACGACAAAGACATCATGAAATTGAACAGCCAACTAAACGACACCTACATCTATTATGGTAGCAAAGGCCAAGAGAAAAAACAAATGCAAGAGGCGCAAGACAATAATGCGAGCTCTTATGGGGCAGGCAATGCCGTGAACCGTGCGGTGAGTAAAACCAAGCATGTGTACAAAACCGATTCGTGGGATTTGGTCGATGCCAAAAAAGAAGGCAATGCCAATGTAAAAACCCTCAACAAAGCTACTTTGCCTGCGCCCATGCAAGCGATGAAAGACGAAGAAATAGAAGCCTATGTAGAAACCAAAAGCAAAGAGCGTGAAAAGGTAAAAACAGAGATAGCCGAACTGAACAAAAAGCGCAAAGTCTTTGTGAAGGAAAAGCAAAAACAGCAAATTGGTGGCGAAAAAATGCTAGATAATGCAATGCTAAATGCAATCCGTAGCCAAGCGAAATCAAAAAGTATGGAGTTTGTGGCAGAGTAAGTTGATGAAAATAAAAAATCACAATTGGCTAGTTATATAAGAATTAGCCAATTGTGATTTTTTAATATTAATTATAATTAATGTATTATTCTTCACTTAGCATCGCCAAAAACTCGTCTTCGCTAATGATTTTCACTCCTAGTTTGGTTGCTTTTTCCAATTTGGCAGGACCCATGTTTTCGCCAGCGACCAAATAATCTAACTTAGCTGAAACACTACTCACAATTTTGCCTCCGTTGCTCAGAATTTTTGCCGTGATTTCGTCTCTTGAAAATGTTTTGAAAACTCCTGAAGCCACAAAACTTTTGCCTTGCAAGCT
>JAYVIX010000037.1:0-2243 GCA_043769845.1 Cytophagales bacterium
ACTAAAGCTACTTTGAGACGCACTTCAGCTGATAATAGTTTTGCGTTTACCGCCAATCTTTCGGCCAATGTGGCCAATGCATTGATTATTCCATCATCCATTCCCTTGGCTGCTGGCGAAGTGGAAAAAACGTTTACGGTCGGAATTGTCGAAAATCAGCTAGTAGATGGCGACAGGAATGTGAAACTTACGGCCTCTGTTTATGTGAATTCGTGTGGTTGCAATGCACCAAGTACTTCTGCCGGAACCGTTTCTGCCAATCTTACCATCACCGATAATGATGGCCCAACTTTGACGCTTAGTGCTAGCCAGCTGACCTTAGCCGAAGGAAATGTCAATGCTGGATATTTACGTGTGACGCGAAACACGGCATCGACAACTGCTTTGACGGTGAATCTTTCTTCGTCAGATACCAACGAAGCTAAAATTCCAGCCAAGGTGATTATTCCTATTGGAAAAGATTTTCTTGATGTGCCCATCACTACCAAAAACGATGGCTTGACCGATGGAAACAAGCAAGTATATTTCTACGGAAGTGCTGCGACTTATTCTTCCGGATCAGTCTGGGTGATGGTGACAGATCAGAATTTGCCCGATTTGCAGATTTCGAACGTCATTCTTAACCCTGCTAGTGTTCAGGCAATGAGCGTGTTCAATTACCAGATTTCGGTCAAAAACACTGGTTTTGCTACCGCGCCAACAGGTGTAAAAGTACGAGGCTATCTGTCGAAAGACAATGTAATAGACGAAAAGGACTCGCTTATTTCGGAAGATGTGCTGGGTGCAATTCCATCAGGACAAACTGTCGACATCGTAAATGCCATCAAAGCACCAAACTTGGCTGGCGATTTTAAACTGCTTTATTATGTAAATCCTGAATCGCAACTGACCGAATTGCTTTATAACAACAACAAATCGGCAGCTCTTAATTTCAAGATCAATCCAGACTATACGGCTACGTGTATAATAAATGAAGAATATTTCATTAAAAATACACCTGTTTTGGTCACTGGCGCAGCTAAAAAGATAAATGGTTCAGTCGCGGCCAATAGCAAAGTGGAAGTCTACGTGATTACGAATGGCTTGCGCAGAATCGTAAACGCTATGACCGATGCTACTGGAAAATACAGTGCCACATTTACACCTCTTGCCAACGAAACGGGCTACTACACAGTTGGCGCAAGTTTCCCAGGAATGGAAGCCACTGCCGAACAAGATAACTTCAATATTCTAGGAGTAAAAATCAATAATGGCCAAATTCCTCAATTCAAAGTCATCCTGAATGATACCATCAAAGGGACTTATTCAGTGACCAATTTGAGTAAGAAAAGTTTGACCAACTTCACGATTGCTCCAGTAAAACTTCCGAATGGCGCTCAAATACAGTTTGGAACAATCGCCAATTTGGCTGGAAATGCTACTGCCACAATTCCTTACACGATTCGAGGAACAGCACTTTCGGCAGGAAGCAATTATGAAATTGCCAACTTGAATGCAGTTTCGAATGAAGGAACGATTCAAGCAGTTGATGTATTTTATTTCTGCCAAGCACCCAATGCCTTCTTGGTTTCGGATGTGAGCAAATTGGAAGTAACGGCTTCGTCAAGCAAAGGCGAACGTCAAGTCGAGATCAGACTGGTGAACAAAGGGCGTGGCGAATCGGGAACGATCAAAGTCAATCTGCCACAATTGAATTGGTTGACGACCATGACACCGAAAGAACTTCCTTCTTTGGCCAGTGGCGATTCGGCAATTATCGTCTTGAAATTCTTTGCTTTGCCAGAAGTTCCGTTCAATTATCCAATCAAAGGAAATCTTGCGATTGTTTCCGCAAATGGCAATTCGTTAAGTATTCCGTTCTCGTTTGAAAAAGTAGCAGAATCGAATGGTGCGTTGAAATTAAGCGTCACCAATCAGTTTACCTACTTTACAGACGATGCTCCCAAAGTGGCCAATGCCCGAGTGAAGGTTCAAAACTACTTTTCAGGAGTCGTTTATGCGGAAGGAGTGACCGATTCGTCAGGCGTGTTTTTTGCCAAAGGAATTCCTGAAGGAAAACATCGAATCACGGTCGAGAAAGACAAACATT
This sequence comes from Cytophagales bacterium, assembly GCA_043769845.1. Taxonomy (GTDB): domain Bacteria; phylum Bacteroidota; class Bacteroidia; order Cytophagales; family UBA9547; genus UBA9547. Next base: position 2,090 of record JAYVIX010000037.1, read on the forward strand.
TGCCTTACAGTAACACCGTCACGATAGAGCCAGGCGATACTACCGAATCGACAGTATTCATTAATTATCAAGCCATTACATTCGATTGGTCGGTAGTGCCTACTGCTGTACAGGATAAATACGAAATCACTTTAGTGACCCAATTTGAGACTCA
>JAYVIX010000038.1:0-3319 GCA_043769845.1 Cytophagales bacterium
CATATTACTGCTGTGAAAATAATGGTAAACATTAAAATACCATCCTTTTTTATAGAAAAAAATAGTTTATATTGATTTTCTAAACGTAAAATTCCAAAACCTGCAGTTAATTGGACTTTATTTAGCAAGAAATCAATTACTTAAAGTAATCAAGTGTCTAATATTTAAGCTAATTTACTAAAGCATAAACAATCAAAAAAGAAGAGATTCTAATTCATCCGCCACGCGTCTGTCATTTGCCAAACGAGGTACTTTATTTTGACCACCTAGTTTTCCTATCGATTTCATATAATCAATAAAAGCTCCTTTTTTAAGTGGGCTCAATTTTAATGTTCTTAAAATACTACCTGAAATTAAATCGTTGTAATAAGTATTTAAAGAAGTCATATTTCTGTTAAGTTCATTTGCGAAAGCAACAAGATCGTTCGGCATACGATCAAACTCTACAAACCATTCATGGTAGGGCAAACCTTCCGATGGAGTTACCTGAGGAGCAACAGTAAATTCTATCAGTTCGGCTTCTGTAAATTTGGCCATTGTTTGTTTCATGGCTTTTTCTACTTCTTCGCCAATTACATGTTCGCCAAAGGCTGATATAAAGTGCTTTACACGACCAGAAACGACAATTCGATAGGGATTTTTTGACACAAATTTCACTGTATCGCCAATCGAATAACCCCAAAGTCCTGCATTTGTATTTAGAATTATTGCATAGTTTTTGTCTAATTCTACTTCACCAATATGCAATCGAGTAGGATTGTGGTCGTGGTATTCTTCCAGTGGAATAAATTCATAGAACATCCCATTATCCAAAAGCAAAAGTAAACCTTCTTCTTTTTGTGAATCTTGATATGCAATAAAACCTTCTGAAGCTGGGTATGTTTCGATACTTGGAATTGTTTTTCCGATTGAATCGAAAAGTTTGGCCTTGTAGGGCTCAAAATTCACTCCACCATAGATAAACAATTCAAAATCGGGAAATACGTCTTTGATTTTTTTTCCAGTTCTAGCCTGAATACGATCAAAATACATCTGAACCCAAGGTGGAATACCTGAAATAAGACTCATGTTTTTATCAATCGTCTCTTCAATTATTTTTTCGAGTTTATCTTCCCAATCTTCCATGCAATTGGTCGCATGACTTGGCATTTGGTTGCTACGCAAATAGGCTGGAACCATGTCGCTTGCAATACCAGAAAGACGACCATATGGCACAATTCCAGATTTGTCTAATTCAGGACTCCCTGAAAGAAATATGAGTTTTTTATCAAGAAAATTGGCCTTTCCAGTTTCATTTACATAACACAAAATGGCGTTTCTGGCCGAGTTAATATGGTATGGGACAGACTCTTTGGTAAGTGGAATGTATTTGATACCTGAAGTTGTACCTGAAGTTTTGGCAAAATACAACGGGCGACCTGGCCAAAGTACATTCAAATCTCCTTTTTTGATTTGATTGATATAAGGAATAAAACCTTCGTAATCTTGAATAGGAACTTTGGTTTTGAATTCAGCATATGTTGAAACTTTGTCGAGACCTTTGTCTTTCCCAAAAGTTGTTTTTTTTAGGTTTTCGAGTAAATGATCAAAAACCTTGAATTGAGTTTCAACTGGATTTGACGACCATTTTTTGATGTCGCGAACTATAAATGAGGCAAAAGGTTTAGCTAAAAGAGAACGAATACCCATGATTTGGTTCAAAACCCAAAGTTGAATCTTTATTGGGTAAAGTTCAAGGTTGAAAGTACAAAGTTTTTAGATTAAAATATGAAAAATAATTCAGTATTAAAATAAAAAAGGGAGATTTCAAAATCTCCCTTCTCAATTTATACAATTACGATTTAATGTCGTTTAGTTAGTATTCTGATATTTGAACTAAGCCCCTATCCCAACCCTCCTTGCTCGATGCGCAACATCCCACGGGGAAAGGGCTCAGAAGTCCTCCCCGTGGGGAGGATTTAGGCGGGGCTTTTTGCTTAACTAAACGACATTGAATTACGATTTCTTAAATAGCAGAAAGTAAACGTTCTATTGCTTCATTTTTTCTTTCGAAGCCAAAAGATTTAATATTTTCGGCCATTACTTTTTTGATATTTTCGGTCATCAGATTGCCCAAACTACCTTCGTGTGTGTGATTCAATTGGGTTGGTGGGGCAAAAGTGCCATTTTCTATTTCCTTTCCCACTTGTTTGTACGCATCGCGGAATGGGGTGCCAGCTAACACCAATTCATTCACCCTTTCGACACTGAACAAGTAAAGATATTTTTCATCTTTCAACAAATCAGGTTTTACTTCGATGTGTTTCAGCATATAAGCTGTCAATTCGAGGCAACTTTCTAATTGGGCAAAAACTGGAACAAAAGACTCTTTAATCTGTTGTAGATCGCGATGATATCCAGAGGGCAAATTGGTTGTGATATTCAGAATTTCTTGAGGAAGTGTTTTGATTTGGTTACAACGAGCGCGAATAAGTTCGAAAACATCTGGGTTTTTCTTGTGAGGCATGATGCTGGAACCAGTCGTGAGATGTTCTGGAAATGTGATGAATCCAAAATTCTGATTCATATACAAACACACGTCCATCGCCAATTTGCCGACCGTGTTGGCGATGCAACTCAATGCACTTGCCACCACATATTCGGCTTTTCCACGACCCATTTGGGCATACACTACATTGTAATTCAGATCGTCAAATCCCAATAATTGAGTCGTCATGGTACGATTCAATGGAAATGAAGAACCATAACCAGCAGCCGAACCAAGCGGATTTTTGTTGGCTACTTTGTATGCACCTTGCAATACAAGCATGTCGTCAGCCAAACTTTCGGCATATGCACCCAGCCAAAGGCCAAACGAAGATGGCATTGCGAGTTGCAAATGGGTATATCCAGGAAGTAAATGATCTTTGAAACGCTCGCTCAATTCGGTTAATTGAGCAAACAATTCGTGGCTCGAATGAGCAATATGTTCGATGGCATCGCGCATGAAAAGTTTCATATCCAACAGCACTTGGTCGTTGCGCGAACGGCCACTATGGATTTTTTTGCCCATGTCGCCAAGTTTGCGTGTAAGAAGTAGTTCTACTTGAGAATGAACATCTTCAATGCCTTCTTCGATTGTGAAATTTCCCTTTTTGATTTCAGCATAAATACTTTTCAATTCGGCAATAAGAATAGGAAGTTCCGCTTTTTCCAACAAACCAATACTTTCCAACATAGTAATGTGTGCCATCGAGCCCAAAACATCGTGTTCGGCTAGGAACAAGTCCATTTCGCGGTCGCGCCCAACGGTGAACGTTTCTATTGCTTTATCGGTATC
>JAYVIX010000039.1:0-8051 GCA_043769845.1 Cytophagales bacterium
CATATTCCACTACAACCTAATAAACACGGGTGATAGTTTGGATCGTGATTGGAAACACACTCTTTTGTTAGGCATCGGGACAAAACTTCCCACCGGCAAATACCAACAACGCAATGCCGAAAAGCAAATGTACCCAGTTGCATTTCAACCAGGAACAGGCGCATACAGTGCAATATTCAGCGGAATGTACACGATAAGATATGAAAAAATAGGATTGAACGCCAACGCAAGCTATTACTACAATGGCAAAAACGAGCTTGATTATTCGTTTGGAAATTCATTTGCCGGTTCGGCTAGCCTGTTTTATTGGCTGAAAGCAGGCGCAGTTTCGATTTTGCCAAATGTAGGAACGTACAACGAAACCGTTCAGCGCGACATTGACAATGGCTATTATGTAAACGGAACTAACGGTTCGCTAGGATACGCCAGCTTTGGAACAGATGTGTATGTCGACCGATTAGCATTTAGTCTGAACGCCCAAACACGCTATTTTCAAAATCTTCCACAACGTAAGCAAACGAACGATCTTCGTTTGATGGGAAGTGTGACAATATTGTTTTGATGCGTTGTATTGTCACCATTTTCGAAAGACATATTTAAAGATAAATGATGAAGTTTTCCTTAAATCTATGTACTTTACTCGCAAAAGTATTTTTATTTATGGAATCACACATTGTGCTCATCATCCTAAGCGGACTCGTAATTGTTTCATATTTACTTGATATTTTTGCAAAAAAGACAAAAATACCGTCAGTTTTACTTCTTCTTTTTGTAGGAATCGGGATCAGAGAAACGTTGGATTATTTATCGATTCCAGTCTTTGATCTATTGAAAATCCTTCCTTCCCTCGGCACTATTGGTTTGATTTTGATTGTCTTTGAAGGGGCCTTGGAATTGGATTACAAGAGAGAGAAAAATAAACTCATTTTCTCCTCATTCATGGCTGCGCTTGTCATTTTGCTTATCACGGTACTTGCCGTAGCGTTACTTATTCAGTATTATACACAGTTGCCTTTTCAATTATGCCTCATCAATGCGACACCTTTTGGAGTGATGAGCTCCGCAATGGCAATCCCGTCAGTAGCTAGTTTGAGTTCCGAAAAGAAAGAATTCGTCATCTATGAAACCTCTTTTTCAGATGTGATAGGCATTGTGTTGTTCAATTTTTTTATGACCAACCAAGTTATCGAAGCCCAATCCTTTATTGATCTAGGCATCGAAACTGTCGCCATTCTGATCATTTCGGCCATATTTTGTTTATTTCTTCTGTATCTGATAGGAAAAATTACTTATCATATCAAATTCTTCCTCATTATTGCTATTCTTATTATGGTGTATGGTGTAGCCAAAATTTTTCATCTTCCTTCGCTTGTTATCATTCTGGCATTTGGTTTGTTTCTGAACAATGCAGAACAAATTGTTTACAAGCCTTTCAGAAAATATTTTCTATATCCTACTTTACAAGAAGATTTGCAGCTTATGCACACTTTTTCGGCTGAAAGTTCATTTATTCTCCGCACCTTCTTCTTCGTCATCTTTGGCTTCACGATGCATATCAGGGATTTGATGGATCTGGAAATGCTGAAGTTCGGAGGTCTAATTATGATTGCCATTTATGTGATTCGTTTCGTATACCTGAAATTCGTGGCGAGGATTGATTTAAATCCCATTCTTTTTGTCACACCACGAGGACTCATTTGTATTCTGCTCTATTTCAGTCTGCCTCCCGAAATGCGTACACCAACCGTTAGTACAGGACTACTTTTCATGATCATCCTAGCCACGAGTTTTGTGATGATGTACGGAATCATGAAAGCTAAGAAAGAGAAAGTCTAAATCGTCCGTTGCGAGTTTTGAACCGAATAAACAAGCAACTTTTAACTGTTAATTGATAATTGTTGACTGATAACTGATAATCCCTATTTTTGCACACTAGATTTTAAGCAACAACACCATTTATTATGTTGAATATCATTCTTTTTGGCCCTCCAGGGGCTGGCAAAGGCACTCAAAGTGAAAATATCATCGCTAAATATCAATTAGCACACTTATCTACGGGCGATATTTTCCGTGCCAACATAAAAGGTGGTACCGAGTTGGGCGTTTTGGCCAAAAGCTATATCGACAAAGGGCAGCTAGTTCCTGACGAGGTGACCATAAAAATGCTGCAATCAGAAGTAGAAAAAAATGCTGGCGCAAAAGGTTTTATCTTCGATGGTTTTCCACGCACAGCAGCACAAGCCGAAGCATTGGATGCTTTTCTTTCCACTAAAAAGTCAAGCATTGCCGTTCTTATTTCTTTGGAAGTAGAAGAAGGCGAATTAAAACGTAGATTGCTCGAAAGAGGCAAAACCTCTGGGCGTGCCGATGATGTAGACCCAGCCGTGATTCAAAACAGAATCGAGGTATACAAATCGGAAACGACACCTGTAAAAGAGTACTATAACAAACAAAACAAAACAGCCGAAATAACTGGAATAGGTGCGATAGAAGACATCTTTAAGAGCATTAGCGAAAAAATAGACGCAGTAGCCTAATTAAAAAGGGCTTCTTGTTGATAATAAAGCAATTCATTCTAATTTTACCCTCGTTTTACAACCTTACACAATGAGACAAATACAATTCCGCGAAGCATTACGCGAAGCCATGAATGAAGAAATGCGTAGAGATTCTAGCATTTTCCTTATGGGCGAAGAAGTAGCCGAATACAATGGCGCATACAAAGTAAGCCAAGGAATGCTTGACGAGTTTGGTGCAGAACGAATTATAGACACTCCGATTGCTGAATTAGGTTTCACTGGAATTGGAATTGGAGCTGCGATGAACGGACTTCGTCCTATCATCGAATTCATGACTTTCAACTTCTCTCTTGTCGCAATAGACCAAATCATCAACAGCGCAGCCAAGATGATGAGCATGTCTGGCGGACAATATTCAGTTCCGATCGTTTTCCGTGGACCAACAGGAAACGCAGGACAATTAGGATCACAACATTCACAAAACTTCGAAAACTGGTATGCCAACACTCCAGGTTTGAAAGTAGTAGTACCTTCGACTCCTTACAATGCCAAAGGACTTTTGAAAGCTTCTATTCGTGACAATGATCCTGTGATCTTCATGGAATCGGAATTGATGTATGGCGACAAAGGCGAAGTGCCAGAAGAAGAATACATCCTTGAAATAGGAAAAGCACATATTGATAGAGTCGGTACAGACGTAACGTTGGTTTCGTTTGGCAAATTCATGAAAATGGCGCACGCTGCGGCTGACGAAATGGCAAAAGAAGGTGTTTCGGTCGAAGTAATTGATTTACTAACCGTTCGCCCAATTGATTACGACACGATACTTACTTCTGTGAAGAAAACAAACCGTTTGGTTTGCCTAGAAGAAGCTTGGAATTTGAGCTGTATCTCTTCCGAAATCACGTATCACGTTCAGAAATATGCGTTTGATTATTTAGACGCACCAATCTACCGTGTGTGCAACAAAGATTTACCACTTCCATATGCACCAACGCTTATCGAAGAAATTCTACCAAACGTACCAAGAGTAGTAGAAGCGATTAAAGCAGTAATGTATAAAAAATAATTCATTCTAAAATCTCAATAAAAAAGGCTCGCTTAGGTGAGCCTTTTTTATTAGTAGGTGAATAAGTTTTCGATTGAATGAATGCATTTTTATAAGACTCTTTCATTTAATAAGTTCCACGGTCATCAGTCTCATTAAGCCAAAATTCGTACCTTTGCCGCCTGTTTTAAAATCCATTTAGTAGATGAACATTCAATATCAAAAAACGGACAACGTAAATGCACTTCTTAAAGTCACAATAGAAGAGGCGGATTACTCTTTCATAGTACAAAATAAATTAAAAGAATATTCGAAAAAAGCACAATTCAAAGGTTTTAGACCTGGGCATGTGCCAGCTTCTGTTGTGGAAAAAATGTACGGTGGCAATATGAAAGTAGAGCAAATCAACAGCTTGCTTTCGAAAAGCGTTCTTGGATACATTCGCGACAATAAATTGCAAATATTAGGCGAGCCGCTTCCAAAAACTGATACTGTTATTGATTGGGCGAATCAAAAAGTGTTCGACTTCGAATACGAATTGGGTTTAGTGAGTGATTTCAATCCCAATATTGACGGCTCTCGCAAGTTTGAAGCTTTTAAAATAAGCATCAACGATTCGGTAGTGAATGAAACATTAGCGAATTTGCGCAAGCAGTTTGGTAAAAATGTAGATGCAGAAATCGTTTCAGAAGAAGATTTTGTTTCAGGACAATTGAAAGCGACTGACGGAAGTTTCGATGCAAATACGATGTTGCCTTTGAATAAATTGGCCGACAGCGAATTGCAAAAGTTTATTGGTAAAGTAGCAGGCGATGTGGTGACTTTTGACATCCGCAAAGCTTTCGCAGACGATAGCGACTATATCGCACACGCTTCTGGAGCAACAAAAGAGGAAGCAACTGAGATGAAAGGTGATTATACATTTGCAATCGAAAAAATACAACACCCTGCTTTGGCCGATTTCGACCAAGAATTGTATGATAAAGTATTTGGCAAAGACGTAGTAAAAACGTTCGAAGAATTCAATGCCAAATTAAAAGAGGATATTGAGAAAAACTACAATATCGAGACACGTGAGTTTTTGAAAAACCAAGTGTACAAAAACCTAGTAGAAACGGTAAATATCGAGCTTCCTCATGATTTCTTGAAGCGTTGGATGCTCACGCGCAATGCCGACAAAATCACCGAAGAATCTCTTGATCAAGAATTTGGTCCGTTTTTGAATAGTGTAAAATGGAGTTTGATCCAAGGTAAATTGTCCGAAGAAGGAAATATTCAGGTAGATGGCGAAGAAGTACAAGGACGTGTGAAAAACATGTATCTTGGCTATTTCGGACAAACGCAACCTACGCCAGAAATTGAAGAAGTAGTAGATAAAATGGTAGATAAATACCTTTCTGATGACAACGGAAAGAACTTTACCAAAATGGCGGAACAAATTGAGTTTGAGAAAACGTTAGAATATATCTTGAGCAAAGTAAGCGTTTCGGAAAAACCTGTAAGCGTAGACGAGTTCAGGGAAATCGTTTCAAAAGAAAACAAGAAAAACTAAAACCGTAAAAGCATGATGGACTTTGGTCAAGAATTCAGAAAGTACGCAACGAAACATGCAGGAATCAGCAGCATGGTGGTTGATCAAGTAATTGATGCTGGTATTGTCAATCTTACTCCAAATATCATCGAAGAACGTAGGATGAACGCTGTCGCGATGGACGTGTTTTCTCGTTTGATGATGGATCGTATCATTTTCCTAGGCACTGCTATTGATGATTATGTAGCCAATGTGGTTCAGGCTCAGCTACTTTTCCTTCAATCAGTCGATTCTAAGAAAGACATCATGATGTACATCAACAGCCCAGGCGGTTCGGTATATGCTGGTTTGGGTATTTATGACACCATGCAATTTGTCACACCAGATGTAGCGACTATCTGTACGTCATTGGCTGCTTCGATGGGTGCTGTATTGCTTACTGCTGGCCAAGCAGGCAAGCGTTCTGCTCTGCCACATGCGCGTGTCATGATTCACCAACCACTAGGCGGTGCACAAGGCCAAGCTTCTGATATTGAGATCACAGCACGTGAAATCCAGAAATTAAAGAAAGAATTGTACGAAATACTAGCCAAACATTCAGGCAAAGATTACGACACTATCTGGAAAGATTCGGATCGCGACTATTGGTTAATTGCGGCCGAAGCCAAAGAATACGGTCTTATTGACGAAGTATTGGAAAGGAAGTAATTCCTTTTGAAGTGTAAAAGGAGATTGGCAAAACTATGTCAATCTCCTTTTTTATCTTACTACTTACTACCTGATACTCTACTAAAAATGAAAATGCAAGCCAATAACCGCTGCGATTTCTGCGGAAAAAACAAAAAGGACGTTACGCTCCTTATCTCAGGAATCGAAGCAAACATTTGCGACCAATGTGCCGAAAAAGCACACAATATCGTAATTGAGCATTCGAAACAAGACACCAGTCACAGCAAGAAAAAACACCACAACACAAAACTTCTCAAGCCTTTGGAACTAAAACTCCATTTGGACAAATATGTGGTAGGCCAAGACGAAGCCAAAAAAGTACTTTCGGTGGCGGTTTACAACCATTTCAAACGCCTTGAACTAAAAGAATCAGATGATGATGTTCAGATTGAAAAATCAAACATCATTATGGTAGGCGAAACGGGTACGGGCAAAACCTATCTGGCCAGTACATTGGCTAAAATATTAGATGTTCCTTTTTGCATAGCTGACGCAACTGTGATAACAGAAGCTGGGTATGTGGGCGAAGACGTAGAAAGTATTCTTACACGACTGCTGCAAGCGGCCAATTACGATGTTTCGGCTGCCGAACGCGGAATTGTTTACATAGATGAAATAGACAAAATCGCCAGAAAAAGCGACAATCCTTCTATCACCCGCGATGTGAGTGGCGAAGGCGTACAACAAGCTTTGCTGAAACTTTTAGAGGGAAGCATCATCAACGTACCTCCACAAGGTGGTCGCAAGCACCCTGACCAGAAAATGATCCAAGTGAACACCAAAAATGTGTTATTTATCTGTGGCGGTGCTTTTGAGGGAATTGACAAAAAAATTGCTCGAAGACTTGACACGAAACCTCTTGGATTCAAAACCAGCAAAGACGATGTGAAGGAAGTAGACAAAGAGAATCTACTGAAATACGTAAGTGCAATGGATTTAAAATCGTTTGGTTTAATTCCTGAATTAATCGGTCGTTTGCCTGTACTCACTCACCTTGACCCATTAGATGCAGATACGCTTCGTTTGATATTGACTGAGCCTAAAAATGCATTGGTAAAACAATACAAAAAGCTATTCAAAATAGAAAAAATAGATCTTTCTTTTACAGCGGAAGCCTTGGCATATATTGTAGAAAAAGCATTCGAATTCAAACTTGGAGCGAGGGGATTGCGTTCTATTTGCGAAGCTATCATGACAGATGCCATGTTCGAATTACCGTCTCAAACAGAGCTAAAATCTTTTGAGATCACTTTAGAATATGCCATCGGAAAATTTGAACATTCGAAAAATCCGAGTTTACAAGCGGCATAATGTTTTTCGAAAAAATTCCTTTTGTTGTTCGATTGATTTTGCCCATACTTTGGTATGGGCTTATTTGCTTTTTAACCGAATTGCCAGTTGCCGGAAATTATTATACCGCCAAAGTATTTAATGATGCAACTGCTCCTGTTTACACCGAAATAGCCAAGAAAAAAGCAGATCCAGTTTACATCAATCCAATAGCGGACGTACTAAATACAGCGTTTAGAGTGGGTTCTCATTTGTTTGTTTTTGGTATACTTGCTGTACTTATTTATTTACTTATCCAACCTTCTCTTTTATTCAACAAAAAGAAATATTGGATCACACTCCTAATCATCATCATTTTAGGTACGCTGGACGAAGTGCATCAAACTTTTGTGCCAGGTAGGCTAGGCGTGCCAGTGGATGTTTTGAAAGATGCAATTGGTGCCGTATTATTTGTATTGTTGGTGACTTTCTGGAAAAGTAAGATGATTAAAATTGAAAATAAAGGCATTTAAAAACCTGTTAGTTCTATAAAAGTTTATTTGGTATTTTTCAATCGAACCTGCCATTTCCAAGCATCTTCCAACGCTGTACTCAAGCTTAACTCGGTTTTCCAACCTAGTACATTAGTCGATTTATCGACTGCGGCATAGACTTTTTCTACATCCCCAGCCCTACGTGGACCTATTTGATAATTCAGTTTTTGGTTTGTCACCTTTTCAAAAGTAGTCACTACTTCCAATACCGTACTTCCCGTACCAGTGCCTAGGTTGAAAAAATCGTAATGGCCAGATTGTTTTTTATCAAGCAATTCAAACGCTTTTACATGCGCTTTGGCCAAATCGACCACATGAATATAGTCTCGCACACAACTTCCGTCTGTTGTATCAAAATCATTTCCAAATACAGTCAGTTTTTCACGTAATCCAGCTGCAGT
>JAYVIX010000040.1:0-16338 GCA_043769845.1 Cytophagales bacterium
CTTTTTGTTTGGTAGATAATTCTAAATCGGTATGAGTATGAAGACCTTTAAAACTCGTTTCGCCTAGGTAAATATAATCATCACCTTGTCCCAAATCGAAATACACAATGTTGATCGAATACACTTTGATGACTTTCGCATATTTATCGCCTGAATACAAATGCTCAGCTACCACTTTGGCCTGACCATAGTTCATTCGATGAAAATAATCGTTTTCCTTTTCGTTCTGAATTTCGATAAGCATGAGCTGATTTTTGGTATTTTTGACCAAAATGTCTACTCTATTACTTTTGTCCTCGGCTGATTCTTTATTGCTTTCTCCGTCAATAATTTCTTGTATAAAAATATCTTCCAATAATAATTCAGACAAAAAACCTTCCAAAATGTCAAAATTGACTTTGTGGCGAAGCATCTTTTTTATTGCCCAATCAAAACGGATATGTGTCTGTGCCATAGCTTATTGAATCACTATTTCTTGCCTCCTTTTTTATCTTTAGGGCCATAACTTCTGGTATACGGCCTGAAAAAAGGTTTTTTAGCCTCGTTCACTTTTTCGATTGCTTCTTTGGTTGGATTCTTTTTGGCTGGAAATGTTAGCAATTGTTTGATCAGATGCGGATGTTTCGCTTTCGTGAGTTGTTCTTTGATCCACTGATGATTTTCGCTTTTGTACCAAAAGAAAAACTTATTCTGATCTTTCTTTTCCTGCGGATCTTTGACGGTATAAATAGGCTGTAGCGTGTACGGATGCACGCCTGTGTAATAAATTTCAGTTGCCACCGTCATAGGCGTAGGAGTAAAGTCCTGCACCTGTTCCAGATGGAAGCCCATGTCTTTGGTTTCAATCGCCAAGTTGGCCATGTCTTGCAACTCGCAACCTGGGTGGCTCGAAATAAAATAAGGAACGAGCGGTTGTTTTAAACCAAATTTTTCATTCGCAGCATCGTACTTTTTCTTGAAGCTATGGAAATGTTTGAACGAAGGCTTGCGCATGATTCTTAGCACAGGTTCCGAAGTATGTTCGGGAGCTACTTTCAATCGGCCAGGAATGTGGTGTTGCACTAGCTGATCCATGTACTCGTCCAAACTATCGGTTTCGTCACTTACGTTGTAGTCTTTTACCAGCAAATCGTAGCGGATTCCACTACTGACAAATGCCTTTTTGACGGCTGGCATTTCGTTTACTTTTTTGTAAAGTGCCGTCAACGGTTTGTGCGAAGTATCCAAATTGTGGCACACCATTGGGTGAATGCAAGATGGACTCACGCAGCGGTCGCAAATTTCTTGCACTTTGCCTTTCATCTTGTACATGTTGGCTGATGGACCGCCTATGTCGCTGATATAACCCTTGAAATCAGGCATTTTGGTGACTTGTTCTACTTCTTTTAGCACTGAAGCTTCCGAACGACTCGCAATCATTTTTCCTTGATGTGCCGAAATGGTACAGAAACTACAACCACCAAAACAACCTCGGTGCATATTCACCGAAAATTTGATCATTTCGAAAGCTGGAATGACGCCTCTGTTTTTGTATTTCGGATGCGGAAGTCGCGTGTAGGGAAGATCAAAGGAAGCATCAATTTCCACTTCGGTCATGGTAGGAAATGGCGGATTGACGATCAATCGTTGTTTGCCTACATTTTGCGTCAGTCGATTGGCTCTTTGCTTGTTTGATTCGGTTTCAATCAGTTTGAAATTCTTGGCATACGCTATTTTATCTTTCAAACAGATTTCGTGCGAGGACAATTCGATGGTTTGTACGCCTTCCATTGCAGGAAGTGCATTTTCGATCGGACTCAAAACGGCTGTCTGTGGAATATCCTTCATTGTATTCATCGGGATGCCTTGCGAAGCTGCTTTTAAGATCGCTTTCAAAGGCATTTCGCCCATTCCATAAATCAGAATATCAGCTCCCGAATCGACCAAAATGCTGGGCATCAATTGGTCTTTCCAATAATCGTAATGCGTCACTCTGCGCAATGAAGCCTCGATGCCACCAATCATGACGGGCACATCTGGAAAGAGCGATTTTAATATTTTGGTATATTCGGTAGTAGCATAGTCAGGACGAAAACCTGCTTGGTCGCCTGGCGTGTAGGCATCGTTGGAACGTTTGCGCCTCGCAGCGGTATAATGGTTCACCATCGAATCCATACAACCAGCCGTGACCCCAAAGAACAGATTAGGTTTGCCCAATTTCTTGAAATCGCGTAAATCGTCTTTCCAATTGGGCTGTGCTAAAATCCCCACTTTGTAGCCTTCTGCTTCGATCAAACGTCCTATTACAGCCGTTCCAAAAGCAGGATGATCCACATAAGCATCGCCCGAAACAATAATCACATCAAGACTATCCCAGCCTCTGATTTCCATTTCTTTGCGAGTGGTAGGGAGCCAATCGGTCAGGCGCAATTCATCGTAATTCATTGTTTTGATGCTAAATAGAATGTAAAGATACGCTTTATCGTTTTTAGTTTGTTATTCCTTGTTTTTAGTTCGAAGCTACACCATCTACGAACGAGGAATTAAAAACTAACTAAGAACTAACTTAGAAATCGTACCCAAGCGTGACATGCCACATTGGTTTTTGGATGACATAGTCCAAAATGCCCCAAGCTACGTCCACTTTCATGTAGTAACCCATCAGGGTAGTGCGTACTCCAGGACCGAATGCTTGCAACCAAGCGTTGCGGTAATTAATGACATTGGCCGAAAACGAACTGCCTTCTTTGGCCACAAAAAGAGAGTTGAAATTATTATCTTGTTTCCACGGAGCAGCTCCTGACCAAGCCGTACCTACATCATAAAAAGTGGTCAGTTGGATATTTTTCAGAAAATTGCTACTAACCACACCTCGGTAGAAATATTTCACAATTGGCCACCTAATTTCGGCATTGAATAATACAAAGTTGTTGCCATACAGCTTGTTATAGCTAAATCCACGCATATTGGTGGCGTATTTGTTGAAGAGCAAATCACGTTTATCCATCAACTCTTCGTTGTACAAAGGACTGCTAGGATCTGTGGTATTGGTCGCATTACCACCTGCCCAATTGTCCATCCCGCCCAAGAGAAAGTTCTTCTTTGAATTTCCTAAGAATGTTCCTCCTGAAAATCGAGTTGCAAGTAGCAGTTCTTGATGCAATCTTTGATAACGCCTCACATCCAGTCCAATTCTGCCAAAATTCATTTTCGAAACTTGGTCAATCTTCTTTTCTGTCGATTCGAAAGCATAATGGTATTCGTAAAGCAACTTAAACTTAGATCCTTCTTGCAGATTGTGCCCCGTAATCAATGCATTGTCATAAACAGCTTCGGCTCTGTAGCTTGCGTAATGGGTAAATCGGTCGTAATAATCAGGTGTGCCAGTAGCTGTGGTATTTAGCGGAACCGAAATAGTAAACCTACTATTCATGTAGGAAGGAATCAAGCTAAGCCTGAATACATTCGAAAGAGGAAGTGAAATTTCGGTTTCCCAACGATTCAGCGTATATCGAGTTGGCCAATATGACTCTTCGGTTCGGATATACAAGCGTTGTTTTTCATACCTAAATTTAAAATCAATTCTTTTTTTCAAATATTGATATTCTAAATACACATTGCTCGTGCGAAAGTCGATATCCGCAAACATGCCTCCATAAAAGCGATGATCGTTGTGCATATCGGTTAGTGTGGCATTCATAACGGTACCAAACCCTCTGAGCGGATCAAAAACGATCGAAGTAACCGTGTTTTCGAGGCCTAATCGATGGCGTGCTTTCCAAAGTCCACCTTTTGATGCAAATACCTGAAAATCTGATTTATACAAATAATATTGATCGGTTTTGATACCAATGCTTTTGATATAAGCCGCTTCAGTCGCTTTCAGTGTATTTTTTTCTGATTCGAAAATAAACGTTTCGGTTTGTAAAGTATCCAAATCAACCACATTCACGGTTGTATCTTCGGTCATTTTGGCAATGACGGAATCTGAAAGTGTTCCGTTCATAATGGCATCCACCAAAGCTTCCAATTTTTTACTTTCATTTTCAGTCCTAATTTTTTCTTCTACAATGCGAACTGCTTCTGTTCTGTTGTCTTCGATTTTCTTTTCAGACAAAAGCTCTTGCTGTTCGATATGGTTTTTTCTGAAAATTTTGATGGGCGTTACTGTTTTTTCAATATCCAAAGGTTCAAAATGAACACGCTCTTTCCCTCTATGAAAGGTCACGTAAGCGATTCCTTTGTTTTTGGCATTAATATCATAGTCTTTGAAATTTTGCAAATTAGATGAAATTTGATTCATTGTAAATAATGAATCATTCAAGTCTATTTTGTTGGCATTTAGAATACCCGTTTGGTCACTCAAATACAGAAGAGTGTTCGGATCATACATGATCGGTTTGGTCTCATCGTCAGGTGTTTGGGTAAGTCGGGTGAGTATTGTTGCGGATTTTTCGGGCTCGAAACGAAATAAATCCATGTTTGTGCCGAGTAATCGGAATCGGCCAGCGTCAACGCCCAACGTATCATTATGCCTATTGCTCGACCAGATGAGGTTTTTTGTGCCTTTTTGGTAAATAGGATTTAGATCGTCATACATGTCATTGGTGATGACGCGTGTTTTGGCTCTGCGAGTATCGTATTCGTAGATATCGCTTTGTCCATTTCGTTCGGCCGAGAGAACGATAAAATTGTCGTCTGGCGAATAATTGAAGTCGAGTATTTGGTTGAAATTGTAAATATTAATACGACTTTTCAGTCTTCCACGCACGTTGTAGGTTTTTAGAATATGCCGATTCTTCTTTTTGACCATAATGGCCAAATGATTGTTATTCTTCCAGGTCATCAAAGGAGTATTGTAGTTCACCTTCTGATTGACCAAATTGGTGCCGCCTCGCCTAATCGTTTTACGCCTTCCAAATTTGATTTCAGTTTCAATAGGCACATTTAGAGTATCGGCTAAACGAGTGATGTTTGTATCTTCTATTAAGCCAAGTTCGCGATCAATGTCCGATATTTTCAGTGTTTCTTCTTCGGTTGTCTTTTGTTTTTTTGCCTGAATGGTATCTTGTTTGACTTTCAACAACTTCACCGCATAACGTCCTTTCTTGTTTTGAGTATAAGCGATGTGCAAACCATTTGGACTGATTTTTATTTTGTAGAAGTCGACATTTCGATGATTGTGTTTTTTGATTCTTGTTTTTTTGTCAGGCGCGGCATAGTCGTTTGAAGTTGCGATCGCCATTTCTTTATAATAGCTGCGCCATTTTTTCATAAAGTCCCGATAGCTAATGTCTAATGTATTTTCGATCGCCTCGCGGTCATTTCGCATGATCCGACCATGTATTATGATGTTTTCCATTTGAGACAAACCATATTCTTCGGCCACAAAATTGAATATAGACTGGCCAAGCCATTCTGCTTCTTGTCCTCGAAATTTGCTTGGATTGCGCAAACGATACTTGAAGACGGCATCACGCATGAAATCATCCATTTCTTGGCTCCAGCCACACCCTACATATGCTGCAGCACCTGGCACAAACCAGTCGGGTAAGTTCATTAAAAGAGAGTTTTGATAGATTTCCCTAATATTGCCACCGTACAATAAATCTGTGATGTAAATACGTGCGATGGAAGTGTTAATGTCGTTTTTGAAATCAATCAGATTGCCGTTGAATGCGATTTCTGCATTCAGTTTCACGAAATTGGTTTGCCCACCAATAAATGCGAGTTCATCATCCAGTCCAATATTACTTTGTAAAAGATCCGAATGTGAATTATAAAGAAGTAATCTCGTTTTGCCGAAAGGGGCGTAACCAATCATGTTACTGATTCTTTTATATTCCTCTTCGGCATGAAGTGCTGTAAATCGAGCAATTTCTGACCCTTCGCGATAAAAATAGATCTCGAAATTTTCAGTTTTATAATAAGTCCAGTCGAAACGCTTGGTCTGGATTCTGTTTTTACCAAAATACTCAGAGGTGCTTTGTGCCTGCAAAACGCCATTTGTATTAGCAATTAAAAAAATCGCTAGAAATACAAAAAAGAACCGAAAGGGCTTCAGCCTCAAAGACATTTAGTAAACAAAATTATTTTGAGAGTTAAAGGTAAGCAAAACGTTGGATAATGGAAGTTCTGACACGTTTGCTTTCGGGTTAAAAATAGACATAAAAAAAGCCGACACTTATGTCGGCTTTGTGGGAGATACTGGGTTCGAACCAGTGACCCCCTGCTTGTAAGGCAGGTGCTCTGAACCAGCTGAGCTAATCTCCCTTTTTTATTTTAACCCACTATTCAACTTTCGTTAAGTAGTGGGAGATACTGGGTTCGAACCAGTGACCCCCTGCTTGTAAGGCAGGTGCTCTGAACCAGCTGAGCTAATCTCCCTTTGGGGAGTGCAAAGGTAGGAATCTTTTTTAAAACTCCAAATGTATCGAGTAGAAAATAGCGATTTGTTTTTCAAAACTCTGCCAGAAAAATGGACAACCTTTTCTGCCCATATCCATATAAAGAAAGAAACCTTTCGCTATGGATTTCTCGCTCACCGAAGAACACCTTGCTGTACGCGACACCGCGCGCACATTTGCCCAAACCGAATTATTGCCGGGTGTCATAGAACGAGACGAACACCAGAAATTTCCCAAAGAGCAAATCGCCAAATTGGGCGAACTGGGTTTTATGGGCATGATGGTAGACCCCAAATACGGAGGTAGTGGAATGGACACCATTTCGTATGTTATTGCTTTAGAAGAAATTGCCAAAATAGATGCTTCGGCAGCCGTTATCATGTCTGTAAACAATTCCTTGGTGTGTTGGGGATTGGAAAAATACGGAACTGAAGAACAAAAACAGAAATACCTCAAGCCACTCGCAAGCGGACAAAAACTAGGCGCTTTCGCCCTTTCCGAACCCGAAGCAGGTTCAGATGCCACACAACAACATACGATTGCTGAAGACAAAGGCGATTATTATTTATTAAACGGAACCAAAAACTGGATTACTAACGGAGGTACGGGCGATTATGTTTTGGTCATTGCCCAAACTCATCCTGAACTGGCACACAAAGGAATCAATGTTTTGATTATTGAAAAAGGTTGGGAAGGTTTTACTGTTGCGCCCAAAGAAAACAAAATGGGCATTCGTGCTTCTGATACACATCAGTTAAATTTTACTGACGTAAAAGTTCCGAAAGCAAACCTAATTCCACCTAATTGCGGTGGTTTCAAGTTTGCGATGGAAACACTGAACGGAGGAAGAATCGGGATAGCTTCGCAAGCATTGGGCATTGCTTCTGGTGCATACGAACTCGCACTTCAATATGCAAAAGAAAGAAAAACGTTTGGCAAACCGATTAGTCAGCACCAAATTATCCAATTCAAACTAGCTGACATGGCAACCCAAATAGATGCAGCTAGATTACTTTGTTACAAAGCAGCATATTTAAAAGACATAGGTCAAGATTATAGTACAGCCAGTGCAGTTGCTAAACTATTCGCTTCGAAAGTAGCAATGGAAGTAACCATCGAAGCGGTGCAAGTACATGGAGGTTATGGTTTTGTGAAAGAATTCCACGTAGAACGCATGATGCGAGATGCTAAAATTACCCAGATTTACGAAGGTACTTCTGAGATACAAAAAATGATTATAAGTAGGTCGCTTTTGAAATAGGGATTAGGACTTGGTATTAGGTTTTTAAAAAAAGCTATGAATAAGCCTATTTCCTAAAACCCAATACCTAAAACCTAAAATACGTTTTTCACGTCATTCTCATAAACGCCTGAAATTCCTTCTTTCAAACCTATTTTTGCTTTCCAACCGATTGAGGCTAGTTTGCCAACGTCCATCAGTTTACGTGGTGTACCATCTGGTTTGGTGGCATCAAAACGAAGTTCACCTTCATAGCCAACCACTTCTTTTACCATTAGAGCCAACTCGCCAATCGAAAGATCTTCGCCACAACCTACATTCACCAATTCGATACCATCGTAGTTTTGAAGTAAATAGTAACAAGCATCAGCCAAATCATCCACGTGCAAAAATTCACGTTTTGGAGTTCCCGATCCCCATACTTCTACCGTGTCCTTTCCTTCTTTTTTTGCTGTATGAAACTTGCGAATCAAAGCTGGCAATACATGAGAATTATTTAAATCGTAATTGTCGTTCGGGCCATATAAGTTGGTGGGCATGGCCGAGATGAAATTGCAGCCGTATTGCAAACGATAGCTTTCGCACAGTTTAATTCCTGCAATTTTTGCAATGGCATACGGTTCGTTTGTTTGTTCCAAAACGCCAGTAAGCAACGAATCTTCTTTCATCGGCTGTGGTGCAAATTTGGGATAGATGCAAGACGAACCAAGAAAGAGTAATTTGGTGACTTTATTTACATGCGACTGATGAATTACATTGGCCTCAATCATCAAGTTTTCGTAGATGAAATCGGCACGGTAAATATTGTTGGCATTTATTCCGCCTACTTTGGCAGCCGCCAAAATCACATAAGCTGGTTTTTCAGTCGCAAAGAAATCGGCAACAGCTTGTTGGTTTCTAAGGTCGAGTTCTTTGGAAGTACGAGTGACGATATTTGTAAATCCTTCTTGTTGAAGTTTGCGCACTATCGCAGAACCAACCATTCCGCGATGGCCAGCAACGTATATTTTATCTTGTAAGTTCATTAAAAAAGGTTTTAGGGATTGGGAATTAGGTTTTAGGAGGAACCAGATAAACTAATTTCTAATCCCTAAAACCCAAGACCTAATTCAACTATTCAGCGTAATTCAAGATTTTGTGTCCACCTTCTTTCAGATACAAATCACGTTTGAATAACGCAACGTCAGCAGTCATCATATCTGTAACTAAGCTTTTTAAATCATGTTTTGGTTTCCAGCCAAGTTTTGTTTTTGATTTTGTAGGATCGCCTAACAATAAATCTACTTCAGTTGGACGATAGTAGTTTTTGTCAACAGCCACTACTTCTTTACCGATTGGCAATTGGTATTCAGGATTGTTGCATTTTTTTACTTTCGCAGTTTCGTTTGCACCTTCACCAGAGAATTCTAGTTCGATACCAACATGTTCGAATGACATTTTAACAAAATCACGCACAGTAGTAGTTACACCCGTTGCGATGACATAATCTTCAGCCACATCCTGCTGCAAAATCAGATACATTGCTTCAACATAGTCTTTTGCATGTCCCCAGTCGCGTTTTGCATCAAGGTTTCCTAGGTGAAGTTTTTCTTGTAAGCCAAGTGCAATACGAGAAGTAGCACGAGTAATTTTTCTTGTCACGAAAGTTTCACCTCTTAATGGCGATTCGTGATTGAATAGAATTCCGTTGCAAGCATAAATTCCATATGCTTCGCGGTAGTTTACAGTAATCCAGTAAGCATACATTTTAGCTACTGCATATGGCGAGCGAGGGTAAAATGGAGTTGTTTCGCTTTGTGGAATGGCTTGCACTTTGCCGTAAAGTTCAGAAGTAGAAGCTTGATAGATTCTGACTTTGTCCTTCATACCCAAAATACGAACAGCTTCCAATAAACGAAGCGTTCCTATTCCATCAACATCAGCCACATATTCAGGAGTGTCGAAACTCACTTTTACGTGAGACATGGCACCCAAATTGTAAATTTCGTCAGGTTGTACTTCCTGGATGATACGAATCACGTTGGTAGAATCAGTCAAATCGCCATAATGCAACTTGAATCTGACGTTCGTTTCATGTGGATCTTGATATAAATGATCAATCCTTTCGGTATTGATTAATGAAGTTCTACGTTTGATTCCATGTACTTCGTAGCCTTTGCTAAGTAATAGTTCCGACAAATAGGCACCGTCTTGGCCTGTGATTCCGGTGATTAACGCTTTTTTCATTAGTATGTGTAAAAAAAGTAGATGTTTGCTGAACACCAAAAGTAAGAAAAAACTTTGTCATAAGAATCTTACCAGTAATAAAACTGATACTTATGCTTGCAAATTAAGACAATTTATATACTTTTATCACTGGAAGTAATAACCCATAATATGTAATATGTCCCTAATTGATGATAGGCGAGTTAATTTTTTGAGAAAACTTTGCCTGATTACAATCTGTTTTCAAGTAATTTCATTGTTTTTTTATGTTTCGATGCCTCTTGGGGTGCAACTTGCACTTTCGGTCAGCATTCCAGCCACCGTTGTAGCCTTGGTTTTGTTGGATAAGTTTTCAAGATACAGGGAAGCTATTTTTGTTTTTTTGTTTTCCGTGTTTTTTCAACATGCATTCGCTTTTTACCTTTTGACAACCAATACTCAACTGAATATTGGGGCAGCATTCACAATGGGTAGCCTTATTGTTGTCTCTGGCGTAATGATTGGCCAGCGATGGGCATTGGTCATTACAGGATTGACTTTGCTTGTGGTGGTAATAGAAATGTATTTTAATTTATATACAATTGATCGTGTTATTTATGGAAATCTGATTCAGCAAAAAAGCTTATACTCTCTTATAAGTATCTTGCAACCAGCTATTTTGGTCAATTATTTTGGGTACTATTTTTATCATGCACTTGCGCAGGAAGAGAGAGATAAGAAAGAGATAAAATTCAGGTTGGCCGAAATCTTGACCAATTCCTTACAATCGGTCGTACTGATTGGTCGTGATCATGAGATTGTATATGCGGATACCAAGTCGAAAGATATTTTTAAAAATTACTTCGGAACCAATCTGGAGGAAGGTCAAAAGTGTCATGTAATTGCGCCTAAATATTTGGTAGATGCTTTTATGCAAAATTTAGGTCGGGCTTTCGAAGGTGAAAAAATCGTACGAGAACGAAAAATACAGTTTTCAGAAACGCATTCATTGTGGTTTTTGGTCATGTATGCGCCTTTGTACGATTCGTATGGAAATATTGATGCTGTTCAGTTTTCGTTACTTGATATTTCAGTACAAAAAAATGTACAAGAAGAGCTTCAAAAGGCAGAAGAACAATGGAAATATGCTTTGAATAGTAGTTTGGATGGCGTGTGGGATTGGAGCGTAAAAGACGGAAAAGCGTATTTCTCTAAAATGTGGAAAGAAATGCTCGGTTATGACGAATCCGAAATCAACGATTCGTGGGCCGAGTGGGAGCGTCTAGTGCATCCGGAAGACAAACAACGCTCTTTTGAGGAAATCCTAAAACATGTGAAAAACCAAACCGAAAACTATATTCTCGAACATCGATTGCTATTGAAAAATGGTGGCTATAAATGGATTTTGGCCAGGGGGAAAATCATTGAACGCGATGTACATGGTAATCCAGTAAGATTTATAGGAACGCATACCGACATTGATCACATCAAAAAAGTAGAACAAGATTTGAAAGGAGCACAAGCCAGAGCAGAACAAGCGGCCGAAGCCAAATCTCTTTTTTTGTCTACGATAAGCCACGAAATTCGAACGCCACTGAATGCCGTAATCGGATTTAGTAATTTGCTAATGCGTGAAACGGCTGAAAGCCAGAATTCTGAATATTTGCAAAACATTCAGACATCGGCCAATCATTTGCTCTCGTTGGTGAACAATGTATTGGATATTTCAAAAATCGAAAGTGGAAAAGTAGAATTTGAGAAACGAGAATTTGAATTAGAAAAAATAATAGACGAAAACATTTCGATGCTTTCGCTCCGAGCGATGGAAAAGGCGATCAGTTTACGAATTGGGAAAATTCCTGCCTTATCCTATACTATAGTAGGTGATCCTTTCCGATTGACACAAGTACTTAATAATTTGCTGGGTAATGCCGTGAAATTTACCAGCAAAGGATACGTGCAAATGGATGTCGAACTAATCGAAGATCGTGCAGCCGAATTAGAACTCAAATTCTCGATTTCAGATACAGGCGCTGGGATTCCTAAAAACAAAATTGAGACTATTTTTGAAAGTTTTTCACAAGCCAGTACCGATACCGCTCGCAAATATGGCGGCACAGGATTGGGACTCACGATTTCGAAGCATTTGGTGAATTTGCAAGGAGGCGATATCTATGTCGAAAGCAAACTAAACGAAGGTTCTACTTTTTTCTTTCAACTTGTTTTTGGAAAAGGCCAAAAAATCAAAAAATCAGCCAAACCGGTGGATGAAAAAGAGGAATCTTTGGCAGGATTGCGAGCATTGGTGGTGGAAGATAATATTTTCAATACCAAAGTGTTGACTCGTTTCTTGGATATCTGGAAGGTAGAATATTCAGTGGCCGAAAATGGGCAAGAAGCGATAGAAAAAATCAAAGAAAAGGACTTTGATTTGATCCTAATGGACTTGCATATGCCCATAATGGATGGTTACGAAGCCACACGAAACATTCGCGAATCGGGCAATTCGATTCATATTATGGCTCTCACGGCTAGTGGAAATTTTAATTCGAGTGGCGAAATGAAACAAAAGGGCTTTGACGATTATTCTGTAAAGCCAATCAATACCAAGGAGTTGTACAAAAAACTAAAAGAAGTGCGAAGTGGAATTTTGGAAGGTTTAATGGGACGAGGTTAATTCGGCTATCCAAATTCGTTTGGTCGAATCGTCCACCAAATAATGCCTACTATTTCGTACTCCCAACACGCTCAGGATTTTGCCTTGACTTTCGAGTACCAAGGTTTGTTGTTTTTCGAGCAGACTCATTTTTGCATCAATCAGCAAATCGCTTACTTTTTTCGAACCTTTCATCCCAAAAGGTTCTATCACATCACCATTTTGCCAAACTCGAATGTTGAGAGGGAATTCAACTTTTGCATAATCAAAAAAGAGTTTTTTCTGAGCTTTCAATTTCGCTAAAACCTGAGAATCATAGTCGATTAGCTCTATTTTTAAGACTTTCTCCGAATCAATCTGAACGCTTTCAGTCTCAGAAAAAAGAGTAAAATGAATTAATTTTTTTTCATTTATTTTAATCAGCCAATTTTCTCTGTCCTTTATTAAAACATGCGAAACGGAAACAAATGATTTGCCCGAAATACCATTCGCTGAATCTAGAATTTGTTTGCAAGTTGAAAACTCAAAACCAAACTCTTTCAGAATAGACGAGAGAACAAAAAGTGAACTTGGTTCTTTTTGGACAGTTTGAATATTGATTTGGGCAATTCCATTCTTCCAAATCAGAAGCTCTTTTTTCTTTGTTTCGACAATGGCGTTCACTTGTGTTTCGGCAATGCTTATTTTTTCTACCGTTTGTTTGATTGTTTTTTCGAGCGAAGGATTGATCTGTTTCAGAAGTGGAATAACCTCGTTTCGAATCAGATTGCGGGCGTATTTGTTGCTGGCATTGCTACTGTCTTCGCACCAAACAAGCTGATATTCTTTGGCATAAGCTTCTATTTCTTGTCTAGTGGCGAATAGTAATGGCCTGACTACATGTCCATTGAGAGGTAAAATTCCATGAAAGCCAGCAATGCCCGTTCCTCGGACGAGATTCAACAAAACTGTTTCCAAGACATCATTTTGATGATGCGCCACTGCGATGCAAGAATAATGATGCTCGGCTCGCAATTCTTCAAACCAAGCATAACGCAACTCGCGAGCGGCCATTTGGATGGAGAGCTTGCTGGATTCGGACGCTTGTTTGGTGTCGAATTTTCGAACGAAAAAAGGAGCGTTTATGATGCGTGCTAGATCTGAAACAAATTGTTCTTCTTGATCGGATTCTTCGCCACGAAGTTGAAAATTGCAGTGGGCAATTCCGATGGTGTAGCCCAATTTGTGTAATGCATGGTGCAATACCACAGAATCCACTCCGCCACTGACGGCCAAAAGCACCTTTTCGTGTGGCTGAAAAAGCTTTTGATCTTCGATATAGGCCTTTAGGCGGGCTAGAAATTCCATGTGATTCGATTTGTAAATGTCTGCAGAAAATGAATCACATGGAATTTGTTTAATAATTCATTAAGCGCCTAACAAAGACAAGCGATTTTTCAAGGTGCGAAGGCGCACAAATTGCTCACCTTCAAAATCGGCTTGGGTGAAGTGGTGTTCCTTGTATTTGTTAAACAATTCGACCATTCCTTTTTCGAGCGTGTATTCCAACTTGAAATCGGGAAGTAATTTGCCCAAATAATCAAAATTGACTTTGTAATCGCGCGAATCGGAACCGACTTCGCCTGTGTACACGATGGTCGCGTTCGGGACTAGTTTCTTTACCAAATCGCCCACATCTTTCACTTGGAAATTTTCCTCGTTACCGCCAATGTTTACTATTTGATTATGAATAGTGGCTTTCGGAGCTTCCAAGAAAGCCACAAACGCTCGAGCAATGTCTTTGCAATGTACCAAAGGACGCCATGGCGAGCCATCACTCATGATGCGGATGTCGCCACGGGAAATGGCGCAAGCCAATAAGTTGTTCACCACCAAGTCGATACGCAACATTGCAGAATGTCCGTAGGCAGTTGAGTTGCGCAAAAATGCTGGCGAAAAATGTTCGTCAGCCATTGCTGAGACGGCTTTTTCTGTTTCTATTTTTGAAATTGCATAGGCGGTAAGCGGAACTGTAGGGTCGGTTTCGATCATGTAAGGCTTGTCGCTTTTGCCATAAATAGAGCAGCTGCTCGAAAACAAGAAACGAGAGACGCCTGCTTTTTTAGATAATTCAGCCAAACGAATCGAGCCGTCACGATTGACATCGTAGGTGATTTGGGGGTTCAGATCGCCCATTGGGTCGTTGGAAATGGCGGCCAAATGCATGACACAATCCACGCCTTGCAAGTCTTCGATAGTCAATTGACGAAGGTCTTTGATCAATTCTACGTCTGGTTTTGTGAGTGTTTCCCATTCGCAGCCACCAAAAAGATTGATGTCGTTGCCGATGACAAAATGCCCTGCATCTTTTAATAAAGGCACCAAATGTGCGCCTATGTATCCGTTATGTCCTGTTACTAAAACTTTCATTTTATTTATTGCAAGAGTTATTGTAATCTAAAAATAATGTTTTGAAATTGTTTCCAGCATACCAATGTTGTTTGATTTTTGATAGAATGATATCGCATTCACGAAAATATCGACTGAAATATGCTTCAAAATGTTGGTCGTCAGAAATTACGCTTAATAACGTATTCATTTGTTTCTGAAACGTCAGGTCTTGATACCCATAACCAGGTTCGTCTTGGTAGCCCTTTAGTTTAGGCTCTGTAGACTTGATATAATAAAAATTGGGGTCGGATTTTCTGTTGAAAATATACAAATCTTCTTTTTCAGACAACGAACCGTTATACAAAAATAAATTTGCGTTTCCCGATATGATCGATTCGCAAAAAACATTCAAAGTTCCGTTTTGGGTTTTAAATGCTTTTGAAATAAATGTTTTATTTTTTATATTATAGCCTTTTATGTCTTTAGGATACAAAATTCTTATCGAATCATTTTTTACAACAAGTATATAATCGTAAAAATAATGAAGTATAGGTTTCGACTTGTCTTTTGGTAGAATGAAAACCACACGATATGAACTGTCTAATTCTATGACAGCACCATTGGGTTTTTGTTGTGCTTTAGCATAACAAAAAAAACTAACCATAGCAGAAAGGAGAAGGAATTTCCTTTTAAGCATGTGAATTTGCTTTTATAGCGTTTTTCATTTGCTCAAAAGTAGCGTTTTTCAATTCCTCCAGATTGCCTTTCGCCATTCCTTGCGTACTTATTTCGGGCAAAAAATGAATATCAATCATGCCAGGTTGAAGTGCAAATTTCGGTATGCGTGGAAAACAGTTTTTTGCGTTCAGCATCACCATCGGCAATATTGGTTTTTGTGTTTCGATGGCCAATGTGAAAGCTCCGTTTTTGAAAGGTTGCATTAAATCGGTCGTTTTGTTCATTGTTCCTTCTGGAAAAACCAAAACTGAAATGCCTTCATTCATGTGACGTTTCATTTCCAACATGCTTTTTTGTCGGCTTTCGTTGCTATTTCGGTCTACCAAAATCACGACATGGCGATACATGAGCCCAAAAATGGGCACTTTGGTCAATTCTATTTTTCCCAATGGACGAAAATCGTTCGGGATGGCAAGACAAATGGCGATTCCATCCAAAAATGAACTATGATTGCTCGTGAAAACGTACGATTTATTTGGATCAATATTTTCGTGACCGTGAAAGCGGTAGAAGATAAAGCAGCATGTGCTGAATCCGTATCCCCAACAACGCAGGAAGAAATAGGCCACTTTGCCAGCCGTTCGTTTATTGGGAATGAGCGATACCGAAAGTAAAATACAAGTGGTGAACGTGATCATGCAAATCACAAAAATCAGAACACCGTAAAAAAAATAGAGACGTTGAAAGAATAACTTCATTTAAACTATGAATTATAAATTATGAGTGATAATGAAATTACTATTCATAATTCATCACTCATAATT
>JAYVIX010000041.1:0-2818 GCA_043769845.1 Cytophagales bacterium
GCCAAAAGGCCAACTAAGTAATACTTCATTTTATTAAGATAAAAATTTAATGTTTAACGTAAAAACTGTTAACTCTTAACTGTTAACAAGTCAATGCGCCTCCAACCAATTGTCGCCCACTCCTATTCCTATTTCCATCGGGACTGATAGTTGAACTGCATTTTTCATCAAATCGTCTACTTTTTGCTTGAGCAGTTCGACTTCGCTTTTGTGCGCATCGAACACCAATTCGTCATGAACCTGCAAAATCATTTTCGATTTCAAGTTTTCACGCTCCATCCACTGATGAATGTTTACCATGGCAATCTTAATAATATCGGCTGCTGAACCTTGAATTGGAGCATTTATGGCATTTCGTTCAGCCATGCCTCTTTGAGTGAAATTGCCAGAGTTAATATCTCGAAGGTATCTTTTTCGATGTAAGATTGTTTCCACAAATCCACTTTCTCTGGCTTGGTTAATCACAGTATCCATGTATTGCTTCACAGCTGGGAATTGTACAAAATAGTTATCGATAATCTCGGCCGCTTCCTTTCTAGGAATAGTTAAACGCTGAGAAAGTCCAAAAGCCGAGATGCCATAAATGATTCCAAAGTTGGCTGTTTTAGCCTTCCTTCGCATGTCCGAATTAACCTCTTCGGTAGGTACTTTAAAGATCTTTGCTGCAGTAGAAGTGTGAATATCTTGCCCGTTTTTGAAGGCTGCAAGCATGGTTTCGTCTTGACAAAAAGCCGCCATAATACGCAATTCGATCTGCGAGTAATCGGCCGAAAGAATCACATGGTCGCTGTCTCGAGGGATAAACGCTTTGCGAATTTCACGGCCTTTTTCGGTACGAATAGGAATATTTTGCAGATTGGGATTGGTGGAACTCAAACGCCCAGTGGCAGCCACTGCCTGATTGAACGAAGTATGAATACGACCATCCAGCGGACTAATCAGCAATGGAAGGGCATCTACATAAGTAGATTTAAGTTTCTGCAATTCCCTGTATTCCAATATTTTATCGACAATCGGATTTTCGTAGGCCAATTTCGAAAGTACTTCTTCGCCCGTTGCATATTGACCAGTGGCAGTCTTTTTGGCTTTGGGATCAATTTTCATTTTTTCAAACAAAATAGTCCCTAATTGCTTCGGAGACGATACATTGAATTCTTCGCCAGCCAACTCATACACCTCTTTTTCACTTGCTCTGATGTCGGTTTCCAAACTGATCGAAAACTCTGCCAAAGCAGCAGTATCAATCTTTACCCCAGCACGTTCGACATCTGCAAGTACTTGTATAAGAGGCGTTTCTACATCAAACAGCAGCTTTTCGTAATTTCCTTTTTTGATAATGGGTGCAAATTGTTTTTTCAATCGTAACGTAATATCAGCGTCTTCGGCTGCATATTCGGCTATTTTTTCGAGAGGTACTTCGCGCATATTGCCCTGATTTACCCCCTTTTTGCCTATTAAAGTTTCAATAGAAATAGGCGAATAATCAAGGTAGCTTTCAGCCAAAATATCCATTCCATGACGCATATCTGGCTCGATGAGGTAATGTGCGAGCATGGTATCAAACAAAGGCCCTTGCACCAAAATACCATAATTGCGCAAGACATGAATGTCGTATTTCAAGTTCTGACCCACTTTGCCAATGCTGGAATTTTCGAAAACGTCTTTGAACAATGCTAGTTTTTGAGTGGCTTCAACTCTGTTTTCAGAAAAAGGAATGTAAAAAGCTTCGCCTTCAAAATATGAAAACGACAAACCTACTATTTCGGCCTGCAAAGCATCGGTACTAGTGGTTTCGGTATCAAAACAAAACTCGTCTTGCTTCGACAAGCACTTGATTAATTCTTGTATTTTATCCTCACTATCAATGATATAGTAATCGTGTGGATTAGTTTCAATCGTATATTTTTTCTTCGAGATAAATGTCTGTGGCAATTCGTCAAAAAGTGACGGTTCGACATTTAATGTTGGTGCATCGAATAAACCAAACTGTCCTTGAATGCTTTTTTTGTTTTGTGCGGCCGTTTTTGCGCCTTCTTTTGATGCTCCAAAAAGTTTGGCTGATAATGTTTTGAATTCTAATTCTTCAAATAACGGAATAATCTTATCTCGCACTGGACCAGAATACAGGAAAGTTTCTTCCACATATTCGACAGGAACATCTAAACAAATGGTCGCCAAACGCTTCGACATCAATCCTTGTTCGGCAAAATTGATGACATTTTCCTTTAGTTTTCCTGTAAGTTTATCAGCATTTGCGATTAAGTTTTCGACACTACCGTATTCAGCCAAAAGCTTTTGTGCGGTTTTTTCGCCAATGCCCGGGATTCCTGGAATATTATCGACACTATCTCCCATTAAACCCAGTATATCAATCACTTGCTCTACTTTGGCAATATTGAATTTGGCCAAAACTTTGGGAATGTCATAGATTTCGGGGCCATTGCCCATGAAAGCGGGACGATATACAAATACATTTTCGGTCACCAACTGACAATAGTCTTTGTCCGAGGTCATCATATATACTTGGCAACCATGCTCTTCGGCCTTTTTGGCGAGCGTTCCAACAATATCATCAGCCTCGTAACCTTGCATTTGCAAGATCGGAATTCCGAATCCTTCAAGAATTTTTTTACATATTGGAATCGCTATTGTAATGTCTTCAGGCTGCTCCTGTCGCTGTGCTTTATAGGCTTGAAAAGCCTCGTGTCTGAAGGTCGGTCCGTGCATGTCGAAAGCCACCGCAATGTGTGTCGGTTTTTCCTTTTGAATGACCTCTAGCAACGTATTCGTAAATCCCAAAGCCGCCCCCGTGTTCATG
>JAYVIX010000042.1:0-9399 GCA_043769845.1 Cytophagales bacterium
AAAACATCGCCTTATAAATTTTACCAATTTTGGCTGAATGCTGCGGATATAGATGCGGAAAATTTCATTAAAATTTTCACGCTAAAAACAAAAGAAGAAATTGAAACGCTAATAGCCGAACATCAACAAAAGCCGCATGAGCGACTTTTGCAAAAAGCATTAGCTCAGGATGTAACTACAAGAGTACACAGTGCCGAAGAATATGAAAATGCCGTAAAAGCTTCAGAAATATTATTCGGAAACGGAACAGCCGAACAGTTGCAAACCTTGGACGAAGCCACTTTATTGGCGGTTTTTGAAGGGGTGCCAATGGTTAAAATAGAGAAAGGTGTTTTGGACAATGCACTGACAGTTACTGATTTACTTTCGACAGAAACGCAAAACGTTATTTTTCCTTCAAAAGGTGAAGCACGTAAAATGATACAAGGTGGTGGTGTTAGCATCAATAAAAACAAACTAACCGACCCAGCTATTAAAGGAGATTTTGCATTGTTGAAAGACAAATTTTTGGTGGTGCAGAAAGGGAAAAAGAATTATTTTTTAGTGGAGGTAATTTAATAGAAAGATTTTTTAAAATATCAGAGAAGTAAACCAGTCAGTGTGTCTGACTGGTTACTTTTAAACGAAAGTTTGCTTCCGAAAATGGATATTGCTTCATAAATTGAACCAGCAATCTAATTAAAGCAATTTATCAAAACCTACATTTTCATCTTAGTATTAATTTTGGTCTCTTTTTCTGTACAATCACAGAAAAGAGTGGCTTTGGTGCTCAGCGGGGGAGGAGCCAAAGGAATTGCGCACATAGGTGTACTAAAATACCTAGAAGATAACAAAATTCCAGTTCATTATGTGGTAGGTACTTCGATGGGAGGACTTGTAGGTGGCTATTATTCAGCAGGTTATACTCCTTATCAGATGGAGCAAATAGCCCTTTCGCCAGCATTTAGCGATTGGTCTTCGGGTAAAATAGATGATAGATATAACAATTATTATCTAAGAAAAGAAGAAAATGCGTCTATCGTTTCGGTATCATTTAATGTGGATACCACTTTAAGGCCATCGTTTAAGCCCGTTTTGGTCAATGATGCACCCTTGAATTTGGCCATTTCTACCAATATTGCCCGTACAACCGCTATTACTACCGATTTTGACAGTCTGGTAGTTCCTTTCAGATGTATTGCAGCTGATGTGTTTTCTCAAACCAAATTGGTTTTGAAAAAGGGGAATTTGGCGGAAGCATTGCGAGCCACCATGTCGGTTCCTTTGATTTTTAAACCATTTAAAATCGATGGGAAATATGTGTACGATGGCGGAATCTATAACAATTTTCCAGTGGATGTGGCCATCGAAGAGTTCAATCCCGATTTTGTGATTGGGGTAAATGTGTCTGCTAAAACATTTTCGGAATACCCATTCAAGAACGATGAAGCCCATCTTTCGCGCTCGCTCATCTACATGCTTTTTGCAAAATCGGATTCTACTTTACTGAAAGACAAAGGAATTTATATTCAACCAGATTTGAGTCATATTTCTATGGTTGATTTTGGAGATGCAACTGCCATTATTGAAGCAGGATATGCCGAGGCAAAGAAAAAATTGGATCCATTTTTGGCTCAGTTGCGCGACACAACTGGCTTTCATGCTATTCAAGAAAAGCGAGGATATTTCATGGCTCAAGCCGAGCCCAATCGTTTTGATGAAATACGTATTACTGGTTTGAAACGTATGCAAGAAGCCTTCGTTTTCAATACATTACGAGAAAAAAACAAAATGCTTTCAATGAATAAATTGAAAATGCGTTATTATAGAATCGTACAAGATGGCAATTTTAACATTCAATTTCCACTCATAAAATGGAACCCCAATACTCAGAAATACGATTTGGAAATGCGGATGGCCAAAGAACGTAAATTAGACATTGATCTGGGTGGAAACATAGCAACTAGAGCCATTCAGCAATTGTATTTGGGTTACAGTTATAGTTTTATCAATCGATTATCTTTTCAAGTATACGGCAATTTTTATACAGGGAGGTTTTATCATTCGGCACAAGGAAAATTGCGGATTATCTTACCAACCGTAAAGCAACCACTGTATATTGAACCTGAAATAACTTGGAATCAATGGGATTACTTGAGTATGAATGAAATATTATTAAAAGAAAATATTCCAACGTATATTAAGCAAAATGATTTCAAAGCAGGTATTACAATAGGAATGCCATTACGGGCGCGTACACGTGTGTTGGCTCAGTTTGCTTATTTTAATCATTTTGATAAGTACTTGAATGACTATACTTTAGAAACAAATGACACCTTGGATGTGACCGTAAACGAAGGTTTTTATCCTGGCATTACATTTGATAAATACGATCTAGATAAAAAAATGTACCCTACTAGTGGGATGGCTTATTCGTTGGGAGCAAAATATATTTTTACAAACGAAATTCATTCACCAGGTACATCTTCGTTGTTTAAAGAACAGTATCGCAAATATCATCAATGGTTGAAAGTGAAAGTGAAGTATGAACAATATGTGTCAATTAGTAAATTTTATAGCCTTGGTTACATGGCTGAAGGCGTTTTTTCGAATCAGCCTACGTTTCATAATTATGTGTCTACATTGATCGTGGCTCCAGCATTTTCGCCAATGCAGGATAGTAAAACTTTGTTTTTGGAGAATTATCGTGGTTTTTACTACGTAGCAGGTGGTTTGAAGAATATTTTCAAATTCAATCTCAAATTTCAGATGCGAATGGAAGCGTATTTTTTTCAACGTTACAATCAGTTTCAACTTTTGCCAAATCAGACGGTTGCTTCAGAGTTACAATTGGAAAAAATTCGTTTCGCAGGAAATCTCAATTTTGTGTATTTCAGTCCGTTTGGCCCTCTGAGTATCAGTGGTTTATACTATGACGATCCGCGCAGGTCGTATGGCGTTTTGTTGCACGTTGGTTATGTGCTGTTCAATAATAGAGCCTTAGATTAAAAAAATAGTTTTAGTTAATACTCTACAGTTCGTAGTTCTTTATTTAAAACATTTAGAATAGATTAATCAAGTTTGAATGTTTAAAATATATAAATATTTATTTATGTATTTATATAAAAAAGAGCCCTGATTTAATCAGGGCTCTTTTTTATCAATTATTTGATAAACAACATTTCACGATATTTTGGTAAAGGCCAATTTTCGTCATCCACCATTATTTCAAGTTTATCCACACAATAGCGAATTTTGTCGAAATACGGTTTCACTTTATCGCAATAGGCAACGGCTCTTTCTTTGATGTCCTCCATATTGTTGGCGGTTTTTCTTTCTTCGATCATCGCTTCAGAATCTTCGTTGATTGAGTCGATGAATTTTGAGATAAGAATGATATTGTCTTTAAGCGTTTTGTTTGCCACTTCAAACATGCCTATTTCTTTCAAACCTCTAAGGTTGTCAATCAGTTTATTTTGGTAGGCAATCGCAGTTGGAATCACGTGGTTGACAGCCAAATCGGCAATGATTCGAGATTCGATTTGTACCTTTTTTACATAGCTTTCCAGCATGATTTCATAACGTGCATGCAATTCGCGCTCGTTCAAGATGCCATTTCCTACCAATACTTTTTCGGCTTTTGGTGTGATGTAGAAATCCAATGCATGTGGCGTGGTAGGCACATTGTTTAAACCACGTTTTTTCGCTTCCGCTTTCCATTCTTCCGAATAGCCATTTCCTTCAAAACGAATAGCTTTCGATTTGGTGACGTATTCGCGCAGGATGTTGATAATGGCTACTTCTTTTTTGGTGCCTTTGTTGATTTGTTTATCAACTTCGATTTTGAATTTATTCAACTGATCGCCTACAATTGAGTTCAAAATAGTCATCGGATTGGCACTATTTGCAGTACTTCCAACAGCTCTGAATTCAAATTTGTTTCCTGTAAATGCAAATGGCGAAGTACGGTTTCTGTCGGTATTGTCTAATAAAATTGGAGGTATCTTGTTGATTCCTAGTTTCATGTACACATTGTCGCCTTTGTCTACTTTGATTTTGGCTGTTTTTTCGAGTTCGTCTAATACCGCTGAAAGTTCAGAACCTAGGAATACTGACATGATGGCCGGAGGGGCTTCGTTGGCACCTAAACGGTGTTCGTTTCCTGCACTTGCGATAGAGGCTCTTAGCAAATCGGCATTTTCATATACAGCCATTACGGTGTTTATAAGGAAAGTCAAAAACCAAAGATTTTCTTTTGGTTTTGAACTTGGCGCAAGCAAGTTTTTGCCAGTATTAGTGCTGAGTGACCAGTTATTATGTTTTCCGCTACCATTTACACCTGCGAAAGGTTTTTCATGGAAAAGGACTTTTAGATTGTGTCTTTCGGCTACTTTTTCCATCAAATCCATCAATAGGATGTTGTGGTCAACAGCTAAGTTGATTTCTTCGAAAGTAGGAGCACACTCAAATTGTCCTGGAGCTACCTCGTTGTGTCTAGTACGAACTGGGATTCCTAGTTTTTGTGCTTCGATTTCGAAATCCATCATGTAGGCGTTCACACGTGGAGGAATCGAGCCAAAATAATGGTCTTCCAATTGCTGGCCTTTGGCTGGGGTGTGTCCGAAAACCGTTCGTCCTGCCATCACCAAATCAGGACGAGCATAATAGAACGCCCTATCTATCAGGAAGTATTCTTGTTCTGGTCCTAAAGTAGTGGACACTTTAGTGACATCAGTATCAAAATATTGGCAAACCTCTGTCGCTATTTTGTCTAAGAAAACCAATGATTTCAACAAAGGAGCTTTGTAATCGAGTGCCTCGCCTGTATATGAAACAAAGATGGTAGGAATGCAAAGTGTTTTGCAATTTCCTTCTTCGTAAATGAAAGCAGGCGAACTTGGATCCCAAGCAGTATATCCGCGCGCTTCGAAAGTGTTACGGATTCCTCCGTTTGGAAATGAAGATGCGTCTGGTTCTTGTTGAATTAGGGCCGCACCTTTGAATCTTTCTAAGACTTTTCCATCGCCTACTGGTTCGAAAAATCCATCGTGTTTTTCGGCAGTGGTGCCCGTAAGTGGCTGAAACCAATGGGTGTAGTGAGTTACACCTTTGCTCATCGCCCAAGTTTTCATCGCAGTAGCAACCGCATCAGCCATTGCCGAGTCGATTTTGTCTCCTTTATCGATGACAGAAATTAGTTTTTTGTATGTATCAGGCGATAAATGCTGCTTCATTGCTTCTTTATCAAATACATTCATTCCATAGAAATCTGAAACTTTAGCACCAGGAAGTTTGACTTCAACAGTGTGTCTACTTTGAGCCAGTTCTACTGCCTTTTTTCTGAAATCTGCTGACATAAGATTGTTTTTTTTACTTTAATTGGTTAAGGTTTTGTCCCAAACAAAAATAGAGATTTTGGTTACAAAAAAAGGTTTATCCCTTCTTTTTTTGTACATTTTTAGAAAAAAAGGAAACTTTTTGTAAAATGACCCCGTAAAAAGCTGTTTGTTTTATTAAAAAAATAGTTTTTTTTGCAAAATACCTTTTTTTCTGATTTTTTAAACCACGTAAAAACCGCAATTGGTTTCCTACAAACTGTTCTTATTCTATTTTTAACTGTGTAAACAGTGCCTTGGTGGTAGAAATAAAGTGCAAACTGCGCTACTACTACATTCAAGAAATGGCTCAGGAAATGAAGGGTTTCAAAATCAATTTTCCTGAATTTGACAATTAACACCTTTATGGGATAATGGTGGCAGTTGATCTGCCTTCCAAAGATCTGATTGAGCATGTACAACAGGCCGTTCTTTATTTTGCCCATATCTCCGATAATATTTTTACAATAACCGAAAATTTGGATGCGGTTGATTTTAACAAGTAGTGTGAGTTACTTGTAAATGTTTCTTCCACCAAATCTGAAAATTGAGCAAAGCCCAAATGAGTTGCGCAACGTCTCCAGGATTGGTCGATCTCAGTTTTTTGACTAAATCCGAAATCACAAATGGTTCGAAAATACCTTGTTCGGTTACAAATTGGCTTGAAAGATAGGTTTCTACTAAATATTCAAGGTCCTTATTGAGCCATTTTAAGAGCGGTACTTCGAAACCGTGTTTTGGCCTTGCAAATACTTCAAAGGGCAAATAGGGTTTAAAAGTGTCTTTCAGGATTTTTTTTGCCGTGTTTCCATCCACTTTGTCGTGGTCGCTAAGACTGAATGCAAAATCGACCACTCGCGGATCCAAAAATGGATTACGCAATTCGATACTGTTGGCCATACTCATTAAATCAGTTTTTACAAGCATGTCGCCTTCTAATACCAAATCAATATCAGATCTCAAGATATTATTAATCCCTTTTATTGATGAAAAATATTTAATCTTAATGTTTTTTCTTTCTTCATATTTAGAAGTTGAAAGTTTCAGTGCAACATCGCTTTTGAATAGTTTCAAAACGTCTTTTTCTTGATTGAAACTACACCAAGACCAGTAGCGGTCTTTTTCAGAAAGGGAAACGGCTTTGCTGTATTTTCGGATTTTTCGAAATTCATTTCCCCAAATCCCACTTCTTGATTCGGGTAAAAAATCGAGCAAAAGAGCTGAATGTGAGAGGATTGAGTTGAGTAGATTTTTTTTTCTGATTTTCGATTCGGCCAAATGTTTGTTGTATCCGCCAAACACTTCGTCAGCACCATCGCCTGTGAGAGCAACTGTGACGTGTTTTTTTGTTTGTTTGCACAAGTTGAAAACAGCAATAGCAGACGAATCGGCAAATGGTTCGTCCTGATAATCAAGCATTTCGTCTAAGTTGCTCAGCATTTCATCGTTTGTCAGATGAAAGGTATGATGTTCAAGTTTCAAGTGTTTGGCTACGGTTTCGGCAAACTTGCTTTCGTCATGAAAAGGCGAATCTTTGAAACCAATCGAAAAAGAATGAATGCCCGAAAGGTGTCTTTTGGCCAAAAGTGCCACGATGGACGAATCGACTCCGCCACTCAGAAAAACGCCCAACGGAACATCGCTCACCAATCTGTCCTGCACGGCTTGAGTTAGGATTTGTTTCAGATCGGTCTTTTTACTATCGTAACTACCTGTATTTGAAGTGGTTATTATTTCATGATATTCTTCCGACTGATATTTTTTTGCGGCATTTACGCTGAGCCAATGTGCTTGTGCCAGTTTTTTTACGTCCGTCAGAATACTATTTGGCGAAGGAATATAGTTGAGCTGAAAATAAAATAGGAGTGAAGCATAGTCCAATTGCTTGGGTACACCCAGTTCCAAAAGCGATTTCATTTCAGAAGCGAAGGCGAAATAACCATCTTGCTGGCAGATATACAAGGGTTTCACGCCATAACGGTCGCGGGCTAGAAGTAATTGTTGGGTGTGGGTGTCGTAAAAAGCAAAAGCAAAAAAACCATTGAGTTTCGGAAGGCAATTTGTTCCTTCTTTGATCAATAATTCCAAGAGCACTTCGGTATCTGATTTTGTTCGGAACCGAATGCCTGATTTTTCAAGCTCGTTCCGAAGGGTTTTGAAATTGAAAATTTCGCCATTGAAAACGAGTTGATAACGCCCTGTTTGGTCTTGAAATGGTTGGTTGGAAGCTGGTTCAGGATCAATGATCGCAAGGCGTGTGTGACCAAGTGCGATATTGCTGTTGAAGAAATGTCCTTTTGCATCGGGCCCTCTTTTTTGGAGTCGAACGACTGCTTTTTCAAACGCTTCTTTGTCGATTTCATGACCATCAAAACGCAAAATTCCAACTATTCCACACACAGCATTAGGGTTTTTAGGGTTCGAATAATGAAGAATTATGCCAGTAAATTATCTATCGAAACTTCCGAAGCAAACAGCGCAACAAAAGTTTCAATATCCTCATCTACAAATAGTTCCTTTCCTATTTTCATCAAATTTGCTCCGTAATATTGGCCGTTGCTTACATAGTTTTCGTCAAAAAAGTAGCTAAGGCATTTCAGGAGGCGATATTTTTCGTTTCGTACATCGTACACCAAAATAGGGACGAAGCCTGAAAATTTGTTGCTTATCACAAAAAGAAATTCGGGATAGTCGAACAATTCCAGATTACGAAATCGTGGAATATTATTGGCGTTGTAAAACTCGTATTTGAGCCGCATCGTGGGTACATCGTATCGGTGCAGTCCCATTTGCATGGCATCTAGTTTGTCTTCTATTTCAGTGATTAAAATATCTCTGTCTGAAAAACTAGCGTACGATTGCCATCGATTTGTTTTGATGTTGAAAAACTCAAGTGCCGATTTCCCAATGTCGAGTTTATAATCAAACATGGGGTAACTTGGTGCAAAATATCCAGGATAAAAATAGTCTAAATGGAGCGTTTTGCAGAATTCTATCTTATTGTAAATCAGGTATTTTCCTAGACTATATTTTTTGTAATCAGGGTCGTAAAAACTCACAATTCCAGCTGCGCTATTTTCTCCCAAATCAAAAAAACCTGTTGCGATGAGTTTGGCTTGATCGTACACACATACTTCGTAAGTATCGAAAATACTGTGTTCGCTAGTTGGATCCAAAAGCAAGTCGATGAGCGAACTAGCCGTATCGAAACTAATTCCTGTTTTGTATTTGGTATAAAGATCTTCCTTTGCTGGATCGATTATGGCGGGGCGAATTTTTACTTCGAATGCCGAATTGATTTTGCGAAGTTTTTTGAAAGTAGAATCCTTTTCGTAATTATTTAAAGGAATTCGCAACCAAACGGCACTATAAAATTGGCGTTTGAAATTCAGAACATTGCATGTAAATAGAGATTGTCCCATTCGGAACCATCCGTTTTTGAGGTAAGCGTCTAATTCTGAATGTAGTAATGAAACTGGTAACTCAATTTTGCCAAACATACAATGTACTTCCTTTTGGGCTTAATGGCAAATTACTAAAAATTAGGATTGATTACGCCACTTCGGGATTGTGGTTGATGATTTCTATCAATGAAATTGTTTTTATGTTTGGTCGTTGAACAATCCTGCTACTCCATTTGAATTGAGATCGGTAAATGGTGTTTCAAAAAGCATGGCTGGTTCAATGATGCCTTTTACAGAAATCCTGAATAATCAAACTCTGAATGCACAACAAATCAGGTTTACGGATACTGTTTTAGCTAGCTTTTCGCCTCCTTCTACTTTGATGCCGTTTTCCATCAAATGCCCAATTACTTTATCTACAGTGTTGATGTTGAATAACCAATTGTTCAAAGCGGACGAATTGATCTCTTCAGGGAATTCGCCTGTTTCGGGTTGGCAAATTGCACTTCGTAATTTTGTTTTTCGTCTTCGCTCAATTCGGCATATTTAATCACATGAAAATGTTGAACGAAAACCTAGAAAGACTTATGAAATATTTCAACCATCACGACATCAAGGATACCGCTTGATAAAATCATATT
>JAYVIX010000043.1:0-10153 GCA_043769845.1 Cytophagales bacterium
TACGATCCAAATCTTTGTAAGCATCAATCGTATCGTAGATATATTCGACAGTACGATCAAATTCTTTAATCGAATCTTTGAAGCTTTTACCAATTTCCCACATCAAAAGATTGACCACTTTATCTTTTTGCTCAATCATTTTGCCAGTAAAAGCTTCCAAACACTGGATTCTATCCTCGACCGACATAGTAGGCCACTCTCCTTTGCCGTTGTCATAAGCCTTTACTGCCGAGTCTAGCGCTTGCACAGCCTCCGTCTCACCCACAAGCGGATAACTTCCGATCAATACCTGCTCGTAACCATTTGCACCCTTCACGTACACTGGCGAATATACTTCTTGACGTTTTCCTTCCCATTTTACCATTTTTCCATCCAACAAATAGTCGGGTTGATGAAGTGGTTGTGCTAATTTGAACTTTTCAGGGATCGAACTAGCTTCTGGAAAGATATTCTTGATTTTTTCCGAGGTCATCGTTTGTAAAATTTCGGCAAAGTAAATCAATTCTGAGCAAAAGAAAGAGACGATTTTCCGAAACTAGATGTATCCTGAAAAATAACGCATCCTTCTGAATTACAGTCTATTCATTCGAGAACGTTCCCAAGATCAAGACAGCAAACGACTCTACTCTATTTATTACAAATCGAAAAATAACCAATGTACTTAATCATCAAATAGTTAATCGACCTATCAGGCCATTCCAATCTTAACTGTTCAATTTCAGACTAGCTTTCGCTGATATTGTATTTTTCGAATTCAATAGTAAAAAAAATAAATTATTATACTCAATATTAAACAATCATTTATATAACAGAACGATCAATATTAAGTGAATAAATATTCATAATAAATAAACTCTTTCACAAGCCAATCTCTTCTATTAGCTTAGTACAATTAATTAAACCAATAATGCTACCCTTCTTTCGTTTTCTTCTAACAGTTCTAGCAATCAGTAATGGATTTTCACAATCCTACATGGGCTATACCCGAAAAGCCACTTCACTTTTCGATAGCACACATACCCAACTTGAACTAATTGAAAAGGGCGAAGCGGTCTTTATTTTTTCAAAAGAAAAAAATTCAAAACACTATTTCATCAACCACATTAGAACAAACAAAGAAGGTTTTATTCTAAAAAAAGAAGTAATTGTAACCGAAAAAGCACTTGACATTACTGAACACAACTTTTCAACCATTAAAGAATCCGAAGAAAAAGAACCCATTATTTCGGTCAAAAACAGTCTGAACGAAACATTGACACTTAAAATAAACAGTATTAAATACGAAATTGCCCCAAAGGAAAGCCAAATAATCCGGTTAAAACAAGGGAGATTCACTTTTGTGGTCACTTCGCCAGGTATGTTGCCCCATTACGGTCGCGAAATAATGGAAGAATTCAAGAGGTATGAATGGGATTTTTATGAAGACTAAATGCCCTTCCTAAAGGCACGAAAATTTTGTACATTTGTGGTTATGACCGAACGATTTAAATCGTTCGCCAACAATAGAATCCCGTAAATACACCTCCATGCAAAGCCGCAGGCCGAAACCAACCAAAGTTGGTGACAAAAAATCAAGCGAAAAGCCCCGCTCGGGCTCAAAACCAAACACTGGCTCTACTTCTTCCCCTAAGTTCAAGAAAGAATCCGAAGAATACAGCACGTTCAATTACATGCGCAGAACCAACGAAACTGCGAGCAAAGACCGTAACAGACCTGGCAAACATAAAAAATCCACTAGTTTCAACAACTCGTTTGGCAAGAACAGTGACGAAGTGATGGAACGCGCTGCAAAAAGAGCACCTAGAGGCCGCAGCAACGAAAAATCTAGCCGTTCATCGGTCGATAGAAATACAGCCGAAAGAATCAAACATAAAGAAGCTCCAAAATCGGAACCAAGGTCTGAACCGAGATCCGAAAACACTTTAAAACCATGGCAAAGAAGAGGCAATGCCGATAGCACTCCCGAACGTGGTGGCAGATTTGCCGACCGTGACAAAGGACGTGATAGCCGCGACAATCGTTCGAACGATTCGGGCACTGGCGAGCAAAAACCTTGGGAAAGTGGCGAAAGAAGTTTTGCCAAAAATAGCTACGATTCACCTTCGTTCAGTCGCAGAGACGACAAAAAAGGGACTGCCGAAAGTAGCCCTAAATTCAAATCGTATGACAAACCCAAAAAGATTCAATCTACGCCATCAGACGAATCGCTCGGCATTCGTTTGAATCGCTTTATTGCCAATTGTGGCGTTTGCGCGCGCAGAGAAGCCGACACGCTGATCGAAGCAGGCGAAATCTATGTGAATGGAAAGGTAATGACTGATTTTTCATACAGAGTTCAACCTTCGGATGCGGTCAAATACGGTAGCAAAGTGTTGAAACGCGAAAAATACGTCTACCTTTTATTGAACAAACCAAAAGACTTCCTCACCACTACTGACGACCCAGAAGGCCGTAAGTCGGTGATGGATTTGGTTCGAAATGCCACCACCGCTCGTCTATATCCCGTTGGTCGACTTGACCGAAATACTACTGGACTTTTGCTATTGACAAACGATGGCGATTTGACAGACAAATTGATGCATCCTTCGCACAAGGCAAAAAAGATTTATCAAGTCGATTTAGACAAACCTTTTTCGAACGAAGATCTTATAAAGGTGCGTAATGGAGTAATTCTAGAAGATGGACCAATGAAAGCCGATGATGTAGACATCGTTTCGCCTGACAGGAAAAGTGTCGGAATCGAAATCCATTCAGGCCGTAACCGTATCGTGAGACGTATTTTCGAACACTTAGGCTATAATATTGAACGACTTGACCGTGTGATGTACGCTGGCTTGACCAAGAAAGACCTCCCTCGTGGCACATGGCGACACCTTACCGAACTTGAAGTAAATACCATTAAGTTCTTAAGAAGCTAATTACGATTGATTAATTCTAACTGTACTACAAAAAAGCGATCACGTAAAAATGGTCGCTTTTTTATTTTGGGTAATTACCAATAACCTCGTAATCAATCATTTATCATCACTGTTTGCAGAAAGCCATCCGATGTAGCTTGCCCTCTGTATCTAGCAATTCTAAGAAATACATTCCAGTGTTCGTTTGACTTAGTTCTAGCATTCCTGTCTTTTGTGCATTGGCTTGTTCTTGCCAAATGGTGCGACCTGCGAGGTCTTTTAGGAAAACGGTTTGTACCGAATAATCCGTTTTGTAATGAAGTAAGTCGGTACATGGTACTGGATAAAGGCTTGCTTTTTCGCTTTCAACCAGATTTGAGACTACTCCTGTGACGAGCACCTGTACAGGATCCGATACATCCGAAACACAAGGACCTGACGAAGTTCTGACGGTATACGTTCCAGTGGCTTGTACTTCGTATTGTTTGGCGGTAGCCAGTGCTATATCCATCCCGTTTTTCATCCATTGGTTGCCAAAATCTGCGCTCGATTCGAGCACAAGGTCGGTTTGGCTGATGCTTGGCTTGGCTGGTTTGGCTGTCACGGGGGCGTCTATGGTCACGATGGGGCGTTTGGGTACGGGACACTCGGCACTCGATGTCATTTGAAAACTTACTTTGTCGCCATGCTGAAGTATGCTGCTAAAATCGAGCCCTGTGTAGGTGCTTGGGATACCGTTCACCAACCATTGAAAAATGGGATCGAAACCACCATTGGTATAAATGCCTCGCAATGCTATTGGGGCGCCTTCGCATTTGATGTCTAACGTAGTGCCGATAGAAACCGAAGCCACCGTGCCCGCATCTATACTCAGTGGCGACTGCGTTTGCACACTTGTAAAGGCTGGGTTGCTCGACAAGATGCGGATTCGGTAGCCACCATCTAGCATTTGGTTTTGGTTCAAAGAAAACGCAATACTGCCCGAAGTATCCGAAACCAGTGTGCCAAGTGTTTGTGGACTAGCCCAATTGCCTTGCCCGTCCGAAAGCTGTGCCGTGAATACGTTGCCTGCGTTGAATCGTTTGCTCACCGCAAAAGCTACGCTGTACGTACCCGTGGTACACATAAAGGTATCGCTAGGGACTACGGTTTGTACTTTGGGAATTGTTTTGTCTTCGTTCAGGTGCAGAATGGTGCCGTTGGTACCCACCGCCCAGCCATTGAGGCTATCGGGGAAAGCGAGTTGGTTGAGGGTCTCGTAGGTACCCGTTTGCATGGGCTTCCAAGTGTTGCCCCCGTCTGTGGTTTTCATGATAGTGCCGAAGTCTCCACAGAGGTAGCCTTTCTTGGGGCTTACAAATTTTACGCTGCGGTAGGTGGTTCCGCCTCCCAAATAGGAAGTACGTTTCCAAGTGATGCCTCCGTTGGTGGTGAGCAAAACAGTTTGTTCGCTACCCACTATCCAGCCTGTGGTTTTATTGATAAAAAAGACGCTGCGTAGGGAAGAACTGGAGCCTGAACTTTGGGCTGTCCATGATTTGCCACCTGTGACGGTTTTGCGAATGGTGCCTGCA
Organism: Cytophagales bacterium; assembly: GCA_043769845.1. Classification (GTDB taxonomy): domain Bacteria; phylum Bacteroidota; class Bacteroidia; order Cytophagales; family UBA9547; genus UBA9547. Next base: position 4,472 of record JAYVIX010000043.1, read on the forward strand.
TTGCCACAAGTATAGCCAGTGGCGGTATCTGGAAAGTGTACACCATACATGTCTTGGCTGGTGTTGAGGTTATTTTTTGCTGAATACTCTGGCACATTATTCATGTTTAACCAATAATATGTACCACCAAAACCAACTATATGTGTTCGAGCCGAATCTATGCTAAACAAAGAAAGGCTTGAAAAATATACATTATTTTCAAACCAAGTATCACCACCATTTTTGCTACAAAGTGGAACGGCAACACTTGAAAAAGATAGCCCAGCAGCTATTGCAATTTTATTTTTTGTTATCAATTTGACATCATTGTTGCAACATCCAGAAAGTCGCATAGTTTTATTCATCCAATTCTCACCTCCATTTTTAGTTGTAAACAAGTTTCCAGCTTCATCCAACATTAATCCGTTTTGGGTATCATAGAAATCTATCGCAACATAATTTGTATTGCCAGCGGTCCTGTTTACCCATTGCGCATGGACACAAATAGTAAAACAGCTTAAAAGCAAAAAGAATCCGAATTTGATTGAGCGCATTAGTTTGGTGTTTAGGGAAGTTCTATATTCTACCGATTGCAGTGGTTACTGATATTTCGTTGCTTTTACCAAGTGATTCGTCATTCTCAGACCTGACAGGTTTTTAAAAACCGACTAGCATTGGTTTTTAGGTTTTTGAAACGGCTATATTTCATTTGACTACAACTAACTTCTGGGTGTATTTTTTAGTACCTACTTCCAATTGACAAATATAAACACCTGCTTGTAAATCTGATACGTCCAATGATGATTCGTTAATTCCTGAAGCGAAATTTATTTCGGACGTAAATTTGTTTATTGTTTTGCCAGATAGGTCATTGATAAGTAGTTTTCCATTTCCATCGAATGGTGATACTACAGATAAATAAGTATAACCGATACTTGGATTTGGATAGAGATTGAACGAAAATTCAGAAGGAGGACGATTTTCTGCACTCCTTTGCTCTTCTACCATGTTTTCTAGCCTGAGATTGTTTACATACTGCTTACCAAAATATTTATTCGCACAAAAAGACTTTACGTCAGTATCCAATACTGGATTTATCATGGCACCACAGAGGTAACTATCGCTAATGGCCAATTCAAATTCACCCGACAATTCGGCTCCTGTGGTTAACTCATGTTCTGTGCCTGCATTTAGTGTGGTAAGGCTAGTTGATGTCATTATTGCATCATAATTGTATTTGTCCCAAACATAATTATTAATGCCTTGCGAATATCCATCAGCAGGCAATGTTTTTTCTTTTAGATATTCGGAACTTATCAATGTGTTGGATAAGTTGATGGTCCCATCCGTCAACGAAACAGGATATGTAAGTATCTCGAAAAACTTATTTATCTTACCGTATTTGTTTTTCTTGAAAGTATATTCGATATGTAATTTTAAATAGGCTTCTTTGTTGTTTGCAAACATATTAGTAGAAGATCCGCCTTGTACTGGAATATATTCGTCTTGTGGCCCAACACCATCACTTCCATAAGAAAAAATTTGGTTATACGAGGGTATATCCCAAAAATATCCTGCCGGATTTTGTCCAACCAATACATGACCAGTATTAAACAAGCATTCCAAAGGCATGATAGAAGTAAAATGTTTCACCATTTCACTACAGTTATCATTTAGTGTGGCAAAACTACCCTTATCTTGTATAATAAAGATGTTATTTTTTATAACATCTGGATACGAAAGAGGGGGAAAAATACCGTAATTCTGTAATTGTGCTGTAACACTTTGATTTAAGAAACAATTGTTTCTTTCTTTTATTTCAAATGAAGCATAAATTCTAGTATTTTTTTCATCAATTTCAGCAGATTTATTGTAAACATATTTTATTGAGTTTCTATCCAATTTAAAGACTAATTTCTCCTCTGAATAAATTAAAGGAGGGCAGCCATTAGTATTACAACCAACAACTAATTCACGGTTTAATGGTACTTTCTTATATTCCACAACTCCTTTTGGGGTCTCTAATAAAGCAAATAAACCAAGAGGTTCGTTATAAAGCGGATAATATCTATCAGGAGTATATATTGGGTCGGCAGTATATTTACTTCCTGGAATGGCAAACTCAATGTCATAGTTGGTATTGTTGATAGTAGATTTATTTATAATTGTACCAGACAATGCCATCTCCGCTTCAATAAATGAAATAGAAGGAATGGGTTCCTTTTCTTTAGATTCTGATGGAAAAAGTACAGAAGTGAGTAAACTGGCCGCTGGCGAAATCAATCCTAAACTGATTCCTAGTTTTTCTCTTGTCGGAATTGTTAATAATTTTTGCAAAAAACCAGGATTTTTTAATTTGACAATTTCTTTTCCTCCTAAATATTTGTTATACAACAAGGTAGCTTTTCCGTCCACAAACCCATTAGTTAAATCATCACCAGCCTTTCCTAATCCTGTTATCCCATTTTTTGCAGATTCAAAAAACATTTTCGTGATTGGGTTTTGACTACTTTCTGGAGAGTCTAATACTTGAAATTTACTTGCTAATGCATCTATGTTTTTGTAGGTCAACGCTCCTCCGTTCACATTGAAACCATCGTTGTATACCGAACTTAAAAAATCACGATCATTTTGAAGTGGAGAATTGCCTGACCCACCTGGATCCAATGGAACATTCGTCCCAATTAGTCTTCCACTTAATGTTACGCTCATCTTTGTGATTCCAGTAAAAGTAAAAAGGAAGTAATTAGGGACAGAACGCATACAAGGGTCATAATTCATGTTAAAATCGGCCGTAATATATGATTCGCCCGAAGCTGATGGTGTTGCATGGGAAATAAAATCAATGCCAGGATCTTGATCCAATGGAGCAATTACGGCTTTTGACTTGTTGAATAATCCATCTCTAATCAATACGTTATTATACTTATCTGTTCTGCTTAAGTCAATTATGGTGTTAGAGTAGTTTGATAACTGAGGAATAACACCCGAAATGACTCTTAACAAACCCCTGTATTTATTATATAAAACGAAATATGGAGCCTCTCTTCGTTCGTTTAGCGTATTCTGTGTTACTTGATCAATCGCAAATCCATCATTTTTATGCAATAATTCCCATCCATCTTCAAATGCAAAATCTAATTTGTCGGGAGTTCGAATACCTGTGGGTCTAACACTGAAATAATTGATTCCATCTAGGTATTTAGTAGTTGAGTAGAATGGATTAATAACATCTTTGACAGTGCCAAGGGACGAAAAGTATGAACTATTTGGATGCCAAACTTTCAAAACCTCCTTCGTCCAGTCGAATTTATTTTTCATACTTGGCCTCTCTATGTTCGAAACGAATTGTGTACGAGGATCTGTACTGATAACATCATTACAACAAGGTTGGATTGTGTTCGAGATTTCACAACCACTTTGACCGTACAATTTTAGTGTAGCCAGAAACCAAATAAAGGCAAATTTTCTTTTCATATTCTTTTTCCTTTAAATGTTTTCAAAGAACCGAAAGTGCAATTGGAGAAGCTTGTGCAATTGCCAGTTTTATAATTGATTATAAGACTATCTTGAGAGTTTTTAGGAGTGTAACAGAAAATGGAATATGCTCCACAAGATGAATAATTGGATGATAGTGAAATTCGGTCTTTTTCAAGAACATCTAAACCACCGTTGCGCGAAAATGTAGCCGAGGCCTCACATATACCTGACAATCCTTCTAATGTAACGTAACTGTTTCTTCCATTTCCAGCATCTAAATCATTTATTTTAAATGTAATTTGGAGAGTATCATTGGGGTTGCCTAACATAATGCCTTTGTATGTACCCCTTATGTTTGTTTTAGAGAAACTTTCAGGTCTTCCATAATTGTAGAAAGCTTTTTGTTTGATTACGCTCTTGGTCTGGTTTACACAATTGTCTAGGTAATCAGAGCTAATCTCACATACATATTCGCCAGTTCCTACTGCTCCAACATTGAACAAATTGGAGGAATTTGAATGTGATTTCGTTAATATGCCAGTTGTGCTTTTTGAATAAAGGGACCAAATAATAGAAGAATAACTAGATTTTTGAATTGCAAAGAGGGAATAACAATAACTAGTATCTGATATTTCTTTGTCCTTCCATCCCATAGAATATAATTCTAAGAATGGAACAAACTCGTTACTATAATCTCCTGTGGCAATGTAGCTACTGTCTGATGTTTTCAAAACAAAGTTGGGAACAATAGGAACTAAGCTCTGACAAGGGGTTGGTTTTATTTCTTCTGAAGTGTTGTTCTTTTTTTTACATCCGAAAAACAAACTAAAACAAGCAGGAATTATTATTATTAATAAATTTCTCATATTTTCTACCTGTTTTGATTTTTCTTAAGTTCTATAACTTCCTTCTGTAATTCTATCAAATGCAAAGTCAATTCCTCGATCTTAATCATTTGCAAACGCAACATTTCCCCAGTATCTATGCCGTTTTCTTCCAGTTCGCAAGCCGCAGGGATATTTGGTAGGTGTTTGTTGGCTTGCACGTATTGTTCTACTTCAGCTAGTGGTTGCAATGCATAGTTATTGTCGAACACAAAATCTGGCCAATTACTTGCTGCTGTCACTTTTACCTTTTGAGCCACCATAGTACCTGCTACTGCTAGTTTGACGGTTGCATCTGTAGGGGAATAGATTTTACCTCCAATGTCTACCCTATTGCTTATGGCCATATTCTTGATTTTGAGTGTGCCATCATTTCCAAACTCATATCCACCTCCCCAGTTGTACCCCCATTGAGTATCGGTAGTTCCTTGTGTAACAGGGACTATATACAAGCTAGTACGGCCATCGTCTGGACGATGAAAAAGCCAGTTATTTGTTTTTCCAGCACCGCCTAATACCAATTCCCACATTCTTGCTCTATTGAAAAGCCATGCATCAGTAGTCGTAGCAGGAGTATTTAGGTCTAAGCCATACGCTGGCGTTTTTGTGCCTATGCCGATTTTTCCTGTTGCGTCTATTCGCATTCTTTCCAAATTGTTTGTCCCAAATTGCAAAGCATAGTTAGTGGTATTGAATATTTTATATTCTTTTTCAAATTCACCACCATTACCAAAAAACAGTCCAGAACTAGTTGCTTTCTTTCCTAGCACAAACGATCCAACATCATTACCAGCTTCTGCTCTATAAGTACCGTCTGATATCGAATAACTAAATCCATATCCTCGCGTTCCATAAATGCCAGAAATCCTCCCCGAAGCATCCACACTAAAATTTGTTCCTACTTTCAAGCCATCACTAGCATTTATCCACCCTTTTACATCCAGCTTTACAGTAGGTGTAGTTCCAATACCTACATTTCCAGTAGCATCTATGCGCATTCTCTCGATATCGGCCGTGCCAAAGACCGTATTGGTACTTGCAATGTTCCAAATTGACAAATCTTTCGATTGCGAACTAGATTGTGTCAAGCCATTCCTAGTTAAATTCGTGCCAAGAAAGGTGGTGGTAGCAAGCCCCGAACCTGTTGGGCTGCTTCTCAGTTGCAAACTTCCTGCCACATATTTGAGCTGATAGGACATGGTCGAGGCTTGGGCGTTTTGTAAAATCAGAAATTCGTCAGACAACTTATAAGAAAAAATAGTGTTACCCATCCCCACTCCAGTGACACTTTCGAGGTAGGCTCCGCCACCTTTTACATGCAACAGTTGGCTTGGAGCAG
>JAYVIX010000044.1:0-7507 GCA_043769845.1 Cytophagales bacterium
AGGCTGGGGTCCAGACACGGAAACCACTTGGGGCGATAATGGTCACTTTGATCCCCAAATGCGCTACTTCCTTCGAAAGGGCTTCCGAAAAACCGTCCACCGCAAATTTAGTAGCATTGTAAAACCCGATGGCTGGATAACCTACCAAGCCACCAATAGAAGCAACATTCAAAATATGACCGCTTTTCTGGGCTCGCATGATGGGTAAAACTTGATTGGTCACATTGGCTAATCCGAAAAAATTGATCTCAAACATTCTACGCACTTCGCTTTCCTCGCTTTCTTCGATGGCTCCAAAATACCCGATTCCTGCATTGTTGACCAACACATCTATTCTCCCAAACGTATTCTGAAGTTTTGAAATACTTTCCTTTATCTCTTCATTTTTAGTAACATCCAGCTGTAATGCTAAAGCTGATTTTGGGTATTTGGCCACAATATCGGCTACATCATTCGTATTTCTAGAAGCAACACCTACCGAATGCCCAAGTTCAAGTACCAATTGAGACAGTTCGCGCCCGAATCCAGTAGAACAACCTGTGATTAACCATACTTTTTTCATATTATTTGTTTTGTGTGGAATATTTATTTTTAATTCAGACCTCCAAGGTTTTAAAAACCTGTCAGGTCTTGCATATTGCTTGCAACAGAAAGGTACGCTACTTTGTTCAGAATTGCCGTTTCATCTTTTTTCTTTTTTTTAGTTACATTCTTTGTTTCAAAATTGTTATACATTTCGATTAACATTCAAGCATTGTTTTTCGTTTTGAATATCAGAGGCACATTTTTAAAGATAAGAACTTGAAAACTAGACTGTCAATTCTATTAATGTTCGTAAGCTTTACGTGTGTTTTGGCTCAGAACATGCGAAAGGCAATTGATACAGCAAAAGATTCAACCATATATCACGAGTCCAAAAAAGGCCAAAATGGTTTGGCAAGCATCGTGCTTTTGGAAATGGGCAAAGCCAACAAACAATCGTTTTTGCAAAACTATTACGGAATTGATCCACTGAATTTAGAGGCTGAAATAGGTGGTTTATTGAAAGTAAGGCCTTTATTTGAAATGAATAATATTTCATTAATAAGTACGCATTTAAATGAAATATCCAAAGGTCTTTACACTTTTAAAGTAAAATTGGGTGATTTGGCTACATTGAACAATTTGCTGGAGGTCGAATATCTTTCTCTTTCGCGTAAAGCCAAACCGCAGTTAAATAGTGCAAGGCATGATGCTGGAGTGGATCAAGTACATATTGGTCAGGGACTTCCAATGCCTTTTACGGGAAAAGGTGTAGTAACGGGCTTGGTAGATATTGGCTTCGATTACACACATCCAGCTTTCAAAAACGAGACTGGCGATAGTTTGCGGATCATCAAAGTATGGGCTCAGAATTTGAACAAAGGTGTACGACCAAGTGGTTTCAAATATGGGGTAGAACTGGTGGGTGAAAGTGCAATCAATGAAGCCAAATTTGATTCGATTGACGGTTTGCATGGCACAATCGTGATGGGCGCAATGGCTTCGGGCGGATACGGCAGCAATGGCAAATACAAAGGATCCGCTCCCGATTCCAAAATCATCGCCATTACGTCTAGTCAAGACGAAAATAGTATCATAGATGGTGCGCGCTATTTTTTCAACGAAACCAAAAAAATGGGCAAAAGAGGCGTTTTCAACATCAGTTGGGGAAGTCATATTGGACCTCATGATGGTACTTCTCTTTTCGATCAATCAATTGATAGTCTAGTAGATAAAGGAAATATAGTAGTAGGTGCCGCGGGCAATTGGGCGGGTTCAAACAATCATATCAAACACGTACCCAGTATTAGTACCGACAGTGTCACTAATTCGCTGCTGCTGCAAGGTGGCGATCAGAATGGGTACATTGTGGTGGATATTTGGGGAAAGCCAAATTCTAACTTTCGAGTGCAACTAAAAGCGATTGATAAAACGACAGGTGCGGTCACGTACACTTCGCGTAAGTTTACAACAAGCCGAACCTATGAGCCATATTTTGTTTTATTTGGAAAAGACACCTCGATTTTTTATGTGATCAATGATGCCAAAGATGCCGAGAATAATCGTTCGCATAGTTTTGTAGCCTTCAAACACAATCATAGTACAACTGCCAAAAACATTGCTCTCAGTATTTTTAGTGCAACGAACGAAGTGCATGCTTGGTGCGCCCAAAATGGCTGGTTTTCAAGCACTACCGAAAAAGGAGTAGCGGTTTCAAAACACATCAATAGTGACCAACTCTATTCGGTAGGCGAGTTGGGCGGTACTTCCAAAAGCATTATCACAGTAGGTGCGCATGTTTCGCATCATGCCTATACCAACTGGAAAGGAGAGAAGATTTATGTACCGGCCGATTCGGGCAAAATCGCCATTTTTAGTAGCATTGGCCCCACGCTTGATGGCCGCACAAAGCCCGATTTGTCCGCTCCAGGCTCGCTCGCAGTACCAGCGAATAGTTTTACTTTTGACCCGAATGGTGCCGAAAGTTTTCGAGTCTTGGCTGGAAGTCCTTTCACCAATGCCGCCAAAACGTTTTATTGGGTCAATCAGGATGCGACTTCTTTTGCAGCACCATTTGTGGCAGGCAGTATTGCTTTGATGTTAGAAGCCGATCCTTCGCTTACTTTTCAGCAAATAAAAACGGCTTTACTGAAAAACACGACTGTGGATGAGTTTACAGGTACTATCCCGACTGCAGGATCAAACACCTGGGGTTTTGGAAAACTGAATGTACACAAAGCGATTTCGTCATTGGTGAACGTAACGGGCGTGGGAAATAGCAAAATCGAGACAATGGATTTTTGGTCTAGTAACCCTGCAAATGGCTCTGTCACAGTATTTGACAAGAACATACAAACCTCAAATGTGAAATTGAAAATTGTAAGTATGCTCGGTAATAGTGTACAGACATTGGATGTACAACGTCAGGAAGGAAGTTTTTATGAGTTTAATACTTCGGCTCTGAAAAATGGCCAGTATATCGGTTTGCTTTCAGACGAAACGGGCTATATCAAAACGTTCAAACTGACAAAATTGGACTAGGGCATCTCTAAAAACTCAATTATTTGTCTTAAAAGCCTCATTCCTGTTTCTCCAAAGGAGAAATGATAAGCGGAAATCGAGTTTTTAGTAATGCCCTAGTTTCAGTACTTTTATCGTTAGTTACAAAACGACTCGGAATTGAAAAAGGAACTCTTCAATGGTTTGCCACTTTGGCAATTTGATATATTAAAAAATCAAACGCATTTTGTCACTAGTCGGCATGGTGGAATCAGTCCAAGTCCTTTTGATGGTTTGAATTTGAGCAAGTCGGCTGGCGATTCGCTCGATAATGTCTTCGAAAACAGGCGATTACTTGCCCAATCAATTGGTTTAGAAGCGGATGATTTGGTATTTGTCAATCAATGCCATTCGGCCGAAATAGCCATTATTACAGAGAAAAGCGATCCAAAACAAGCCATTGAAGCCGATGCTATGGTGACCAATTTGCTTGGACTTTGTATCTGTGTGATGGGAGCCGATTGTGTGCCTGTTTTAATTTACGATCCTGTGCGGAAAGTAGTAGCAGCGGTACACGCAGGTTGGAAAGGGACGGTGGCTTCGATTCTTTCTAAAACATTAGAAAAAATGCATGTTATTTACGGAAGTCAATTTGCAGATCTGATTGTGGCGATTGGGCCTTCTATTTCGCAAGCCAAGTACGAAGTTGGCGAGGAGGTGTATCTGAAATTCAAAGAAGCATTTGGCCAAGAGATTGAACCGATTTTTAAGCACGATAAAACCACCAATAAATACTTTCCCGACCTTTGGCTGGCCAACAAAATGCAAGCCTTGAAACTGGGCGTTTTAGAAAAAAACATCGAAATAGCAGAAATTTGTACCTATTCCAATCCCGATGAATTCTTTTCGGCACGTTATTTTCAAAACAAAACAGGTAGGTTTGCAGCTGGAATTGTTCTTTAGTAGTTAGTGGCTAGTACAAACCACTAATTACTAATCACTAACCACTATTATCATGCAAAAAACATTTCTAGTTATCGCTGGTATTTCTGGCGCACTCTCTGTAGCCATTGGGGCTTTTGGAGCACACGGAATGCGTACATTTCTGGAAGCCAACAATCGTTTTGATACCTTCGAAACAGCAGTTAGATATCAATTTTATCATACGTTTTTATTGCTGATAATTGGGATTTTGATGGCTCACTTTCCTAGTAAAACGATGGAATGGGCAGGCTGGACTTCTATTTTTGGGATTCTGATCTTCTCTGGATCGCTGTATATTCTGTGTGCGACTGGAATCAAATGGCTTGGAGCCATTACCCCCATTGGAGGCTTACTTTTTATCGCTAGTTGGTTGCTTTTGGCCATTTCGGTTTTGAAAAAATAAGGTTTCAATTTCTGCATTCATTCTGAGGAACTTTTATTCTACATTTTCTATTGAAATTTTAGGATTCAATTTGAATCAGAAATAAAATGGAACGGAAGAAATTCATGCAAATTATGGCAGGTGCAGCTGGAGCTTTTACGTTAAGTTCATTTCATTCATTGACCAAAGAAATGAAAGAGGAAGAAATCACGCTTCCAACACTTTTTGTAGGCCACGGTTCGCCCATGAACGCTATTGAGGACAATGAATTTTCGAAACGTTGGTTTCAAATGGGAAAAGAAATTCCGAAACCAAAGGCCGTCATTTGTATTTCAGCACATTTGCTAACACGCAGGACACAAATCACGGCCATGTCGACTCCCAAGACGATTCACGATTTTGGCGGTTTTCCCAAAGCCTTGTTTGATGTCGAATATCCAGCACCAGGAAATCCAGAATTAGCCAAAGAAACTGCTGGACTTATCAAATCGATAACACTTGGTCTGGATCATGAATGGGGACTAGATCATGGCACGTGGTCGGTTGTGAAACAGATGTATCCTGATGCCGATATTCCAGTACTTCAATTGAGTATCGACTATACTAAACCTGCACAATATCATTACGACCTTGCCAAAGAACTATTAGCGCTTCGTAAAAAAGGCGTTTTAATCATTGGCAGTGGCAACATGGTACACAATTTGGGCATGTTGGCTTGGCAGAAACCCGAATCAGGCTATGATTGGGCGATAGAAATGAACGAAAAGTTCAAACATGCGATCCAACAAGACGATCATCAGTCGCTTATCAAGTATGAGAATTTTGGTAAATCGGCCAAATTAGCGATTCCTTCCATGGATCATTATTTCCCGTTGTTGTATGTGCTCGCATTGAAGCAAAAAAACGAGGAGCTTTCCTTTTTTAATGACAAAACGGTAATGGGCTCAATTACAATGACATCTGTAAAGATTGGGAGATAAGAATAGTTTTTCGACTTTTAGGTTTAAATAACCAACACTTAATAAATCTATGAGTTCTTGATTTTGTGTTAAATATTTACAGAATAATTTACTTTCGACTATTCAATACTTACTTATTCTATTTCAAAAAGCACTTTTTTCAATTGATCTAAACTGATGGGCTTTACAAAATAATTATTTGACATGCTATATGATTCCGCTTTTTTTAAATCCTCAGGATTGTTGGAGCTGGTCAGAATGTAGATCATCACCTTTTTTTCGATTGGTATTTTGGTGAACTCGTCCAAAAATTGCCAACCATCCCAAATAGGCATATTTAAATCGAGTAAAATTATCTCAGGTAAGTTTTCGCTTGATAGAAAAATGGCTTTAAGCTTGTCATACGCTTCTTTACCATTGCTAAAAACCATTAAATTTTCTACCATTCCTGTCATTTCTACAAGGCGTTTGGTAATAAAAAGATGCATTGGCTCATCTTCAATAATGCATGCAATATTATTTTTTTTCATTTACTAAATATATTTTAAAGGTTGTACCTACATTCTCTTTGCTTTCTACTTCGATATGACCGCCCATTGCCTCAACTTGGTTTTTGGTCATAAACAAACCTACACCTCTCGAATCTTCATGATCGTGAAAGGTTTTGTATATGCCAAAAAGTTTGTGGCCATGCTTTTTCAGATCGATTCCCAAACCGTTGTCTCCAAAAATCAGGATTATAAAATCATTTTTTTCTTCCACTTCTATTTTTACAAAACTTGCCCTTTCATTTGATGAATATTTGATACCATTGCTGAGAAAATTCATAATAATACTATCCAAATAGGCTGGCAATGCCGAAACTTTGACATGATCTGGCACATCGTTCACTATTGTTACATTGGCTTTCTGAGCCATAGCCAAAAGACTACTAATATTTTGTTCAACAACAGGTTTTAAGAAAACGGGAGTTCTGTTTTCTTTTGTACCCAGATTGATTTGTACTACATCTGAAAGGTGTTTGATTGTTTCGGCAAGATTTTCAGATGCATTTCTGATATGCTGAAACAATTCTTTCGCATATATTTCTGGGCTTTCTTCTTTCAGAAAATCTAATAACATCAGAATTCCACCAGAATGAGATCTTAGATTATGCGATACGATGTGGGCAAAATTCTTGAGTTGATTATTCTGATCTTTCGTAATTTCCAATAGTGACATAATCTCCTTCTCCACCTTTTTCATTTCGGTGATATCGATGGCTACGCCTAGGAAACCAGTAATTTTACCCTCCTTTTTGATAGCCGTTATCGAAAGCAATACGGTATATTTTGTGCCATTTTTGCGCAGGTAAGTCCATTCTCGGGTTTCAGGAATGTCTTTTAGGGCGTTAATAGCAAAGATTTCAAAGCCTTCAATTTTTCTACCCATTTTTTGCGAAAGTTCGTTGGCTACATTTTCAACTTCTTCCTTTATATGGATTATTTGGGGCGTTTGTATGCCTATCATTTCTTGGGCCGAATAACCAAGCTGCAATTCGGCTCCTTTATTAAATTCGGTAATCAGACCGTTAGGATCTGTGCTGATAATACTTACTTGAGTGCTAGCATCAAAAATTGCTTCGTTTTTAGCTAATGCTTCTTCTAATTTTTCTTCCGCATTCTTTATATCTGTAATATCTTGAAACGAACCAATTAGTTTTGGATTTTCGTCCATACTATTCCACAACGAGCCTGTCCCTTTTACCCATTTCAGATTTCCTTTTGCAGAAATTAGCCTACATATTACTTCAAATTTGGCGCCAGTAGCAATGGTGTTTTGTACTGCTTTACTGATGATATGCTGGTCTTCTGGATGAAAAAAATTGACACCTTTTTCTTTATTATGATCAAAATCTTTGGGCACTTCATGTATTGTATACATTTCGTCTGTCCAAGTTTTTACTCCTGTTTTTAAATCCAAATCCCAAGCACCAATTTTATTCATTCGTTGGCTTTCGTTGAATAAGATCGTAGCATTTGAAAGCTTGGCATTAACTTGTTTTAATTTTTTTGTTTTCCTGCGCAATTCCAAAAGGTTCATTACTTGCCTTGACAGCATTTTTAAAGACTCTATTTGCTGTTTGTTTAACTGATGTGGTTCATTATCAATCACACAAAGG
>JAYVIX010000045.1:0-8862 GCA_043769845.1 Cytophagales bacterium
CGTAAGTGTATTCCTCTTTTCTTCGTGCAAAAAAACGAAAGACCTTGAATTTACTCCTCTATCAAAATCGTCAGCAAAAACAGAAGTAAAACTAAACGAGGGCGAAAACCCTAATTTTAAATACACAGACTTTTATGACGATGGGTCTGAGTATACCGATTATGAAACCGATTCTACGAGTAACCTAAGAACAGCGGCAAAACCAAAAATAAGAGTCCCATACGCAATATCAATCAAAGGCAACGATTTAGTGTACGTATCGCCAAAGGAGGGAACAAAAATTATACTCAGATCACCAAATGGGCATTACTCATTAAAAATAGATTCGAAAGGTAATTTGTTCTGTTATAATGGAAAATTAGATATTTCACAAATGAAAGCCGAGGGTGCAGGTAGAAGGGGTATAAATATTAATAGTGTTGATGGTCAACCTAATAATGATCTTTTTGCATCGTGGGAAAATAACGTGCCAGATCTTGACATAAAAAGATACTATTGGTATGTGGTACCTTATTTGTCAAGGGGTGTAAGACCATATGCTTTTTATTTTCATAAAGACGGCAACTTTTCTTTACGCGACTACGATACATTTAGAGTTCTTTGGATGATGCAAACTACTGGAAGTCCTAAAGGTGGTGTTACGTTGGAACTACAAAACAATGGAAACTTACTCTTATTAGATGTTTCTGAAAAATTAGTTTGGGCATCAAACGCTTATTGGGAAGCCCGCAATTACTAGGATTGATTTCAAAGACGAAGATGCAGAAAGGGGCATGATTAGAGCAGGATTGCCAGGCGATGTACTAAAAAAATTTACGGAAATGGGTAAAGCCATACGTGAATGCAAATTAGCGGAAGATTTCCATAAGAATCGCCCGAGCACGCTTGGCACTTCCAAACTGACGTATTTTGCCAAATAATTTGCTTTTGCGTCTAACTCCTAATTGTTAGATAATAAATAAAAACCGTGGGCTGTGACTTACAACCCACGGTTTTATTCAAAAAAACACAACACGTCATACCTGACCGCGCCTTGATTCTATCCTGAATCAAACGCTCCAATTCCAAGCTTTCGACAAAAGTCAAGTTCGAAAAATAGAGATGATGTACGCATTTAAGCTTTTGTTTGAACTTTTGAAATAAACCAATATTTTCATTTGAGAAACTATCCTTTTAGTGGACAAAAAGGGGAATATTTTTGGCTTTCATATTGTCCTTCATGCTATTTGTCACACTTTGGATATTTGCGATAACTACATAACTAAACTTTAACATTCTGCCTGTAGTAGATTTTTTTGTTAAACAAACAGACATTCCTTAAATTGAAATACCAATATAGTCCTCGTTTGCAACAAGGGCTCACGAGAACAGCGTTTCCAACGCTACAAAACAATACCAAAAACATTCGACATCAAAAGGGACTATATATCCCGACAATATACCGAGTATAAGCCGACAATACCCCGACTATATACCGACCCATACACAACAAACCACTCACCAAACCCTAGCAATTCCCCCAAGAATTCCCAAATTGCGTGCGCAAAAAATAGTGGTCAAAAACCATTCACTAACGACTATTCACTCTCAACTAAAACACATGCGCAGCTTCACTTCCACAGAACTAAAAATAAACACCTGGGACGACATCAAATTCTATTTCGAGAACCTGCTAGACCGTACCCTCAGCACCCACGACCAATACCACCAATGGCTCCGCGACCGTAGCGAGTTGGAGTCGGTCATTTCCGAAGACATGGCTTGGCGTTACGTGCGCATGAGTTGCGACACCGCCAACGAAGACAAAGTGAATGCCTACAACTATTTCGTATCCGAGATAGAACCACAAATATCGCCCCTCTCTAACCAGCTAGACGAGAAGGCACTTGCCTCGCCCTTCCGCAAGGAACTGAAAGGCCAAGCGTTCGAGATCATGTTCCGTAGCATGGACAAGAACACCCAAATCTTCCGCGAAGCCAACGTACCATTGTTTGCCGAACTCTCGCAAGAGTCCCAAAAATACGGAGCCATTGTAGGCGCCATGACCGTGCAAATGGACGGCCAAGAAGTGACTCTTCAAAAAGCATCAGACAAACTGCAAAGCACCAATCGCCAAGAACGCGAAGAGACGTATTACAAAATCAACGAACGCAGGTTGCAGGATTCAGGAAGTCTGAATGAACTGTACCACAACCTGATTATAAAACGCCACCAAGTCGCCCAAAATGCCGACTTTGCCAACTTTCGTGATTACATGTTCAGCGCCATGGGTAGGTTCGATTACACCAAGGAAGATTGTTTTGCCTTCCACGAAGCCGTACAAAACGAAATCGTGCCATTGCTGAATATTTTAGCCAACGACCGCAAAGAAAAACTACAGCTATCCGAACTCCGTCCTTGGGATTTGAGTGTAGACAAATCGGGCAAAGCACCGCTGAAACCCTTCGATTCCGCGCCCGAACTCCTAGAAAAAACCATTACCTGTTTCGACAAGCTCGACACGTTCCTTGGCGATTGTCTGCGCGAAATGCAGAAGCTAAACCGTTTCGACCTTGAATCGCGCAAAGGCAAAGCACCTGGAGGCTACAATTACCCGATGGAAGAAACTGGCTATCCGTTCATCTTCATGAATGCCACCAGCAACTTCCGCGACATGATCACCCTTCTTCACGAAGGAGGTCATGCGGTACATTCGGTACTGACAAAAGACCTAGAATTGAACAGTTTCCGTGGCTTCACCTCCGAAGTAGCCGAATTGGCGTCCATGAGCATGGAACTTATCACGATGGATCATTGGGATCTCTTCTTCCCAAACGAGGATGACCTGAAACGTGCCAAACGCCAACACTTAGAGTCGATTCTCGAAACACTTCCTTGGGTAGCTACTATCGACAAGTTCCAACACTGGATCTACGAAAACCCCAACCACACCACCGAAGAGCGCACAGCCGAGTGGAACAAACTCCATTCTTCTTTCAGCTCCAACGTGTTAGACTGGTCGGGCTTGCAAAGCTTCAAAGACAACATTTGGCAAAAGCAATTGCACCTATACGAAGTGCCATTCTACTACATTGAATACGGTATCGCCCAACTAGGTGCAATAGCGGTGTGGAAAAACTATAAAGAAAACCCGAAAGAAGGATTGAAACAGTATTTAGCAGCGCTTTCGTTAGGCTATACCAAACCCATCAAAGAAATCTACTCCACCGCAGGCATCCGTTTCGACTTCTCGAAAGCCTACATAAGCGAATTAATGAGTTTTGTGAAAGAGGAATTGGAGTTGTTGAAATAGGGGTTCAGTAGTAAGTAGCAGGTATCAAGTATTTAGACAAGACACATTTTGAGGGACTAGAAAATGACTAAAAAAGAAAAATCATTGCAGGTAGTCTTGGACAAAACTGTGGATGGCAAGAAAGTATTTGGAACATCCTTCTCTGTAAAAAAGGGGGATGAATCTTGGCAGAGTGCTTCTGGAAATTTCAGCATCGACCAATCCTATTTTATTGCCAGTACTACAAAATTATTTACTACTGCCATTATTCTAAGGTTGGAGTCGGAAGGCAAATTAAATCTTGGTGATAAAATCAACCACTATTTGGAAAGTCAAATTGTAAATGGGTTGCACATTTATAAATCAAAGGACTATTCCAACGAAATAACCATTCAGCATTTATTAGCACACACATCGGGGCTTCCAGACTATTTTCAAAACAAAGGCGCAAATGGAAAAAGTTTGGAAGAAGAAATCGTAAATGGGAACGACCAGTCTTGGACTTTTGAACAATCGATTGAAAAAACCAAGGCAATGAAGCCTCTTTTCGCGCCCGGCACAAAGAATAAAGCGCATTATTCTGATACCAATTTTCAGTTGCTCGGCAAAATTATTGAAACTATAACCGGTAAATCGTATTCCGAAAACTGTGTTGATTACATCATTCAACCACTCCACTTAACAAAAACATATCTTTATCAGGACTCAACAGACACTACCCCAAAAACACTTTATTACAAGTCTAACGAACTGCACATACCCAAAGCGATGGCTTCGTTTGGGCCAGATGGAGGCATGGTTTCTACATCTTCAGATATGCTTGTGTTTATTGAGGCGTTTTTTTCAGGTAAACTATTTCCTGCTACCTACATAGCTGGGCTGCAAGAATGGAACAATATTTTTTTTCCAATGCAATCTGGAATCGGAATCCACAAGTTTAAACTTCCTTGGCTATTCAATCCGACTGGTGCCATTCCTTATTTTATCGGACACTCTGGGCTGTCGGGCGCATTGGCTTTTTATAGTCCAAAGGAAAACTTGTACGTGGTTGGGACTGTCAACCAGATTGCGCATCCTGACACAGCCTTTAGGACAATGATAAAATTGACACAAATCTTGAAAAAGAATTTTTCGTAACTTTATTCAAAACTAAAGCTTATGGAAGCGATACGTCAATATGCGACTGTTCACAACAACACGCTTACCCTCATTCATTTGCCTGACAAAATGAATGAAATGGAGGTAGAGATTATTGTGATGCCCAAAGATGAATATTCAACAACTGGAAAAAGAATAAAACTATCCTCGTTGAAAGGTTCTATGATTCCTGAATCAGAAAATTCTATCGACACTCAGTTAAAATCCATAAGAGACGAATGGGAGAGGCCTTTATTTTAGACACATCGGCTGTGATAAAGTATCTTAAAAAGACTTTTCCTGACAAAGGGTTGTTTTACATAGACTCTGTTATAGATTTAGATACTTCTATTTCAGTCATTTCACGAATGGAACTCTTGGGATGGAAAGGCAATGAGCATGACTATGAATCTGCAAAGATATTCGTGGCTAATGTAGACATCATACCAATGACAGAAGCAATCATTCTGAAAACAATCGAAGTTAGAAGAGAATACAAATTGAAACTACCAGACGCAATTATTGCCTCCACTGCTTTGGTTTTGAATCGAACACTTTTGGCTGACAATGATTTGGATTTTCTTCGAGTTCCCAATTTGAAATACATCAATCCAAGAACCATTTCTTAATATTCCCAAAACAATTCCAAGCCCAACAGTGTATATTTGTTGCAGTAAATAAGAAAACACGATGTCAGATTTCGCAGTAGATGAAAGAGGGTTTTATGGCAGCTTCGGAGGTGCATTTATCCCAGAAATGCTTTACCCAAACGTGGAAGAGTTAAGAGAAAAGTATCTTGACATTATCGAAGAAGAATCTTTCCAAAAAGAATGGAGGGATTTGTTGCGTGATTATGTCGGTCGTCCTACTCCGCTTTTCTATGCTAAGCGTCTTTCTTCGAAATACAAGACCAACATCTACCTGAAACGCGAAGACCTTTGCCACACTGGTGCGCATAAAGTAAATAATACATTAGGTCAAATTATCCTTGCCAAACGTCTAGGCAAAACCAGAATTATTGCCGAAACAGGTGCAGGACAACATGGAGTAGCCACCGCCACCGCTTGCGCACTTATGGGCATGAAATGTATCATCTACATGGGTGAGATAGACATCGAACGCCAAGCGCCTAATGTACAGCGAATGAAAATTCTAGGCGCAGAAGTTCGCGCTGCTACATGCGGAAGCAAAACCCTGAAAGATGCGACCAACGAAGCCATGCGAGACTGGATCAGTAATCCAGAAGATACGCACTATATCATTGGCTCGGTAGTAGGTCCGCATCCATTTCCTGACATGGTCGCTAGATTTCAATCTGTTATTAGTGAGGAAATTAGAAAACAATTAGAAGAAAAGACTGGCAACCCAGATCCTGATTATGTCATCGCTTGCGTAGGCGGAGGCAGCAATGCAGCTGGCGCATTTTATCATTTCCTAGACAGACCAAATGTTCAATTGGTGGCAGCAGAAGCCGCTGGATTGGGCGTTCTTTCTGGTTATTCGGCTGCGACTACTGTACTTGGCAAGCCAGGTGTATTGCATGGTAGCCGCACACTTTTGATGCAAACGGAAGATGGACAAGTAGTAGAACCTCATTCTATTTCAGCAGGTTTAGATTACCCTGGCATTGGCCCTGTTCACGCACATTTGTTTGAAACCGGTCGCGCCAAGTTCTATGCCATTACGGATGAGGAAGCGTTAGATGGCGTAAAAGAATTGAGTCGTTTAGAAGGAATTATACCTGCGCTAGAAACTGCCCATGCAACTGCGGTATTAAAAAAGATGCAATTCAAACAAAATGATGTGGTCGTAATTAATATTTCTGGTCGTGGCGACAAAGACATGAATACCTACATGAAACACGAAGCTTTTTTCAATAATTAAAAATAATTTGGTCACGTTTCTCCAAAAATAGAAATGTGACCAAATAAAGCAACCTTCATTTCCTCCATCAGCATCATTTCATTACAACCTACTTGCTGTTTTTCCGTCCGAACTTAAACGAAAATTTATTCATTATAAAAATGGCAAATCGAAACCATCAATCGTTTTGCCTTTAGTGGTTTGAAACTATTTGCAGAACATTGGCAATATATTCGGTTCTTTGTAGTATCAACATCCATTATCATTATTTTGAAAACATTCGAAGCATTAGGAATTTCAGAGTCAATCATCAAAGCATTAGCTGAAAACAAGATTGTCACTCCTTCCGAAATTCAGGAAAAAGCCATTCCATTTCTTATACAAAAAGGAACCGATTTTATCGGCCAAGCACAAACAGGAACAGGCAAAACAGCCGCTTTTGGGCTGCCAGTTCTCCACCAAATAGATCCTACTTCAGACAAAATCCAAGTACTTATCCTTTGTCCCACACGTGAGTTGTGCCAACAAATTGCCAAACAGCTTTTTAGTTTTACCAAATATTCGGAGCAAAAAATATTTGTAGAAGCAGTGTTCGGTGGGGCACCAATTGGGATTCAAATCAGTCGTTTGCAAAGAACCACGCACATTGTAGTGGCGACCCCAGGTCGTTTGGTCGATTTGCAAGAAAAACAAGCCATAGATTTGAGTCGTGTAAAAACAGTGGTTTTGGACGAAGCGGACGAAATGCTCACTTTGGGTTTCAAAGACGATTTGGACAAAATCCTACTGAGTATCAAGAACAAAAAAGCCACTTGGTTGTTTTCGGCCACGATGAACCAAGGAATCAAAGCCATCATTCACAATTACATGTCGGCTGATGCGTTCAAAATTGAGGTCAACAAAAAGGAAACCGTCAACAAAGACATTCTGCATCAATATGTGATTTGCGACCCGAAAGAGAAAACAGAAATGCTTACTCATTTTCTGAAATCGCAGGGCCAAAACCGTGGCGTGATTTTTTGCAGAACCAAGGCGAGTACCATCGCATTGAATGATTTGTTGAAATCGAAAAACTATTTGTGTGACACCATTCATGGCGACCTCAAACAAATAGAACGCGACAAGGCAATGCGTGCTTTTAAAAACACGAAAGTGCAAATATTGATCGCTACTGATATTGCCGCCAGAGGAATAGATGTCGAAAACCTCGCCTATGTGGTGCATTACGAACTTCCTGATCAAGACGAATACTACACTCACCGAAGCGGCCGTACTGCGAGAGCTGGTAAAAAAGGACTTTCGTTAGCCATCATCACGCCCAAAGAATTGCAAGCATTACGAGCTATCGAAAACAAATTGGGAATTAAAATCGTGGAAGCAAAATAGTGGTTAGTAGATAGTGGTTAGTAGACTAACCACTATCTACTAATTTAAAAAAACCTTTTTATGAAAATGCCTTCAAAATCAATGAATATTATTTCATTAATTTTTATGTTTAGTTTAATGTCTTTTGTGATGTTTCAAAAGAAAGCGATTCGTGTTTTTCTGATTGGCGATTCTACCATTTCGATCAAAGAAACCTACGCCTATCCCGAAACGGGGTGGGGAATGCCTTTTGTGCATTTTTTCGATTCGACAGTGGTGGTCGAAAATCATGCGAAGAACGGAAGGAGCACCCCGCACTTTTATTTCAGAAAACAGGTGGCAACCTGTGGCCGAGCAATTGAAAGAAGGCGATTATGTGTTTATGCAGTTTGGTCACAATGACGAATCGAAAGAAAAAGTAGACCGCTACACCACGCCAGATGAGTATAAAAACAACCTGCGAAAATTTATCAAAGAAACGAAAGCCAGCAAAGCAATCCCTGTTTTGTTGACACCTGTTAGCCGTAGAAAATTTGATTCTACATGAAAAGTACTTCAAACACATCTGGTTTACTCGGCTTTGGTACGCGAAATAGCCAAGGAACAGCAAGTAGCACTGATCGATTTGGACAAGAAAAGCCAAGAATTGTACCAGAAATTGGGTGATGAACAATCGAAATTATTGTTTTTGTGGGTCGAGCCAGGCGAACATCCCAATTATCCAAAAGGCAAACAAGACAACACCCATTTCAACGAATTGGGAGCCAGAAAAATAGCACAATTGGTTTTGGCCGAGATTCAAGGATTGAAATTAGAATTGGCCGATCAAGTGGTGAAAAGGTGATTTTTTTACTGTCTAGAGGTGGAAGTGCGATTGGTCTTTGAAAAGGCTTTGTGCTGAATTTTCAAAGACCATCATCAAATTCAGAATCAGAAGAATAAAAATGAATATTATTTTATATTTTTGATATTTTTTATTGCCTCTGCGTATTTGTAATTTGCCACCTTAAAATCTTCGAAAAGATGGCCGACTTTAAATACCAAAAACCTTTCCCAATCAAAAAAGACACTACTGAATACAAACTAATCAGTAAAGACTTTGTATCTACTATTGAAATTGACGGTCGCAAAATTCTAAAAGTCGATCCGAAAGCATTGGAGCTGCTTGCCGAACAAGCAATGGCAGATGTTTCTTTCTTTCTTCGAACAGCACATCTTTCTAAACT
>JAYVIX010000046.1:0-4020 GCA_043769845.1 Cytophagales bacterium
CACTTTCATTCGCCCATTTGAACAATTCAGGTCTGATGTCGGCTTGTTCGGCATAATATACTTTTGCCTGATTATGAGTCAGTTCTACCACTTCAAGGACGCCCGTCATGTTACAAAGCGAATTGACATCGTAGGCTGTGGCCAATTCTATATGCACCACTTTTCGGTCTTGGCCTACATTTTTCAGTTCAGCAAGTGACTTGTCGGCCACTATTTTGCCTTTGTTGATAATCACCACTCGATCGCACAAAAACTGAACTTCCTGCATGATGTGGGTGGAAAAAATCACCGTTTTATCACGACCCAATTCTTTAATAAGCGAACGAATTTCTACAATCTGATTAGGATCCAAACCCGTAAGAGGTTCATCCAACACCAATACTTCAGGATCATGAATCAATGCTTGCGCCAAACCCACTCGCTGACGATATCCCTTCGAAAGTGCGCCAATTTTCTTGTTTTGCTCACGTACCAAACCTACTTTTTCTACCATTTGTAAAGAAAGATTTTTGGTGTTTTTCAAACCATAAATAGCAGCCACAAAACCCAAATATTCATGCACATACATGTCGAGATACAAAGGATTGTGTTCGGCCAAATATCCAATTTTGCGTTTCGTTTCTAATGGGTGTGTTGCAACATCTAAACCCGCAATTTCGATCGAACCTGAAGTAGCTGGTACAAAACCTGTCGCAATCTTCATGGTGGTGCTTTTTCCAGCTCCGTTTGGCCCCAAAAAACCCGTTATTTGTCCTTTTTCGGCACTAAACGACACATCGTCCAAAGCCAATTGCGAACCGTATTTTTTACTCAGATTTTTGACAACTACCGACATTCTGTAAAATTGGATGGCAAAGATATCAGTTTAAAATTCAAGGTTTAAAGTTCAATGTACAAGATGTTCGTATTGAACTTTAGACCTTAAACTTTGAAATTACTGTACGTTCTTGAAAAAAGTAGGGCTCGATCCGTAAAGTGGTGTGTGGCCATCCCATTTCTCTATAAATTGTTGCTGTATAAGCATTGGAGAAAGCGTTTTTTGTCTTAAATCATTGGCTTTTGCTTCAGTTTCGGCATCTACCAATTTGATTTTGGCACGAGCTTCAGCCACTTTCAATTCATTTTCAACTTGCATTGCCTGTTGTACAGCCTTGTTTTTCAAGTTGATAGCTTCTACAATCGTAGCTGGGTATTGCAAACCACTCGTCAACTGCTGAAGTTCAAAACCATCCACTTCCATAGACTTGCCCAAAGTGAGCTGGACATCCACTTCAAATTTTTCACGATTGCTTATCAACTCATCAGTCGTGTATTTATTCATTTGAATTCGGAACGCATCTTTCACATAATTGAACAATGTAGTCTGCGTGATTTCTTCAATTTCTTTTCTATACTTCGTAAAAATATGAGGGCTTTTTCCCGCTTTTACTGCATACGAAATAGTAGGATCAACAGTAAAAACACTTCCGTCTTTTGCATTGACCGTAAACTCTTGATAATCGGCAGTTTGCACATAAGTAGGGAACTGATACACGCTTTCAGTCAATGGGTTGAACCAAACGCGACCTGTCACTAAGGACACATCTTGCACACCTTTATCGGTGCCGTATTGTTTCACCAATATGCCTTCATGACCAGCATCTATTCGCTTGCAACTGGCCATCATGATCACAACCAGCACTATAGCAAGTACCGAAACTCCAATAATATTTTTCATAATAGATTTAGGATTGGGATTATTTTGAGGATTTTTCATCAGACTGTCCGTTAAAAAGTGAGATGACGTATTTTACAGGGAAATAATTAATGGCCATTAAACCACAAATACCAAGAACGCCATAAAAAACATAGGCATCATTTGCCGCCCGCAACAATGTCGTAATCATTGTAAAAGCAACAATGTCTATCAAAACCAACAAAGGCAAACTACACAGTATCAGAAATTTAACGCTCACAGGGAAATAGATTTGGTGTAATTTACAAATAAAAGACTAAACGTTTTTGATGTAAAATTCCAAGGCTTCTTTCATCTCGTCCTCTCCTACCGTAATTCCAAACCCACATTGTCCGATTGGCCCAATTAACGCAAATTGAATTTCGCTGTATTCGTTCTTTTTGTCTTGTTTGGTAAGCTCCACAATCGCCTGTAAATCATTTGTCGGAATAGCTACTTTTCCATAAACACTCAAAATATATGCTAAAATTTGTTTCAAATCTTCTTCAGAAATCAAATTTCGTTTCATCGACAAATACGCTTCACAAATCATTCCGACCGCAATCGCTTCACCATGAAGCAGTTTCTTTGGAGTATTCAAATAAAAACTCTCGACAGCGTGACCTAGCGTGTGCCCAAAATTCAAGATTTTGCGAATTCCTTTTTCAGTCGGATCTTCGGTCGTGATTCTGTCTTTTATTTGAATTGAATGCGAAACAATCTCTTCAAAATTAATCTCTATACTAAAGTCATCTGACGACAGGCGACTTGCTGTTAACGACTTCCATTTATTCGCATCTGCAATCAAACAATGCTTAATCACTTCCGCAAAACCAGAACGAAGTTCACTTTTGGGCAATGTTTCCAAAAATGGAGTTGAGATCAACACTGCATCTGGTACTCTGAAAACGCCAATATGATTCTTAAATGTATTGTTATCAAAACTGAAATCAATGCCCAATTTACCGCCCACGCTTGCATCGACCATCGAAAGCAAAGTGGTTGGTATTTGAATAAAATCAATCCCACGTTTGTAAGTGCTGGCGCAAAAACCGCCCATGTCGCCAATCACTCCACCACCAAGGTTGATAAACAAGGCTTTACGGTCGAGTTCTAACTCGGTCATTCGTTGCCAAATCTTGGTGCAGGTTTGCAAGTTTTTCTCCTCTTCTCCACTTTTGATTTCGATGACTTCGTGTTTGGGAAGAAAACTTTTGAAATTCAATTTTTCGTAGCAGTGTAAACGAGTGTTCTCGTCTACCAAAACCAATATGTGAGAATATTTTCTACTATTAATAAACTCTAAAATGGAGTTTTGATAGTCTTTATTGATGACGATGTGATTCATGTCGAAATAAAAAAGCCCCCACTGTGTGAGCGGAGGCAATTTTACGGATTTTTTATGAGAATTTAATTCGAAAGGTTTCAAGGGGATAAGCTAAAGGCTTCAAGCTTTTACCCTTTACCTAATTAAGCGTTTGCAGAAAGATTGTTGATTACTTCCTCTTGACGTCTAACCGACTCACCGTGAACCGATTTGAAAATTTCAGAAACAAAATCAGGACTAACGTTCATTTTTGTGGCCCACTCTCTACGTGTGTTGTAGATTTCGTCCCAACGGCTTTGTTGAAAAGTAGTCACGCTATTGTCTTTTTTGTATTCACCAATTTTGTCAGCAAGACTCATTCTAGCAGAAAGTACTTCTACCAATTCTTTGTCCAACTTATCTATCTGGCCACGAAGGGCTTCCAATTGTGTCGTAAATTCTACATTGGTAGATGTTTCCGATTTGATAATCAGATTGTCCAATATTTTACCCAACACATCAGGAGTCACTTGTTGTGCTGCATCGCTCAATGCAACTGCTGGATTGATATGAGATTCGATCATCAAACCGTCAAAGTTCAAGTCCATTGCACGTTGGCACACTTCTTCGATATAATCTCTGTTACCAGCAATGTGGCTAGGATCGCATATGATAGGAAGATCAGGGAATTGTCTTTTCAATTCCATCGCGATTTGCCAGTTTGGCAAGTTGCGGTATTTTGCTTTTTCGAAAGAAGTAAAACCACGGTGAATTGCACCTAAGTTTTTGATGCCTGCATTGTAAATGCGCTCGATACCACCAATCCAAAGTGCCAAGTCAGGATTCACAGGATTTTTCACCAATACAGGCACGTCAACACCTTTCAAGGCATCAGCAATATGCTGCATCGTGAACGGATTCACTGTAGTACGTGCGCCAATCCAAAGAATATCTACATTGTATTTCAAAGCCAATTCTACGTGTTCTGGCGAACCAACTT
>JAYVIX010000047.1:0-6013 GCA_043769845.1 Cytophagales bacterium
GCTTTGTCGCTCAACCCGATAGGCATTGTCATTGTCGCTATCACGGCTTTAGTTGCCGCTATCGTGATCGCATGGGAGAAATCGGAACAATTCAGAGGTACGATTCTAGGGCTTTGGGAAGCGGCCAAAACAGTATTCTCGAATATTTGGGAAGCTGGCAAGAAGTATCTAGGCGGCTTGGCTCAACTCATTTCGGGCATCCTGACGATGAATCCCGACCAAATAAAGGCGGGGTTGAAGAATGCGTTTGGAGGTTTAAAAGACTTCTACGCAGGTGCTGGAAAAGGGGTAGCCGAATCGTTCAATAAAGGTTATTTGGACGGTGCACAGCAAGTTCGTGTGGCTGAATCGTCTAGGCAAGTGGGCGAAAAGCAAAAAGGCTTTTTCAGTACTGAAGGCGAAGCCAAGTTTACCGCACAAAACAAGAAGAAAAAGAGCAAAGCGGAAAGCCGTCTGAACTCTGTAGTAGGCGAAGCCAGAAACCAGCGAAACATAACTGTCAGCATCGGAGTGGTAAAACAAGCCGATAAGATAGAAGTGATTGCCAACAGCGTGAAAGAATTCATGAACGCAAGCCAGTTTGATAAGGCTTTTGAAGAAAGTCTTTACCGTGCATTGCGAAACTTTGAACAGGGCGCATAATGGAAGGTTTCGACATCAATAGAATAGCCAAAGAATTTGGCAACTACCACCGCTCGCTACCTACAAAAGTCGGGGCGTGGGCGGTGGAATTCTATAAGGAAAGCTTCAGGCGGCAAGGTTACATAAACAAGAACTTTGAACGTTGGAACGCTAGAAAAAGAGGCGATAAAAAGAGATCAGGGCGTGCTATACTTACCGACACGGGAACGCTTAGGCGAAGTATCCGAGTGGTGTATAAAGGCCGTGACTATGTGGTGATAGGCAGTAACATGCCTTACGCTAAAATTCACAATGAGGGCGGCACCATACACATGCCAACTCGAAAGCGAAAGATACGTTTCGAACGCTCAAAAGGCCGTTTTCGCTTTGCTAAAAAAGCAAGCAAGAATGTGATTGCGGAAGCGATGACCGCAAGCAAAGCCTACACCGTGGACATGCCCAAACGGCAATTCATGGGAGAAAGTCAGTTTTTAGAGCGAAGAATAGAAATGCGTATCACTCACGACCTAGAACGAATGTTTGGTGTACGATAAACTGTTAACTGTAAAAAGATGATTCCTGAAATAATCACCCAGATAAGCGACTACATAAAGCTGAATGCGCCATTCTTGGAGCAAACAAGCTATTCGCCAGTCAAGTATTTTGAAAGGTACTACGGCCAATATTTGCCCGATGTGGAGGGTAAAATGATTTGTCCTATGCCATTGCCCGCTATCTTGTTCGAATTCGAGTTCGATTTCTTGGAAGAAAACGCCATGAGCCAAGGCGGTACGGGCATTTTGCGGGTGCATATTGTGCAAGAAAATTACGCATGGGCGGCTACTGTAAGCAGCGACTTTGACGTAGCCATGCGCACGTTTAAGCACGTGGAACAAATACATGTATTGCTACAAGGCTTTAGTGGCGATAACTTTGGCAAGCTGCAACGTAGGCGGTATTATCCCGACAAAAACAATTCTATCACCATTGTAGACATCTTAGAATATGCGTTTGTGGTCAAGGACGATTCAACCAACTTGTACCGTGATTATGAAAGCAATGGAGGGGATGCAACTGTAAAAATAGAAAAGCAATTGGTGCAAAAAATACCGCCTGTAGAAAGGGTTTCGAAGTATGTTGTGTAAAGAAAAAGCCCCTTATTCGAGGGGCTTTTCAAATAAATCTGGATACTTGCTTTCTTCATAATCACGTAACATTTCATCAATTTTCCTTATTTGTGTAGCAAAAGGCTCTTTGGTTACTCTAACCATATTCACACCAATTTGATGCAATTCAATATCTGCCACTTCCGCTATTTTTACTTTTTGGTTAATTAATTCGTGCCTAATTGGGTCATTATGAAACAATGACATTCTCTCATTCAACTCTCTGTCAGATTTTATTATATTGCTCATCGCATCACAATTTTACGTGTTATTCAAGGGCTTTTCTTTAATAAAAGGGATGTGTTCGTATGCTATTGGTATTTTTTCATCATGCCCATAAAGTAGCTTCCACATAAGAACCTGTTCACCGTTTATGAAAAAACGATTTTCTCCTACAATTCTAATTGACCCAATATAATTGAAAGGACGTTCACGCCTTAAAACTGTGCCATTTTCTAAAGTCCACGTTTCTGTTTCCAATTCTTCTTGATCACTCTTAGGCTTTTCAATTTTTGTATAGCTATCTTTATTTGCTTGCAATGTAGCTTCAGATTCAATCAGTTTTAGTTCTTCGACTTCCTCCTTTGTTAAACCTGCAAAACTTAGGCCATAAGGCACAAAGCTAACACCCTCAGCTAAAAGAACCTCAGCCATATATTTAACAAGTAAGTCTCTGTAATCTATTTTCATCGCATTACAATTTTACGTGTTCTACCATTGTCTAAAACCGCTATAAAAGGCGTTCCCGCCTGTGGTGTATCTAGCTTGCGACCGCATAGATCATACATTGCGACTACCTTTTCACCACTGGCTAAGTATTCGTCTTCTAGTCCAGTTGGTGCTTTGGTATTGATAATGGTAGCGGCAAATCCTTTGTCCTTTTTGCTCCACCACGCAAAGTTATGATTGATGTCTGTACGTATCGTTGTAGGTAGCGTTATCGTGAAATTGAATACACGTTCGTCTACTTGGTCGTTTGTCACGTCTCTATAGGTAGAAGTTGCTACAAGATCAGAAACGGCCACATCGTACCTAGCCAATGTGTCATTTGCCTCAAAAAGCCACATGGTAAACTTGTTGTTGTCTGGGATACTAGGCGCAAAGTAAACGTCCAACTGAACAGCGTCACCCGCTGCGTAGGTTTTGCCGCTAGTTGAAAGCCTGATAGTAACGGGGTCTTGCTGGGCTTGTGCCGCAAAACTTAGGAATGCGAGGCAATAGAGTAGCTTTTTCATACAATTTTGTTTAAAATCATTTTGTAAACTTCAATTGGGTCTTCCTCGGTAATCGTGAATGCGAAAGAATGAGAACCAACCATTATTTCCAGTTTTTTGAGCGTTGAAAAACCGCCTTTTTTGAGAATAGAGACACTATTTATCTTTGAAAAAGGAATACTAATCAACGCCTGTTCGCTTGATAGAAAGCTTTTATCACTAATAATTAACCGTTTGTTCGTAATATATCCGTGATCTAACAATAAACTAAAGGCATATTCAACCTCTTCATTTTCTAGTAAGAGTAATTTTACTTCCTCCAACTTTTTTGCCGTGGCTTTGTCTGCTATTTTGTCGAAAAATCCCATATCTATTTCTTTATCAATTCTAAACGTTCAATTTTGATATTCTGATCTTCGTATACTTCTTTGCCATCTCGCAGCAAATCGCCCATATGATCGTATTTGTAAGGGAGCTTCTTATGTGAAGCAAGTACAGTAAGTGTACTGAAGGCTGTTTTTTCGCCCGTTGTTTTGTTAGTATAAGTAAGTATTCTTGCCATATAGACGGGTCAAACTACCGCTTTGAGTTAGTATAAAACAAAAACGTTTCCCAATAATACGAAGTATTTTCGGGAAACGTTACGGAAATAGTGAATATTTCTGGGTTATCGCCAGACTTTATCTTTCAGGTAGGTTTTTGGGTATAATTTGGCAGCCCCTGTACTGACTCTTTCCTTTTCGTAGATAGCTATATAATTGATGGCCGCTGCCTTGTCTCTCTCGCTTAGTTTGTTCCAAACATCCTCAGCACGTTTTCGGTCTAGCTTGTGTTTGTAGGCATCAAAAAAAGCATCAAACGACAAATCGGGGAATATCTCAGTAATGAGCCGTGTCATATTCGGCTTTGAATAACAGTCTAAAAGGTCTTCTAGACGGTAAAAACAAGACGCTATAATCGCTTTTAGTTGATCGAAAGTAAGTTCTTTGTTCAGGACAAAACCCATTAGCTTGCCAGTTTGCGAGTAGTGAAACGTGATCTCACAGTCTAGTTTTTCGGATGTGATTTGAAACTTACGCATGTGGCAGGAAATCTAGTTCTATTTGAAGTTTTTTAGCGGCTTCTATCTTTTCGTCCAGTTCGTTGATTCTTCGCTGTATCTGTTCTTTGTCGATGCAAAATTCATCTTCTAAAGTAACATACACATCGTCTATCCGTTTCCTATCCTCCTTGTATAGTTTGTTAAAACGCTCTCTCATTAAGTAATCCCGCTTGAGCTTGTTTATTGCCTGTCTGTTCATTCGAGGTTTTCTTGTTTAGGTGGTTATTGTACAATTGTTCGAACTGCGTGACTACGGCAACCAATTCGGCTGGCAGATACTTGTTAAGTGGTTTCTTGATCGCACAACGGGTCATACAAAAATTATCAATACACGCCCAAAACTCGGTGTCTGTCAAACCGACATCCCAATTCATCTGGCGAGCATAGTACTTTACCTTTTTACGCATGTCATTGCCTTGTTCCCATACTTCACGGGGCATAGAGTCCGTGCGTTTTGAGGCATTTGTACTAGGCTTTTGCTGTTGGTTTACGCTGGTTGAAGTCTTACTTTTTAGGAAGTTTATCAACGCTTCAGCCTCATTGTTCGACATGTCTTTGCTCGACTTCGTACGGCTGTTGGTGAACTCCATCACCAACGATTCTTTGTATTTGTCCCGTTCCTCTGTACTAAAAGGAAGTTGAGCCAAGAGGTAGCGAAATAGTTTTATTTGGTCGTAGTTCATGGCTTCAAATT
Organism: Cytophagales bacterium; assembly: GCA_043769845.1. Taxonomy (GTDB): domain Bacteria; phylum Bacteroidota; class Bacteroidia; order Cytophagales; family UBA9547; genus UBA9547. Next base: position 4,798 of record JAYVIX010000047.1, read on the forward strand.
TTCGCTTATGGCAAATAGTGCTGTTTGTGTCTTATCCGCTTCTTTCGGCTTGTAATCGTCAATCAATTGAGCGTAAACCGCAAGGCGAAACGTACGTTCTGGTTCTGTTATTCTTCCTTCTCGCACCCATTGCCTACCATTTTTGACTAGTGCATTTCGTAGCCTAGTCAGTTCGGGTAGTATTTGGGCGTTGGGGATACGGGTTATTCTGCTTTCATTACTCATTTCTTTAAAGCTTTTTCTTTGACTTCTCTTATCAGCCTAATTAGTTCGTCTCCACATCGCTTGCTTATATCCATCGAAGAATAAGACGCTTTTATAAAGTCTTCGATATTGTCAAGGTCATATATTATGTCGCTCAGTATTTGCATGATTTTAATATTTTAAATCAGTCCAGTGTACCAATTGACCTTCCCATGTCCCCGATTTGTTAAATTTTTCTTTCGGGAAAAAGAACCTAATGAATTGGATGACTTCCTCAAATCCGTCTTTTTCCATGATTTGATGTCTTGCAAACCCTTTCCTGTTTTTGCGGTCAATAAACAAGTAGAAATTGTATTGATCTATTGATTTATTAATTCTGAGAATCATCTTAACATCCTGAACACCTTTCACCACCGCATCAGGCCGTATCTTCCTCATGTCGGGTTGGCGCACATTTTCGTAGAACTGAATCGTATCTCCTACCTTCCACTTGCGCCCGTCTTTTCTGTTTGCTCGAAAAGAGTGGGGTTTTGTGCCTTCAACTATCTTATGCACGAATTGTCCTTTACATCCTAGTAGCATGATCTACCTTTTAAATAGTTTAGAATAACAAACCTCAAACGGAACGCCTACCAGCATTTTAACCACACACAAAGCAGGGATGAAGTACCAAAATGACAGGTTATAGAAATACATAACTGGCAATAATCCAGCACTTTGCATACATGTTGTACCTATCGTGTCGAATAAGTGCCAAGCGTCAGTAGTCCAAGCAAGAAATGTGGTAGAGCCAAAGAATTTAGGCTTTCCAAATTCTCCCGACCATTTATTCATCCAGCTTATTTGCGGATTCCAAAACATTTGATTGTACTTACTTGCTCGTTTTGGTTGTTTGCATGATGTAGTGGATAGCAACAAATACAAACAGGGCAATAAGGGCTATCCCCGTCCATTTCATGACGCTATCGTTCTCGTACACGTATTTGTACAATGCGCCATAAATCATTAGCCC
>JAYVIX010000048.1:0-10901 GCA_043769845.1 Cytophagales bacterium
CAGGAACTACCGCTATTGCAGGTGTAGCCACCGCTGGGATTCCACAAGGAGCTTGGCTGGCCGACAAAATGGGCTTGCCATTTATCTACGTGCGCCCCAAGCCGAAAGATCATGGAATGGGCAATCAGATCGAAGGGCATTTGATCGAAGGCTCTCGTGTTTTGTTGGTCGAGGATCTTGTTTCGACAGGAAAAAGCTCCCTTGAAGCAGCCAAAGCATTGCGCGATGCTGGAGCTGATATTGTAGGAATGGTTTCCATTTTTACGTACGGCCTCGATATTGCTCAACGCAATTTTGAAGAAGCCGAAGTACGTTTGGCTAGCATTACAGACTACAATACCTTGCTAGAAGTCGCGGTCGACAAAAAATACATTGACAAATCACAGCTTAAAGCATTGGAAGAATGGCGCAAAAATCCTGCGCAGTGGAATGGATAGTAATTAACAGTTACTTCTTCATTATTCTTAACGGAGTTTCTTTTGGGTAAAAAAACCACGAAGAAACTCCGTTTTTATTTTTCTGATTTACAATTTGTTTCCGATTTTGGTAGTTTTGTAACCGCAAGTAACCTATTTAAAATATTCGACATTCTTACAAATCTATAAGTACTCGTTTTTAAAGTAAATATAGAACCATTAACTGCCGACTATTCACTGTTAACTATTTTAATCACGTATCCATGTCGATTTACACAACCGAAATCACTTCTGAAGAAATCGTATCAGACAATCCCATTCACCAGCGTCTTTTGTATGCCTACACGGCTACTGCGCCCATCGTGACTGGCGATTTATTGGAAATCGGTTGTGGCGAAGGAAGAGGAATCGAATTACTTCGAAATCTCACTACTTCGTACACTGCGGTCGACAAAATCGAGCCAATGGTTCAGAAATTGGCTGCCAAATATCCTGAAGGAAAGTTTATCGCGATGAATTTGCCTCCGCTTAAAGGATTGGCAGACAATAGTTTCGATACCATCGTGAGTTTTCAGGTGATCGAACACATTGAAAATGATAATGATTATTTGAAAGAAATTGCGCGTGTTTTGAAGCCTGGAGGAAAAGCCTACATCACCACGCCAAACAGACCGATGTCACTTTCGCGCAATCCGTGGCATGTGCGTGAGTATACTGGTCCCGAATTGGAAACATTAGCCAAGAAATATTTTTCATCTGCTAAAGTAGATGGCATTTTCGGTAGCAAACGTTTTATCAGCTACCACGACCGAAATCGTGAATCGGTAAATAAAATCATGCGTTGGGACATTTTGGATCTTCAACATAAATTGCCGACATGGATTTTGCGTATCCCTTACGAATTTGCCAATCGTTTTAACCGAAACACGCTTTTGGAACAAAATGACGATTTGGTAAAATCAATCTCACAAGAGGATTTCTTTATTGCACCTTATGCACTCAATGCGATCGACTTGTTTTTAGTGGCCACTAAATAATGCAAGTCGACTATATAATTGTCGGGCAAGGTTTGGCTGGTACGCTCGTGGGCTACAACCTTGTTCGAAAAGACAAAAAAATTGCCGTTTTTGATATTCTTCAACAGAATTCTTCGTCAAGAGTAGCGGCTGGTTTGTATAATCCCATCACAGGGCCACGCGCCTTAAAAACTTGGCTGGCCGATGATTTATTCCCTTTTTTAGAACCTTATTACGAATCCTTAGAAGAATTTCTGGGCGTAAAATTTCTACATAAAAAGCCCATTTTTCGCCCTTTCGAATCCATTGCCGAACAAAATACTTGGTACGGACAAAGTGCTGATCCTGAGCTAAAAAACTACATCGAGGTCAACTCCTCTCCTACCGAAATCCAATCCCATTTCAAAGCTCCTTATGGAGGGATCGAAACCAAGATTTCGGGTTTTGTAGATCTGAAACCGATGTTGAACGCATTTGCGGAATATTTAACTACCAATCAGTTTTTGAGTCGTGAAGGGTTCGTTTATGATGATTTAATTTTTGCTGAAAATTCAGTCTCCTACCAAGGAATCACAGCCACGGGTATCATTTTCTGTGAAGGACATTTGGGGCGACAAAATCCATTTTTCAATTATTTGCCTCTGAATGGGACCAAAGGACAAGTGCTCGATGTCCAGATCGAAAATTATGGGCTCGAAAGTGTCGTAAGCAAAGGAGTCTTTGTGCTTCCTGATAAGGACAAACAAAGAGTCGGCTCGAATTACGAATGGCAGTTTGAACACGATCAGCCCACCCAAAAAGCCTGTGACGAGATTATTCAGAAACTGGAATTGGTACTTCAAAGTCCATACAAAATTATCAGCCAAATAGCAGGAATCAGACCCACAACCAAAGATAGAAGACCGATGTTGGGCAGAAATAACATGAATAATAATTCATATATTTTCAACGGATTAGGAACCAAAGGCGTTTCGGTAGGACCTTATTTTTCGAACATTTTTGTCGAATGGCTTTTGGGAAATGGCGATTTGCCTAGAGAGGTGGATATTCAGCGATTCAAGTAGGTTGATTTTTTTAGTAAAAAAATATTCGTCAAGTATCCTTTCTTTGAAATTCGATTTTTGTAAAAATGAAAAGTCTACTTCTCAAACAAATGTCTTTTGATTTTTGGGCGAATACCGAACTGTTAGACACTTTAAAACGTGCGAATCCATTGAATGAAAGAGCATTGTTGCTGTTTTCGCATCTCATTTCGGTCAACACTATTTGGCTAAACCGATTGAAAGGAGAAACCATTAGTACGCCTCTTTTTCAAGAAAGAACATTGATAGAGTGTGAAAACGTAATGCTGGAAAACGATAGAAACTGGACAGCCTTTCTGCAAAACATAAGCGATTCAGAGCTTGAAATGACCATTGAATTTCATTTTCCGATCGACAACACACACCGAATAATGCGGAAAGCGGATGCGATATTTCAAATCACGAACCATTCGTCTTATCATCGTGGGCAAATTGTTAGCCTTATAAAAGGAAGTGTAGCGGAACTTCCACATCTTGGTTTTGTGTTCTTTGCAAGTCAAATAAAAATGTGATCTTCTTAAAAATACATAAATAATAATTAATACAATGACTGAAATTTCCAATACCGAATTAGGCAGACAATTGATGAAACCGTCAGGCGAGGTAGGTTTGAAAGTGGCTGAAAACATGAATGTGACCAATGCAAAATTGTATGATTTTGTACTGAGTCATTTGCACATAAAAGAAGGCGATACGCTATTGGAAATAGGTTTTGGCAATGGCAAAACGATACCTAAGTTTTTTGAGATCAATCAATCTATCCACTTTTATGGAGTCGATTTTTCGGAAACTATGTGTGCCGAAGCGATTGCTTTTAACAAAGAATTTGAAAAAAGCATCCATATTTCGTGTCAAAATGCCATGGAAATGAAGTTTAACAATGATTTTTTCGATAGCATTATTACCCTCAATACCGTTTATTTTTGGGAGAATATAGAACAGCAACTGTCCGAACTGAAAAGAGTTTTGCGAAAAGGTGGACAATTAGTAATTGGCTACAGACCAAAGAGTTCAATGGAAAAACTGCCTTTTACCCACGAAGTATTTACCCATTACGATTCGGAAGAATTGCGTTTGATAATCGAACAAAATGGATTTCAAATCCTAAAAGAAGCCAGTAATGCTACTGTTGTAAAGTCGGTAGAAAAAGGCATGATCGAAATGTTTGATATTTGTCTTGTTGCAGAAAAGATATAATGCAAACAAACTATCTCATCATCCCAGGTTACGGCAACTCAGGAGAGGCGCATTGACAAACTTATTTCGAGAAAACGTTGCCCAATTGTATTCGCATTCAGCAAAAAAGTTGGGACAAACCAGTTTGTAAAGATTGGATTGATGCCATTTACGAAGCGGTATTAAAATTCGAACCCGAAACTGTTGTTTTAATTTCGCACAGTATGGGCGGTATCGCCATTGCGCATTGGGCGAGAGAGTTTAATGTCAAAATAAAAGGCGCAATGATTGTGGCTCCGCCCGATTTGGACAATCCATGGCAAGATTTAGGTTTGGAAAGCTTCACTCCAATTCCTTTGCTTCCATTTCCGTTTTCGTCTGTGATCATTGGTAGTACGAACGACAATTGGGCAACCAAAGAACGAACAGAGGCTTTTGCAAAGAACTGGGGAAGTAAACTGATTTTTATTGGCGATGCTGGACACATTACCGCTGCATCTGGTTTTGGAAATTGGGACGAAGGATTGCGGTTATTATTAGCCGAATTTTAGATTTTCCTTATTCCACTATCTCAATATCCACTTTCCTATTGAGCTTAGGATCAGGTAGGCTGTATTTGTTCTTGAATTTCAGCGATTTGCCAAGTGGGTTCAGTTTTAGTTTGTCCTTGGGAATACCACGTTTTTCCAAATATTCCATCACCATTTTCGCCCTTTTCTGAGTCACTTCCATGTTGGCCTCGTCTGTGCCAGTGGCATCGCCATAGGCATTTAGCTTGATAATTTTGGTGTTGGGATGTTCTTTGTAGAATTTTACAAATTTTTCCAATTCGGTTTTATCTTTCTCAGAAACAGTCGTTTGATTGTGGTCGTAATAAAGTGTTTTGGCAATTTTTCCGCCCACTTCGGTCACTGCAGGGTCATTATCTTTGTACATCTGCACCACAGGATTTACTTTTTTGTCGCCATCTTGGTACGCCACATGATAGTCTTTGGCATTGATTCCTTGGAATTTAAAAACTCCATGTCGATCAGAAAAAACCTGTCTTACGATATTTCCCTGATCGTCTAGCAGCATCACTGTTCTGTTTTCAACCGCCATAAAATCTTCCGAGCGGATCGTTCCAGTGATAATCACTTTATCGTGTTCGGTCAGTTTTTCCATTGTTTTCGTTTGGAAATTGTATTTCATCACCCCATGAGTCGACACTTTCATGTCGGGATCTTTCACAATGGCCGAAAGATTGGTTTTAAATGCAGGATCTGGTTTTTCGAGTACCATTTGATAGTTATCCGCTTTTAAATTATTGAACGTAAACGAACCGTCTTTTGTGACAACCGTTTTATGAATAATATTTCCATCATTATCTAACAACAAAACGGTTTGGTCGGCTGCCGATTTGCCTTCCGCACTGCTATTGATATTTCCGATCACCATTTTATTGGCATCGTCTGGGTGCAGTTTGTCGTAGCTATGTTTAAAAAAATCAGTGGCCGAAATTTTAGCGGCATTGTCGCTATTGGCTACATCCATCGTTACTTTTTTGTAGTCCTGCCCCTCGACTACCGCTTGATAATTGCCCGCTTTCACGTCTTTGAAGGCAAAATTTCCGTCCTTGTCGGCTACTGCACGTTCTATCGCTGTTCCATTTTCGTCAATCAACATCACATTTACACCTTCGGCTGGCAATGTTTGACCAGCCATGTCTATTTTTCCAATCACCAAATTTTGTGGTGTACCATCGGCATTCAGTTTGTTGAAAGCGTATTTATTGAAAACATTTGCCGAAATACTTGAATTGGCGGCATCGTTTTTGCCTACATCAAACACCATTTTATCGTAATCGGCCCCTTCGACCACTACTTGATAACTAGCCGAACGGACATTTTTCATCACAAACGTTCCATCAGAGTTTAGTTTGATACTTTCTACTACATTGCCTTTATCATCCAGCAAAAGCACGGTTGCGTCTGTAGCATTTTGCGAATTGGCGGCCAAATCAACTTTGCCTGTAATGAATTTTTCGGGAGCTCCTGCATTACCCAATTTCCCAAATTTAAAGAACGCATTTTCGGGCATTTGCATCGAAGGATCAGTCATTCCTAACCCTGCTTTGGCAAATACATTGGGATCTCCTCCAGCCAAAACCGCCTGATAACCATCAGGTTGAAGACCTTTGAAAGCAAATTTACCTAGTTTGTTGGTTTTAGTTTCGGCCACCACATTTCCGTTGTCATCCAGCAATAGCACTGATTGATCATTCATTTCTTTGCCATTGGCCGAAGTGATATTTCCTATCACAACACCTTCAGGCTTTTGACCATTGGCCAGTTTTTTGAATGGAAACTGCTTGAAAGCCGCTTCGTCTATTTTCATATTCGGATCGCCACCTGCAGCCATCACACTCGCTTTAACAGCAGGATTATCAGCCGCTAATACCTGATAATCATCTGTTTTTAGGTTTCTAAAAGCATATTTACCCAGTTTATTGGTTTTGGTAGTGGCGGCAATATTGCCAACTGCATCCAACAATAACAATGTTTGATCGCTTGCCACTTGGCCATTGTCGCCCAATTTGGCATCGCCCAGAATCACTCCAACAGTTTTTCCAGCAGCCGCAAGTCGATTGTAGTGAAACTTATTTAAATCAGCAGCATCCACTTTCATGCTAGGATCTTCGGCTACCACATTGGCTTTGGCCTGCATGTTTGGGTCGCTTTTGCTCAAGGCCAAACTATAGTTGTCGGGCTTTAAACCTTTGTAGGCAAACCGTCCATTTTTATCAATTTTAGAAGAACCTACAATCTTGCCTTTTTCATCCAAAATCAATACCGAAGCATCATCAAAGTTTTTGGAATCGCCTGTTACCTGACCATCGACCACGTATTTTTTATTCGGATCAAGTTCTTCCTTGCTCAAGGTTTTGAACTTCATGGTCGTTTTTGGCACTGGAGCCGATGCTGGCGGCATCTTTTGGGTCACGTATTTTTTAGCAGCAGCGTTTGAAATTTTTTTCATTGTCTGCTGTCTGCGTTTTTCAGCATCGTGTGCTTGCAGGTTGTTGATGTTCTTTTTGGCTTTTGTTTCTTTTTTTAGTTTATAATTAATTCCTACAGTGGTAGTTATAAACCCCAAATTGGTTTGTTGCTGCGGATAATTTTCCTTTAATAATTTATTTCCTTTTGTAAATTCATAGGTATAAGTGCCCATCAAAAACAATTTCAGTCTTTTGGTCAATCTGAAATCTACCCCAGCACCGCCCATAAGTCCAAAACTGGGAATGCCAAATTGGGCATAGCCAAACTGTAAATTCAGATTTTGAATGTCGACTTGTTTGGTGTCATTTGCAAGGTTTGGTTTTTCAGAAACACGGTATTCGGCACGGTTGATGTAGGTGTAGCCAAATTTTGGTCCAGCAATCACAAATGGCGAAACGGCCTCGTATGTACTTATAAAATTGAATTTCAGAATTGGCCCAGCCGAAGTATTGTACAGCCGATGATTTTGTTTCGAACTGAAAAAATATTGTCCTTCGAGTCCATAAGAAAGATGCCTATTTTTGAGATATAAAAGGCAGAAATTCAGCGAAATACCAGGTTTGAAACTACCAAAAGCATTTTGAGGAACGAAATACTTGGTCATGTTTTCGTTGCCCGGAATGATGACCAAGCCAGTACCTACATATAGTGCAAGTTTTTGCATAATGCCTTGGCTATTTGCACAATGACCAAGAGCGATCATCAAAACAATCACTATATGATTTAGTTTAAACTTCATTCAATCCAATATAGACATTAGCAAATGCCAAATTAAGCGTAATTTCGCCAACCTGAAAACGCAGATTCGGTTTATGTAATAAATAGAAAGGTTTAAGTGTAAAAACGTTTAAAACCCTTTTCTATTCTGTTTCTAAAGAAAGAGAGTATAAACAAAAAGTACTACAAGTCTGTTAATTGAAGAGAAATAAAGAATAAAATTCACATTGAAAATGGTAGTTCCATATAAAGAAAAAGCAACGGGCAAAAGGGAGCAAGTGGAAGAAATGTTCGACAACATTGCCCCTAAATACGATTTTCTGAACCGATGCTTGAGTTTGGGAATTGATATTTTGTGGCGCAAAAAGCTCATTTCGAAGCTTAAAAAAGCGCAACCAAAACTTGTATTGGATATAGCTACTGGTACTGGCGATGTGGCTATTGAAACGGCCAAGACTCTAAAACCCGACAAAATCATCGGTGTCGATATTTCTAATTTAATGTTGGAAGTAGGAAGAGAAAAAATAATAGAAAAAAAACTCACTCATATAATTGAGTTAAAACAAGGCGATTCTGAAAATTTACAATTCGAGAACAATACTTTTGATGCCGTGACCGTTGCTTTTGGAGTGCGTAATTTTGAGCATTTGGAAATAGGAATGGCCGAAATTTTGCGTGTTATGAAACCTGACGCTACTTTGGCAGTGTTAGAATTTTCGAAACCAAAATCTTTTCCTGTAAAGAATCTTTACAACTTCTACTTTCAATTTGTATTGCCAAAAGTGAGAAATTGGATTTCAAAAGATGCCTCGGCTTACACATACTTGCCCGAGTCGGTACAGAACTTCCCTCAAGGCAAGGAATTTTTATTAATTTTGGAAAAAGTTGGATTTAAGAACTGCCAATGCACTTCGCTAACATTCGGAATTTCGAGTATTTACACGGCACAAAAACCGTCTTAGTTAGTTTCGTTTTAGTACTTTGTTGTTTGCAACTATCTATAGCACAGGTAGCTGAAAAGAAAAAAGTGATTAATTTGCCTCATTTTGATGATAAGCGAATGCACTTTGGTTTCTACCTAGCGGGCAATTATGCGAGCTATCGAATCAAACGGTCCGATTTTATGGCCAACAATCCCGATTCGATCAAGTCGGTGAGTCCAATAGGGAGTACTGGCTTTACATTAGGCTTTATTTTTAACCTCAAACTAGCTGATTATCTGGACTTAAGACTTGTACCTGGCGTTGGTTTTTATGAACGCACTTTAGTATACAATTTTGCTAAGACAGGGAAAATAAATCAGGTAATGGAAAGTACCATGGCCGAATTTCCATTGCTTTTGAAGATGAAATCGGAAAGACGTGGAAATACGAGAATGTATTTTATAGTCGGAGGAAAGTATTCTTTAGCTTCAGGACTCAGACGAAAAGACAAAAAACCAGATGAGTTGCGCACTATCAACAACGATTTTAGTTTGGAATACGGTTTTGGTTTTGATATTTATTACGAATACTTCAAGCTTTCGCCCGAAATCCGATTTTCGCACGGCCTCTCAAATGCCTTTGTGAGCGACCCAAACAAATACGCCAACGCATTGAAACGAGTCAATACGCATACCGTTACCATTTCATTCCATTTTCAATAGCACATTAGTTTAAAGTTCAACGTTCGAGGACGCAACTTTGAACTTTGAACCTTAAACTTTGAACTTAAAAAAAGCATGTCCAAAAATAAAGTCAAAGGCAAAATAATCGAAAACGTACTCGTGCAAGAGATTGCAGACGAAGGACGTTGTATGGCCAAACAAGAAGATGGTTTGGTGCTTTTTATCGAAAAAGCCGCTCCGGGCGATGTGGTGGACGTGATGCTAAAGAAAAAACGTTCGAATCATGCGATTGGTGAAGCTGTGAAATTCCACTCGTATTCTGATCTTAGAAGCGAACCATTTTGTCAACATTTTGGCGTGTGTGGCGGTTGCAAATGGCAACATGTACAATACGATACGCAACTTTTTTACAAAGAAAAACAAGTACGCGATGCGCTCACTCGCATCGCAAAAGTAGAATTGCCTGAAATTCAGCCTATTATTGGTTCGGATAAAATTCAATATTATAGAAACAAATTGGAGTTTTCTTTCTCGAACCGTAAATGGCTGACAAACGAGGAAATAAAATCGGGCGTAGATATGGACAGGCGTGGACTAGGTTTCCATGTTCCAGGCCAGTTTGATAAAGTCTTGGATTTGGCCGAATGCCATTTGCAAGCCGAGCCTTCCAACAGTATCAGAATGGCGGTGCGTGAGTATGTGTTGGCAAATGAGTTGGAATTCTTCGATATCAAGTTTCAAAACGGCTTGCTGCGAAATATCATGATTCGTACTACTACTATGAACGAAACAATGGTTTTGGTACAGTTTTACAAACCAGAAATGGACGAAATCGAAGGTTTAATGAATTTCTTGAAAACGAAATTCCCAGAAATTACTTCGCTTTTCTATGTCATCAACCAAAAACAAAACGATACTTTCTTGGATCAAGAAACGATTTTGTTTCACGGCAATCCATACATTGTGGAAGATTTGGACGGTTTGAAATTCAGAATCAGCCCTAAATCTTTTTTTCAAACCAATAGCGAACAAGCTTCCGTTTTATACAAAAGCGCGCTCGATTTTGCAGGATTAACTGGCAATGAATTGGTATATGACCTGTATTGTGGAACAGGAACGATTACCAATTTTTTGGCAAGAAATGCAAAAAAAGTAATAGGAATCGAGTATGTAGAAACAGCCGTAACTGATGCACGAATCAATTCGGAAATAAACGGAATCAGCAACACTGAATATTTTGCTGGTGACATGAAAAAAGTATTAGACGCTGATTTCATTGCTCAACATGGCAAGCCCGATGTGATCATTACCGATCCGCCTCGCGCTGGCATGGACAAGGAAGTAGTAGAATGTATTCTCGAAGCAGCACCAGAACGTGTGGTGTACGTGAGTTGCAACCCAGGAACCCAAGCAAGAGATTTAGCTTTGATGGACGAGAAATACCAAGTAGTTGGTGTACAGCCTGTGGATATGTTTCCACACACAAGTCATGTGGAAAATGTGGTATTGTTGAAGCTGAGATAAGTTTTAATTTGCTTGAAACAAAAAAGAGAGCTGGCTATTTGCCAGCTCTCTTTTTTGTTTCAAACCAATTAAAAACTATTTTTTATGATACGTAAAATATCTTGCATTTGCATCCTTTGCAGGATCTCCTTCTGCATCGTCATTATATAAATGTGCGAGGTACATGGTGTTTTCATCTATCGAAACTATGTGGTATTTATATCTCTTCTCGAAATACCCAATATAGCTACCATTAGTAATCTCAATACTATTAACCTGACGGTAATATATAGTGATTTTTTCGTATATTTGTGTCATGGAAAAGACCGATTTACGTTATGAAAGTG
>JAYVIX010000049.1:0-39143 GCA_043769845.1 Cytophagales bacterium
ATTTGCACGAAGTATACACCAGCTGTATATTCTTCGCCAAATTGTAAGTCACGGATATCTTTTTCAGAGTCGATGATTATCCCTTGAATGTTCGTCACTTTCACCTCTGATTTTTCAGGCAATTGTAGGTTGAATTGATTGATCGAAGGATTTGGGAATACAATCATTTCATTCAACAATTCACGATCTTCTATTCCAGTAACCACGCAACTACCTTTGCTCACGCCAGCACTCACATAGCCAATCTGGTCGATATTTGGCAAACCTTCTGCTGTAGAAGAAATCACTTTTACCACATTGATGCCTTTCAAAAGCGAAAACGAAATATCTACCGCTTTCCAATCGGCAAAAGTTCCCGTTACTGGAAAACTCAAATTATTCGACAAAATCGTTCCATTCAGGCTGATTTGGGCGGGACGGTCAACTGTTCCGCCATTGGCATAACGAAAACTTAATGTTGCGGCACCTGCATTTGTAGCGAAAATATTGAAAGTAATCGCAGTTCCGACTGCATTGTCTACATTCAAATACGAACTTCCTTTGAAACCAACGTTCTTAGTTTCGGTGATTCCGTCAAAAGTACAAGCATCTGTCTCGGCTTCGCCTACTGACGAGCAAGCGGTTTTGCTAGTAGTTCCAGCTATGCAGCGACCGCAATTGTCGAGAGTGGCAGTGCCGTTTATTGTTCCGTTGCAATCTTTGGCACAGGCTGTTTTGCCAGTCGAGCCTCCCACACAAATAGCACAATCGTCTAAATAAGCCAAACCGCTCACTACATCAGCACAATCTTTCACGCCATAGCTTGGCACTATTGGTGTCCAGCCGTTGAAAAACCAATTCAAATCGCGGTATTGGATTTTGAGCCGCAGAGAATTGTTTTGATTTTGCGTGCCTAGCCGATGTGCTTATCAATGCGCCCGATTCGTTCACGCTTTTGTATTCAGCAAAAACGATATTAGTTGCATCTATTGAGGCATTTATTTGCCAGCCTATCGCTGGAATGTGAGGCCCCATCGTACAGTTCAAATACACAATTTCGGTATAGGGATAACTTGCGCCCGTATCTCGCCCTAGATATTGAGTGGTGGTGGCGGTTGTTTTTCGAGTAAATTTACAATCGGCAAAGGCATAACCATGAACGGTGTTATCGTTCCGAGCCATCACGTTGTAACCTCCATTGTCGTTGGCTCTTATTTCGCAAGACTGGAAAAATACGGTCCCTGTTCCCCAAATAAAATCCACATCACCTTCCAGCATACAATCTTTGAAATACACTTTTCCATCAATCAATACTGTGTCTTGATAACTGAAATACTCACAATTTGCAATTACACATTTGACTCCATTTAATTTCAGGGCTTCTGCTTGAGTACCATTAATAGGTGTGATATTGATCATCGTAAGACTTAAAATAGTGATGTCATCGCCTTGAATATTGACTACCGAACGCCAATGTGTGCTAGCATTTAAATTGGAATTGTTGAAGTAGTTAATAGTCGACAGTTAATAGTTCTGTATTTGACACAAAATCAATAACTTATAGATTTATCAAGTGTCGAATATTTAAACCCAACTACTTACTTAATCTGAGGATTCTTAACGCAAATAAGCGCCAGATTCAGCAAGTTGAGTTTATTAAAACTTTTAAAATAGCATTCTGAAATGCTGTTCTAATACGAAAGGGATTTTGTAGGGTAGATTTGAGTTTTTAATCAAATCACTATTTCGAAAATATTTGCTCTGAAAGTCTAGAAAGATGTTTTTCGTTGATGACAAAATTCGCATCAGCCGTTTTGAAAAATGTGACAGTACTTTCAGGTTGTCCTTTGATTAGAGGGCCAGCAATTGAAAATACAAACTTCTTGTCCCAAGTTGGGTTCTCAGCTAAAATCTCACCCGTTAAGTTATCTAAGATGACTAAAGTCCAATTTCTGAGTTGATCAGACCACACAATTTGATAGTAAGCATATTCTCCTTTTGAGTCATATGTCAAAAGAGAATCTGTTTTGGCAAACGATACAACTTGGAAAGAAGCTTTATAAGTTTGTTCAACATTCTTAGGATCAACTGTTAGAATCTCTTCAGGAATCAATAACGTTTTCTTGGTTAAACTTTTTGCCTTTTCTGTATTACATTCAGCTATTTTGAATCCTTGACTGCTCATCTTCTTTGGCCAACCTTCTGTTTTAGCCCTTTCGATATATTCTTTAAACTGTTGCATAGCAAACTTAACATCCCTCTTGTTAATAAAATAATCAGGCATTGAAATTTTAAAAATGTATTGTCCTCTCCTCAAAAACGGACTTCTATCACCGTCATTATTGTCAATTGAATTATAATCGAAAATACTGTTTCCGTATTCAGGGAAATATAATAACATGGTGTAAACATTATACTTGTAGTAGGTTCTACCGTTTTGTTTTATTTCTTCAGCCCATCTACATCTTAATATCATATGATGCTCATCTTTGGTTTTATTTAGTAGATCTACATCAGCCTTGCTTTTGAATTCGATTTTGGTTTTGAAAGGCCAATATAAAGGGATTAAATTCTGAATTCTTTGATTGAACTCTTTGACAGAATTCTTATACTGCTCAACTTCCTCCAGACCTTTTTTTTGGAGTTTTTCTACTTCTTTAGGATCTTCTTCTTTTAATTGAACTACGAGTGTTCTGTTCTCAACATCATTTGCCCATGGTTGTATTGGGATTGAAAACTGACCAAACAAATTGCAACAAAAAAACAAAGTTGTAGTAAGGGTTAGAAGTTTGGCTTTCATTACAAAACAGTTTTTAATTTTTTTATTTGATAAAATATAATGTTTTGAGGACAATGTTTCTGATTACAAAATGTAATGTTTAAGAATTACAATTCTTCCAAAAAGGCAGTCAAAGGGCTACTCGCTTCGGCATGGCGGATTGGTCGAGCCAGTTTCGCTTCAAAAGCCATTCTTCCAGCTTCCACCGCCATTTTAAAGGCAATCGCCATCTCGATTGGATTTTGGGAAACTGCTATTGCGGTGTTCACCAAAACCGCATCTGCACCCAATTCCAAAGCTTTGGCAGCATCCGATGGTGCGCCAATTCCAGCATCTACAATAACAGGAACTTTGCTTTGTTCGATGATGATTTCTAAAAAATCGATCGTTCTCAATCCTTTGTTGCTCCCGATGGGCGAACCCAAAGGCATCACGGCTGCAGCACCTGCATTTTCCAATCGTTTGCAAAGCACGGGGTCGGCATGAATGTAAGGCAAAACAATGAAACCCAATTTGGCCAATTCTTCACAGGCCAAAAGCGTCTCGATCGGGTCTGGCATCAGGTATTTCGGGTCGGGATGAATCTCTAGTTTCAACCAATTGGTTTCTAGGGCTTCGGCTGCCAATTGTGCCGCAAAAACTGCTTCTTTGGCCGTACGCACACCCGATGTGTTAGGCAACAAATTGAATTGAGGGTGACGAAGGTGCGAAAGAATATCGTCCGCATCGTTTTGAATGTCTACACGCTTGAGTGCTACCGTCACTAGTTCGGAACCTGAGGCGAGCAAGGCGCTTTCCATCAGGGCAGAAGAGCTGAATTTGCCCGTACCTGTAAAAAGACGTGAGGTAAATGTTTTATTGGCGATGGTAAGCATATGCACTAATTTTCAATATTTTTTCGGTTTCATTTTTACATGCATGAATCTTAGGACGTAAAGTTTTTCCGAATCGAAAGAGTAACTAATTCTATAACTGTGCAATTCTAGGGCTCTGTGATTGCCCAAATTATTGATTTTGTATTTATCAACAGGATTTCTTGTCGGAATTTTCGCTGCACTTTCTATTACATCAAGTATTTCCGATCGAACTTTTTCTGCATTTTGGAAAGAATCCTGTCGTATGTAATCATAAGCTTCAGAAAACGTATCGAATGCTTTTGGTGCCCAAACAATGGTTAGGGTCTCTTTTTCCATTCGTCTGATTTTGTTCTTACCTCACTATGCGAATAGAATTGTCCGTTTGAGATTTCCTTTTCTGCGTCTTCAATTTCCTTGTTGTATGTTTCAATAGAATAATTGATTTCGTCTGATTTTGGGTTCTTTCCAAAAGCAAAATCCAACAGCCCATTGATCGCATTGATTAGGTTAATATCATTTACCTGTTCAAAACGCTTCAACAGCTTGCTTTTCTCTATTTGAATATTTCCTGCCATCTACCAGTAAATTTAAGAAAATGTTTGTCAATTGGCTTCTACATCCCCAATTCTACTTCTGGCAACCAGCGTATTTGGTCAAAATCTTGCACCTTATCGTTTATTACTTTGATTCCTTCCGCTTCCAAAAGTTCTTGCATTTGGGTAGGTGTTTCAAAATGTCCTTTTCCCGTCAGCATTCCGTTTCTGTTTAGTACACGATGCGCTGGTATTTCGGAAATTGTGTGGGCGGCATTCATGGCCCAGCCTACCATTCGCGCACTCATTTTGGTGCCAAGATATTTGGCAATTGCTCCATAAGTGGTCACACTTCCTTTTGGGATTAGTTTTGCAACAGCATGTACATCCTCAAAAAAGTTGTGCTGTTTCATTGAATTATGTAAATGAATAATTATTCATTTTAAAGAAGAAAATACTTTCCAATTGAAACCAACAGAAATGCCAGAATCGAAAAAGGAATCAGCACTTTCCAGCAAAGGTACATGAGCTGGTCGGTACGAAGGCGCGGAAATGTCCAACGGATCCAGACCATGGCCAGACATGGAAAAAGGGTTTTTGCAGAAATCCAAAACGCTCCCCAAGCGATGCTCGTCCAAGAACCGAGTTCGCCACTCGTCCAAGTACCCAATTCGATAGATCCAATATTAGGAAATGGTGTTGCCCAGCCGCCCAAAAACAAAACGGCTCCCAAAAGACTAACCAAAACCATCATGGCATATTCGGCCAAAAAGAATATGCCGAAACGGATTCCAGAATATTCGGCATGGTAGCCAGCCACAAGTTCCGATTCGGCCTCGGGCAGGTCGAAAGGTGCGCGATTGCATTCGGCCAAAGTAGAAATATAATAGATGATATAGACGATAAACATGAAAGGCGATTGGAGAATGTTCCAAGTAAAAATTCCGCCCCAAGTAGTAGTTTCGATTCCTAATTGTTTGATTCCCAATAGCCACGTTTTGCTTTCGCTAAAGATGCTTTGCTGAAAAGCGATTTCTCCCAGATCCATCGTGCCCGAAACCACCACCACGCACAATACCGTGATCCCGACAGGAATTTCGTAGGAAACAATTTGGGCAGCGGCACGCATCGCACCCAAAAGCGCAAATTTGTTTTCAGTCGCCCAACCTGCCATTAGCAAACCCATGATGTCCAAAGAAATAATCGTAAGGCAGAAAAAGACGCCAACGCTAGAACTGACTGGCAAAATACCTGGCGCAATTGGTACAAAAGAAAAACCTGCAAAAACGATTACAAAGATGAAAAGTGGCGCAAGTTTGAAAAGGAAACGATTGGCTCCGTTTGGCACAATGTCCTCTTTCTGAATCATTTTCAAAAGGTCGGCAATGGCTTGCAATGCGCCATAAGGCCCTACTTCCATGGGGCCAAGTCGGTCTTGGATGAAAGAGGATAGCTTGCGCTCGCCATAAAAAGTGGCAATCACTAAACCTAGCGTGAGACCAAGATAAATAAAAGGCAGTATAAAAACGAGGTTCATCGTTCGTGGTTTTTAGTTCGCGGTTCGTAGTTTTTGAAACCTGAAACGATGTTGATAGCAAACATTTGAATCTGCAAAAAAAGGAATAAATGTTTTGTAGACAATGAATTATTATTTTGAGGCGCAAAGTAGTTTTTGCAAAAGCTCATTATTGATTTTGAACTGTGGGTAGGATACTGTCATTAACCATTTCTAGTTGTATCAATGTGTCTGATTTTAAGCCTCCGACCACCACCTCTTCTTCTACCACATTGGCTAGCGGGAGAATAACTTGGTACGCTTTTGTTTTCATATCTGGCTTAATAGTAAGGCTATTTGTGCGCAACCAAGGATTGAAGCTTTTTAAAATTTCGATATTCGATCCGTTTTCCGAAGCAAACTTTGCCAGATCCGGAATTGAAACCGCAACATCCAATATTTTGACATCACTGACTTTGCTAGATTTTCGAATTCGATAGCCGTATTTCGGAGCATTTTCAATCAGTTCTTTGCTTGCCATTACGAGAAAGAAATAACGTTCTGTTTCCTTGTTTGATCGGATAAAATGAACGTTATCCATTTTTTGGAATCTTTTCAAACGCAAAAGAGCCGTACTTCCCATGTTGTAGGCCAAGGCAACACTTGTCCAATCGCCAAAGATTTTGTGCGTTTCCTTGAACATTTTGCAAGCGACTTCGGTCGATTTGATGGGATGAAAACGTTCGTCCACTTCCTCGTTCACCTCCAAGCCCAAACCACGAGCCGTTGCGGGCATCATTTGCCAAAAACCCCCTGCTCCTTTGGCCGAAAAAGCCAGCGTCAGTTTACTTTCGGCTGTCGAGATGTATTTGAAATCTTCTGGGATTTTGTACTTCTTCAATATAGGTTCCATCAGTGGAAACCACCTCTTGGAAGCTTTGATCATGTACATATTGGATGGCGTGATTGTTTTGTTTTCAGCCATTGCTTTTTGATAGCGCTTTATGATTAGGGGAGAGTCGAAAGGAATTGTTTCTCCTGCGAAAGTATATTTTCCGATTTTCTCACTGTGCTCAAGTGCTGAAAGTTCTTCTTGAGTGAGCGGTCTTTTTTTTAGACCAGCACAGTATTTCACTAAAACACTGAGGCAACAAAGCACCAATATCGCAATCGCGATACGGATTTGTTTGATGGTGATATTGTAACCAATGAACTTCAATACTTCATATGGTTTTTTATTTAATAGTGGTAAACTCTATCAAAAATGCTCAATAATAATTGGCTCGTTTTTCGCCCCAAATTTTCAATAGTATAAAACCTACTATCATTCCGCTGAGGTGAGCAAAGTGCGCCACGTTGTCGCCCGACTGATTCTGCACCATTCCGTATACGGACGTGAGCCCGTAAAAGATCACTAAGTACATCATTTTCAATGGCAAAGGAGGAAACAGCAAGAATACTTCCATGTAAGGAAAGATGATTCCGACACCAAGCAGAACGGCATACAAGGCCCCAGAAGCCCCAACCATGGTAGTATTTGATTTTGCGATATAGATCGATTTTGCATACTCGACACTTTCGGTGATGTAAGTCGAATTTTGAGGATCTTTTGCAAAGGCATTAATAAATGAATAATTTTTCAAATAAATATCATGTGCGTTTTTGTTCAGAAAATTGGCAAAAGCTTCCGGGTCTGGATGACTGATGTAAGCATTAACTGCTTCTTTCACCAAAGTAACATCATAATAAATATAAGCCGAATAAAGTATTCCAGCCCCAACGCCAGACACGATATAATAAATCAAGAACTTTTTGGCTCCCCAATGGCGTTCGAGCACTGGCCCAAAAAAGAAAAGCCCCAACATGTTGTTGAAAATATGCATACCACTACCGTGCACAAACATGTAGGTGAAAAACTGAATAGGATTGAATTCGCCCACGCCCACATAATGAAGCGACAATATTTCATTTGCGCCTATTCCAAGAAAGCTGCCAGAAATATACACCAACACGTTGATGATGATGAGGTTTAGGACGATGGGTGTTGTGTTATTGAACATGCTTTTTGAGTAATTGGATTTAAGCTATTAAGTCTGTTATCTCGTTTTCGCCAATATATACTTCTATTGATACAATGGCTTCTTGAATGTCGAATAAATATTTTCTGACTTCAATATCCATAAATAAGCTTTTTCGTTTTGTTTACAGAATCAATGAAATAGGGATTCGATAACGATTTTTCAGTTACTAAATCCACATGGCGTTTGAAAACGGCTTCCAATTTGTCTGCCAACAAAAAGTAATTGTCGGCATAATCAGCATAATCTAAAGGATCAAAAGAAATAAGTAAGTCAACATCGCTGGTTTCGTTAAACTGCTCTGTATACACAGAACCAAACGCAAAAAAGGATTTCACGTGATGATTCTTGCAAAGCTGTTTAATAGACTCGATATTATCTTCTACTATCCTATTCATTTTGAATAAAAAAGAATTATACGCTTTTTATACCCAACTGTTCAGTCAAGGCCTTAATCTTCGCCTCGGCATCTGCCTTTTTATTCATCTCATTTTGAAGAATCTCGGGTTTTGCATTCTGAACGAATTTTTCGTTTGCTAACTTTTTAGTGACCGATTCCAAGAAGCCCAGAAGGTATTCCAATTCTTTCTGAGCATTTTCTTTCTCTTTATCAGCATCTAGCAATTCGCCCACTGGCACAAACAGTTCGTCTGCTTTTACTAGAAATGAAATGGCTTTTTCTTGCTTTTCGTTTACAAACTGAATGGAAGACACATTGGACAATCGTTGAATAATGCCACCAAACTGCTCGTAAACAGCTTTTTGATTTGTCCGCACCATTAATTCCAATGGATTTTTCATCGGAATCTGTTTCGTGTTACGAATCACACGCACGCCTGCAATTACCTCAAAGGCGATCTCGAACTGTTTTAGAAGTTCAGAGTTTGAAGTTTGCAGTTCAGTGACTTTTGGATATTCTGCAACGATCAAACAATCTTTTTCACTTCTTTCTCCCAATTCGTGCCAAAGTTCTTCGGAAATGAACGGCATAAAAGGATGAAGTACTTTTAGCAGATTTTCAAAAATGCCAATCGTTTCCTCGTGCACTTTCTTACTTAATGGCTTGCCGTATTCTGGCTTGATTATTTCAAGATAAATTGCACAAAAATCGTCCCAAATAAGACTGTAAATTGAATTTAATGCATCAGAAAGACGATACTTGCTATAATAATCTTCAATTTCAATCAAGGATTGTTCGAACTTAGCTTTAAACCAGGCAATTCCTACTTCGCTCGCTTGGTCAACAGGAATATCCACCAATTCCCAACCGCTTACCAGGCGATAGGCGTTCCAAATTTTGTTGCTGAAATTACGACCTTGTTCGCACAGTTTTTCGTCAAAAGGCAAATCGTTTCCGGCTGGCGAACTAAGCAACATGCCCATTCGCACACCATCGGCACCATATTGCTCAATCAATTCTAAAGGATCGGGCGAGTTACCGAGTGATTTGGACATTTTACGACCTAGTTTGTCGCGCACAATACCCGTGAGATACACGTTTTTGAACGGCATTTCCTGCTTGTATTCGTAACCCGCCATGATCATACGTGCGACCCAGAAAAACAAGATTTCAGGAGCCGTCACCAAATCGTCAGTAGGGTAATAATACTTAATGTCTTCGTTTTCAGGATCTTTGAAACCATCAAACACCGAGATTGGCCACAACCATGACGAGAACCACGTGTCTAACACGTCTTCGTCTTGACTTAAGTCTTGAGTTGTGAGTTGCGGGTTGTGAGTTTGGGCAAGCTTTAGGGCTTCTTCAACTGTTTTAGCAACTACAAAACTTCCGTCTGGCAAATAATAAGCCGGAATTCGGTGTCCCCACCAAAGCTGTCGCGAGATACACCAATCGCGTACGTTTTCCATCCAGTGACGGTACGTGTTTTTAAATTTGGCAGGATGAAGCTTGATGTCATCGTTCATCACATGCTCCAGCGCAGGCTTGGCCATTTCCTCCATTTTGCAAAACCACTGCATCGAAATGCGGGGTTCTATCACGGCATGGGTTCTTTCCGAGCAACCTACTTTGTTTTTGATGTTTTCGGTTTTTCTCAGGAAACCAGATTCTTTCAAATCGGCTGCAAATTTCTTTCGGGCTGCAAAACGATCCATTCCGGCATATGCTCCGCCATTTTGATTGAGCGTTCCGTCTGGATTGAAAATATCGATGACTTCTAGTTTGTGTTTCAAACCAAGATTGTAGTCATTGATGTCGTGCGCAGGCGTTACTTTCAAGCAACCTGTCCCAAACTCTTTGTCTACATACTCATCCGCAATAACTGGGATTTTTTTACCAGAAAATGGAATGGTAGCAAATTTGCCTACCAAATGCTGGTAACGCTCATCCTCAGGATTTACGCAGATAGCCGTATCGGCCAAAATGGTTTCTGGCCTTGTAGTGGCAATCGTGATAGTTTCCGAAGAACCATCCATCGGATAAGCCACATAATACAATTGCGAATCAACCTCTTTGTGGTATACTTCTTCGTCCGAAACGGCAGTGAGACCAATCGGATCCCAGTTCACCATTCTTGAACCACGGTAGATAAGTCCTTTTTTGTGCAAATCGACAAACACATCAATGACCGCATCTGAAAGGTCTTGTTCCATCGTGAAACGAGTACGTTCCCAGTCGCACGAAGCACCTAGTTTTTTCAGCTGATCAAGGATGATTCCTCCGTATTTCTCTTTCCATTCCCAAGCGTATTTTAGGAATTCTTCACGAGTTAGGTCTTTTTTGTTGATGCCTTTTTCTTTCAACATCGCCACTACTTTGGCTTCAGTAGCAATAGAAGCATGGTCGGTGCCAGCTACCCAACACGCTTCTTTGCCTTGCATGCGCGCCCTGCGGATGAGTACATCCTGAATCGTATTGTTCAGCATGTGGCCCATGTGCAACACGCCCGTCACGTTGGGTGGAGGGATGACAATGGTAAACGGTTTTTTATCTTTGTTCGGTTTCGAACGAAAAAAACCTTTTTCCATCCAATAACCATACCATTTATTTTCGACCTCGCGTGGATCGTATTTTGTTGAAATCGACATAATAATAAGAATGCAAGTGCAAAAATAGAGGAAAAATTGGGAGGGTGGTAGAAATGCAAGCTTGTTGAACCTAATTGCTTGATGGCTTTCTATTCTTATGATTCATTTTCTGAAGATCCTAACACTTCCTTTGGTAAAAGATTACAAAAATCAGTGCCATTTATTCAAGGACACAAAGTATTGGCTGCTAAATATGAGTACTTTGCAGTTAGTACAAAAAAATGTAATTTAGATGGAACAAATTAGTCAAATTAAGCTTTTTTTGCACGCTTCTTGAATCTTTTAAAATTTAAAACAAACATATGTCGATGACCGAAAAAAGCTTAAAATTCTTAGAAACATACCTCAATAATGCATCGCCAACTGGTTTCGAGACAAGCGGACAAAAATTGTGGTTGGAGTATTTGAAACCTTACATTGACGAACAAATCACAGACGCATACGGTACTGCGGTGGGTGTTATCAATCCAGGCCAGCCGTATAAAGTAGTGATTGAAGCACATGCAGACGAGATTTCTTGGTTTGTCAATTACATCACAGACGATGGTTATATTTATGTGAGGCGCAACGGAGGTTCCGACCATCAAATTGCTCCTTCGATGCGTGTCAACATTCACACCAAAAACGGTATTGTAAAAGGTGTTTTCGGTTGGCCTGCCATCCATGTGCGCGAAAGCGACAAAGAACCAATCCCTACTTTGAAAAACATTTGCATCGACTGTGGTTGCAGCAAAAAAGACGAAGTTTTGGCTAAAGGAATCAATGTGGGAACGGTTATCACGTTTGATGCCGATTTCTTTATAATGAATGAAAAATATTTCGTAGCTCGAGCATTAGACAACCGTATCGGTGGTTTTATGATTGCTGAAGTGGCTCGCCAATTGAAAGAAAACAACGTCAAACTTCCATTTACACTGTATGTGGTCAATGCGGTGCAAGAAGAAATTGGTTTGCGTGGTGCCGAAATGATCGCGCAACGCTTGAAACCAGATGTGGCCATTTGTACCGATGTGATTCACGATACACAATCGCCTTTTTATGACAAAAAAACGAGTGGCGACCTCGCTTGCGGCCGTGGCCCAGTAGTCACTTATGGCCCAGCAGTTCAGAACAATCTTTTGAATGCGATCATTGAAGTAGCTGAGAAAAAAGAAATTGCCATCCAACGTGCGGCTGCTTCACGCTCGACAGGTACAGATACTGATTCGTTTGCTTATTCCAACGAAGGCGTTCCTTCTGCGCTCATTTCGCTTCCTTTGAAATACATGCACACCACCGTAGAAACGGTTCAAAAAGACGATGTCGAAAAAGTCATCCAATTGATGTACGAATATTTGATTCAGTTGGAAGCTGGACATGATTATAGATATATAAAATAATATTCATTTATTTATTATAAAATAGATCCTGAAATGTTTTAGGATCTATTTTATTCTCTCCCCCCGCCTTTCTCTCCATAATTGCCCATTATTCGTGTTATTTGTATTCAGATAATGAGCCATGAGTTTCACTGAACTATTTGAAAAACACGATTGGGACGAGGCAAAAGCCTCCATCTTGGCCAAAACCGCTCAAGATGTGGAAGCAGCATTGGCCAAAACCACCAAACGCAATTTGGAAGATTTCAAAGCCTTGATTTCGCCAGCTGCTGATGCGTATTTGGAACAAATGGCCGCTTTAAGTCGTCAGCTTACCTTGAAACGTTTCGGGAAAACGATGCAATTGTTCATCCCGATGTACCTTTCCAACGAATGTCACAACGTGTGTACCTATTGTGGCTTTAGTTTTGGCAATAAAGTGCGCAGAAAAACACTTTCCGATGACGAAATCCTGCAAGAAATTCAGCATTTGAAAGAAATGGGCTACGACAATATCTTGCTCGTCACTGGCGAAGATCAAACCAATGTTGGTGTTCCCTATTTCAAAAATGCGATTCAGAAAGTTTCTCCTTTTTTCTCCCAAATTTCGATGGAAGTGCAACCATTGGACCAGGAAGAATATGAAGAATTAATCCCGTTAGGCTTAAATACGGTTCTAGTCTACCAAGAAACATACCACAAAGAAGATTATCGCAAGCATCATCCAAAAGGCAAAAAAGCACAATTCAATTATAGACTCGAAACGCCCGACCGTTTGGGAAAAGCGGGTATTTACAAAATCGGTCTTGGTGTATTGTTCGGCTTGGAAGACTGGCGCACCGATAGTTTTTTCACTGCCCTGCATCTCGATTATCTGGAACGCACGTATTGGCAAACCAA
Source organism: Cytophagales bacterium (assembly GCA_043769845.1). Classification (GTDB taxonomy): domain Bacteria; phylum Bacteroidota; class Bacteroidia; order Cytophagales; family UBA9547; genus UBA9547. The sequence continues at coordinate 13,028 of JAYVIX010000049.1, forward strand.
ATATTCGATCTCTTTTCCACGACTTCGTCCGTTCTCGGGAGGTTTGGAACCTAAAGTCGATATGAAAGACCGCGAATTGGTACAGCTTATTTGCGCCTATCGCATTTACAACGAAGAAGTAGAACTGTCGATGTCGACACGTGAAAGTCCGAAGTTCAGAGACAACATTATCAAGCTGGGAATCACGAGTTTAAGTGCTGGTTCGAAAACCAACCCAGGCGGATACACGTTGGAACAAGAATCGTTGGAACAATTTGAAATTCATGACGAAAGATCGCCTGCCGAGATCGCAGAAATGCTACGCAGCCAAGGTTACGAGCCTGTTTGGAAAGATTGGGACAGAAGTTATGTAACCTTATAGGGATTTGTATTTTGATGAAACAAAAAAACGCGTTTTCGACTTCAAAAGTAGAAAACGCGCGTTTCAAAAGCGATCAAATATTTTACAAGTCCTTGTAAATCCGCTCCACTCTCGCCTCATTATTGGCCATGATGGCTTTGCGTTTTAGGCTTAGTTTTGGGGTGAGTTCTCCGCTATCAATTGTCCACATGGTGGCTAGGAGGTCAAATTTTTTAATGCGCTCGTATTGGGCAAAGCCTTCGTTTGTTACGTCCAATTCTCTTTTGAATTTCTCCAAAACAGATGCCGATTTGATCATTTCGGCATCTGTGGTGTAAGGAATCTTTTTGTGTTCGCAGTACAATTTTAGGTTCACAAAATTTGGCACAATCAAGGCTGCAGGGAATTTTTGTCCGTCACCAATCACAATGGCTTGTTCAACCAATTTCGATTCTTTGATTTTGTTTTCGATGATTTGTGGCGCAATATATTTACCTCCCGATGTTTTGAAAATTTCCTTTTTTCGATCGGTGATTTTTAGGTATTTATTTTCTACCCAAGTGCCAATATCGCCCGTATGAAACCAGCCGTCTTGGTCGATCGTTTCAGCCGTGAGGTCGGGACGTTTGTAATAACCTTGCATGATATGTGGTCCACGCGAAAGAATTTCGCCATCATCGGCAATTTTTACTTCAATTCCAGAAATCAAAGGTCCCACTGTTCCGAAGCGATTTTCTGTCAGGTTGGCTCTGTTTACCGAAATAACAGGCGAAGTTTCCGTCAATCCGTATCCTTGCATGACTTGAATTTGGGCTGCCGTGAATACTCTTGCCAAACGCAATTGCAAAGCGGCTCCACCCGTCACGATGGCTTTTACATTTCCACCCAACGCTTCACGCCACTTGCTGAAAATGAGTTTATTGGCCCATTTCAGCTGAAGATTATAGAAAAATCCTTGATCGACCGAAGTCTCGTATTTCAAGCCAAGTTCTAATGCCCAAAAGAAAAGCAGTTTTTTGATTCCTGTCAGTTCTGATCCTTTTGTCACGATTTTGTCATACACTTTTTCGAGCAATCGAGGAACCGTTACAAAAATATGCGGCTTCACCTCTTTCAGATTGTCGCTAATCGTTTCGAGACTTTCAGCATAATAAATCGAAACGCCTACGCTACTATACAGATAATTGAGCATGCGTTCGTACACATGGCACAGCGGCAAGAAACTAAGCGCACGATCGGTCGGGCCTACTGGCATCAATGGAACACAAGCTCGCACATTGCTCACGATGTTGTTGTGCGAAAGCATTACGCCTTTTGGTACGCCAGTAGTGCCTGAAGTATAAATGAGCGTTAATAAATCTTCGGGACGAACAGCCTTTTTGTATTCCTCTATTTCTGAAAGATTTCTTCCAAAACCTAGATTTTGAATACCTGACCAATGTTTCAGGTCTCGGATCTCGTCAAAAGTAAAAATCCCGATAATATCCGAATTGTCAGAAGTAGCGGCTTTTACCTTGTCATATATTTCTTGGTTGGAGACAAATACCAGTTTTGTTTCCGAATCTTTCAGGATAAAACGATAATCTTCGACTGTGATATTGGGGTAAAGAGGCACGCTGATCGCACCAATTTGCTGAATTCCCAAATCCGCAAAATTCCATTCGGGGCGATTTTGGGATACAATGGCAATTTTATCATTCCTATGAATGCCCATTTTCAAAAGCCCAAAACTGACTTCGGTCGCAATTTTGATAAACTCGCTAGTGCTGTATTTTTTCCATTCACCATTCACCTTGTTGGAAAGCGAATCGGCTTTGGGGAAAACTTTTTCTTGGGCGTAAATGATGTCAAATACTCTGCTAAAATCCATGGCTTTTGGTATTTTACTGCTAAAAAATTATACGCAATTGAGATAAAAACGGGTTGAAAATTTCGATAAACCAAAAACTTTTAATCAAAAAATTAGCTAATAAAACGTAAAACCTTGATAAAACTAAGGAGAATTAAGCAAAATCGTTTTAGATAATCAATTTTGAATATAAATGAATTTTAATTCAATCAAAACAATACTCAAGTCAATTAAAATCTTGGAGAATTTAAATCAGAAACAAGAAGACCCAAAGTTTGAAGCTTTGGGTCTTTATATTGAGAAAAAATATTCTATGTTTAATCCAACAAGCTATAAACCAATTGAGGAAAAATTCCCACTACTAACGTAATAGCCGAACCAGCAACCAAAGCAAATTGGTGTACACCGCTCACGTTGTAGCCTTCCAAAGAATCGGCTGGTTTGAAATTGATGGCGATTATGACTTTGAAATAGTAATAAATACCGACCATAGAGTTTATGACAGCCAAAACGGCCAACCACACAAAACCTTGCGACATGGCGTTAAACAAAACAAAGAACTTACCAAAAAAGCCTGCAGTCAAAGGAATACCTGCTAGAGATAGCATCGCCACTGTCAATACAAAAGCCATTAATGGATTTTTCTTCAACAAACCATTAAACGAATCGATTGAATCATTTCCTGCTTTATTACTCACCACCATAATCACGCCAAATGCCGAAATAACTGCGATAGCATAGGCGCCAGCATAAAAAAGAATGCTATTCTGGTTGGCAATTTTGCCAGAAACCATAATCGCTATCAGCATAAAACCTGCGTTAGCAATACTTGAATAAGCCAACATGCGCTTGATATTGTATTGGTACACCGCACCCAAACTACCCACCGTAATGGTCACAGCAGCAATCACACTCAAAATGTCCGCCCAGTGTCCGATACCTGTAAAACATGCATTGAATAAACGGTAGAATGCACCTAAACTAGCCGCTTTTGCGATGGCTGACATAAAAGCGGTCACATAATCAGGAGAACCTTCGTACACATCTGGTGTCCAAAAATGAAAAGGAACAGCAGAAACTTTGAATAGAAGTCCCATCAAAATCAAACTGATACCTAAAGGAAGTAAAACTGTGGTTACATTTCCATTATCTAAATACTCCTTAATTCCTTCCAAGTAGAATGAACTTGTTTCGGCATAAATCAAAGTCATTCCCATCAAGATAAATCCTGTAGAGAACGCCCCCATCAAAAAATACTTCAAAGAAGCTTCGTTCGATGCTAATTGACTTTTATTACTACCAGCCAACACATACAAAGCAACAGACATAATTTCAATCCCGATAAACAACATGCTCAAATGGTCGAAACAGACCATACAAACCATTCCTGTTAAGGCAAAAAACATCAAGGCAAAGTGTTCTGAGACAAATCCTTTTGCGTTTTCAAGAAAAGGATCGGCTAAAAGAACTAATAAAATGGTCGCAACAATCAATACACCCGAGAAACCTAGAGCGTATTTGTCAAAAAATACCATATCGTTGAAAAATGGCTCATCGTAGCCCCATGAATAATATATCACACCAAGGCAAGCCAAAAGTGCTGCTACTGAAACACCAAGAACTATTTTTATGTCGACTTTAGACAAACCAGTCAACATACAAAAAATCCCTAGACAAGAAAGAATAACCAATATGGCCATGTTTTTTAGTATTAAGTATTTAGCTGTCAAGTAGTAAGACCTACTTGAAACTTTGAACTATTTTATTAAACTGAGTGCTTCGGGTGCGGCTAGTGAAAGCAAAGGTTGAGGATAGACCCCAATTGCAATTACTAACAATGCGATAAAAGCCAAACCTATAAATTCAACAGCATCCAAATCTTTGAAAGTAGAAGTGACCGCATTCGATTCGCCAAGCATCACTCCTTTGTACATGCGCAACATATATACCGCACCCAAAATAACTGACAAGCCAGCAAGAATAGCAAATATCGGATTGTAAAGGAATAGTGAAGTCAATAAGAGAAACTCACCCACGAAACCATTTGTAAGTGGCAGTGCTACACTTCCCAACATGATGACGACAAAGAAAACGGCCAATTTTGGTGCAGTGTGAATAATTCCTCCCAATTGCTCAATTTGGCGTGTGTTAGTACGTTTTTCGATGATGTCCAAAATGTAGAACATCCCTATCACGTTGATACCATGCGAAAGCATTTGCATCATGGCTCCTTGCATTCCTTGAATGTTGTTCACAAACAAACCAGCACAAATCAACCCAACGTGAGAGATAGAAGAATACGCAACGAGTCTTTTTACATCCTTCTGCATGATGGCAATCACTGCGCCATATATCACACCTATCACAGAAAGGATGATAATCAAGTCGCCATATTTTGCAATTGCTAAAGGAAACAAAGGTAAAATCCAGCGGATAACTCCGAAAATACCCATTTTCAACATGATTCCCGAAAGCAACATCGTTCCTTGAGCAGGAGCAGTAGTGTAAGTATCTGGCTGCCAAGTATGGAAAGGAAAAATGGGCATTTTGATAGCAAAGGCAATAAAGAACGCCCAAAACAACCATATCTGTGTAGTACGATCCAACACGAGAGTTTTGAACACTTCGATATCAAATGTGTGCACTCCTGGAGTGAGTAAATACAAGTAAATAATACCAATCAGCATGAATAAACTTCCCACTACCGTGTAAAGGAAAAATTTGAACGTAACAGCTGCTTTGTTTTCTCCTCCCCAAATACCACAAATAAAGTAAATAGGTATAAGCGCTACTTCCCAGAAAATGTAGAACAAGAAGCCATCCAGAGCTGTAAAAACACCCGAAAGGCCAATCTGCATCAAATAGACTAACGAATGAAAGTAGTTGTTCTCCGAAAAAGAATGGTTTTTCGAAGAAAGGATAATCAATGGAATGGAAAGATTGGTCAAAAGAATGAGAATTAAACTGATTCCGCTCACGCCAAGTTTGAAGGTAATTCCAAGACTTTCGACCCAAGGAATATCAAATACAACGGTAGAAGGAAACCCCGCACCTAAAGTTTGGAACAAGACAAATAGCGTCAAAGCCAATCCTCCAACGGAGAATAGCATCGACAGTTCCCATTTGAAAAACTTGTTCAACAACAAAGAAGCTGCCAAGCTAATGGCAGGATAGAGCAATAATGCTTTCAAATAAACGATATCCATCAACTATAGTGTATTGAAAAGGATAAGAATTATAACACCGGCTACCATGGAAATGAGGTAAACTCCTGTATTTCCACTTTGAAAATAACGAACGTATTTTCCTTTTATAATCACTGCTTCGCCCACAAAATTGACAAATGCATCAATTCCTGAAACTTCCACAAACTTGTGAGTGGCTGTAGAAAGGACATTCAATGGTTTTGTGACCACCGCTTCGTACACTTCATCCACATAATATTTGTTGGCCAATAATTTCTGGAAACCTGAATCGTACGAACCGTCAGGATTTGGAACTGTTTTCTTCGCTACAAAAATGACATAGGCTGCGATGATCGAAATAAGCGCGGCAGCTACTGAGATTCCCATCAATAGGTATTCGGTACTATGCGAAAGATGATGCTCGTGCGGAGTTCCTACTTTTGCAATCACTGGAGAAAGGAAATGCTCTAACCAAGCAGAACCACCTAACACTTCTGGGACATTGAAAAATCCACCAACGATTGATAATACTGCCAAAACCATTAAAGGAATTGTCATCAAGAGAGGAGATTCATGTAAATGGTGTTTTTGGTCTTCAGTACCACGGAACGAACCAAAGAAAGTCACAAATACTAAACGGAACATGTAGAAAGAAGTCATCATCGCTCCTAACACTGCGAATCCCCAAATGATTGGGCTGTGTTCGAATGCTTTAGCCAAAATTTCGTCTTTCGAGAAGAAACCAGCAAAAGGAGGAATACCAGCGATTGCGACTGTTCCGATCAAAAAAGTAAAGAACGTAATTGGCAAAACACCTTTCAGATTACCCATTTTACGAATGTCTTGTTCGCCACTCATGGCATGGATCACGCTACCAGAACCCAAGAAAAGAAGGGCTTTGAAAAAAGCATGAGTCATCACGTGGAAATAAGAAGTGGTGTAAGCACCTAATCCTAAAGCGATGAACATAAATCCTAACTGACTTACAGTGGAATAGGCCAATATTTTTTTAATGTCGTTCTGAAACAAACCAATGGTAGCGGCAAATAGCGCAGTAGCCAAACCAATCACCAAAATAATGTCGGTAGTCATTGGCGCAAGCATGTACAAAACATTCGAGCGGATAATCATGTAGATACCAGCCGTCACCATGGTAGCTGCGTGGATCAAAGCTGAAACAGGAGTTGGACCTGCCATCGCATCTGGCAACCAAGTATAAAGTGGGATTTGAGCACTTTTACCGGTCGCTCCAATAAACAAGAAAATAGTAATAAGGAAGATGATGTAGTTGCCAGATTCCCAACCACCGGCTGCCGCAGTGAAAACGGTGCTAAAACTAAGCGACTTAAACGTCAAAATGATCAAGAACAAACCAATCAAGAAACCAAGGTCTCCTATGCGGTTCATAATGAACGCTTTTTTAGCCGCATCATTAAAGGCATTGTTTTTGAACCAGAAACCGATCAACAAATACGAGCTAAGTCCTACACCTTCCCAACCTACAAACAGAATCAAATAGTTAGCTCCCAAAACTAGAAGCAACATGAAAAAGACGAATAGATTTAAGTATGCGAAATAACGAGCAAAACTTTCGTCATGGCTCATGTACGAGATCGAATACAGGTGGATAAGAAACCCAACTCCTGTAATCACCATCAACATCATGGACGAAAGTGGATCCAATAAGAATTCAAAAGGAATTCGAAGGCTTCCTACTTCTATGAAAGTGAAATATTCGATGGTTTTGCTAACAAACTCGCCATTCTTGATTCCTAGAAATATGGTAAGGCTGATGATAAAAGCGCCTAAAATAGTTCCGCTACCAATAATTCCGACAAGTGATTTTGGCATTTTGTTGCCAAGAAGTCCATTTACTAGAAAGCCCAATAATGGCAAAACAGGTATCAGCCAAGCAAAGTCTACCATTTCAGCTTGTTTAATAGGTCAATATCTATTGATTTCACGTTTCTGTAAATCATCACAATGATGGCTAAACCAACAGCCACCTCGGCAGCCGCCACCGCCATGATGAAAAAGACAAAAATCTGCCCAGAAGGATCGTTTTTGAAAACCGAAAGTGCCACTAAAAGCAAATTGACAGAATTAAGCATCAATTCGACAGACATAAAGATGATGATTGCATTTCGCCTCGTCAGTACACCCAGCACGCCTATACAAAAGAGCGTTGCGCTTAGGTAATAATAGAAGTTAAGCGGAACAGTTTGAAATATACTTTGCATTAATTCCTGAATAACGCTTGAATGAAATGCAAGTTTAAGAAAATAATCCTTCAAAAATAGAATAGAGCTTGAAATTTAACCATAAACTAATTTTTTGATTCAATAACCTACGTGTAAACATGAGGTATTAGACTTTAAGAAGACAAGATACTTTATTTTCAATAGACTTAATATCGCTATAAACACCCAAAAAGTATAATGTACAGTACAAATAACATTTAATAAGCCAATTAACAACATTGTGAGAATTTTTATGCGACATACTAAAATATAAATAATATCTCATATAACTGAATAAAATTGCACTTTATCAATAGAATATTTTAAAAAAGATGTTTTTAGATTTTTATATTCGCATAAACGAATATTAGATTTAGACTTTATTTTAAATAGCTCTAATTTTGCAACCTATTCAAACACAAGAATTTTATGGATAAATTCAGTTACATAGCCAATGCCGATCCGATTGTGATTGATCAGATGTATGAGGCTTATCGTGAAAACCCAGAATCAATTGACATCTCTTGGAAAAAGTTTTTTGAGGGCTTTGATTTTTCTCTTGCCAAATATGGCGAAAACAACGGTACAACCAAAGTTGGTGTAAGTACTAGCCTTTCGGGCGATGCACTAGAAAAAGAGATTCAAGTACGCACCTATATATATGAGTACCGCAGACGTGCTCACCTTTCGTCCAACACCAACCCTGTTCGCCAACGCAAAGACCGTCAGCCAAGATTAAACTTGAGCGACTTTGGACTTTCTGATACCGATTTGGATACAAAATTCTGGGCAGGAAGAATTATTGGTCTCGAAGGTGGAACGCTTCGCCAGATTACCGAAAAACTTAGAAAAATATATGTCGGAACGATCGGTTTCGAATACATGTATTTACGCGATCCTGAAAGGTTGAAATGGTTTCAGTCGAAAGTAGAAACAGAATATCCTACATTCAATCCTGTGATTGACGATAAAAAACGTATCCTTAAAAAACTGAACGAAGCAGTTGTTTTCGAAAACTTCCTTCATACTAAATATGTAGGTCAAAAACGTTTCTCGTTGGAAGGTGGCGAAAGTACCATTCCTGGATTGGATCGCATTATTCAAAAAGCGGCTGAGCTGGGCGTAGAGGAAGTAGTGATCGGAATGGCACATCGTGGCCGGTTGAACGTACTTTGCAACATATTGGGCAAAACCTACGAACAAATCTTCAACGAGTTTGAAGGTGGATCAACTCCCGACCTTACAATGGGCGATGGAGATGTGAAATATCACATGGGTTATAGCAGCCAGAAAAAAACACTATCTGGCAAAATCATCACCTTAAAACTTGCTCCAAATCCTTCACATCTTGAAGCGGTGGATCCGGTTGTACTTGGATATACACGTGGTCAGATTGATGACGAGTATAAAGGAGACATGAGCAAGGCGCTACCTATCTTGATCCATGGTGATGCGGCTGTGGCAGGGCAAGGTATCATTTACGAAATCGCACAAATGGCGAAATTGGAAGGATATAATGTAGGTGGAACGATTCACTTTGTGATCAACAACCAAGTAGGTTTCACGACTGATTTTGAAGATGCTCGTTCGAGTATCTATTGTACTGACGTTGCGAAAATCATAGACGCTCCTGTACTTCACGTAAATGGCGACTGTGCTGAAGATGTATTCTTCGCTGCAACTATAGCTGCAGAATACCGTCAGAAATTTGGCCGTGATATCTTTATCGACATGGTGTGTTACCGCAGACATGGACATAACGAAAGCGATGAACCGAAATTCACTCAGCCTAAGTTGTACAATATCATTGCGAAACACCCGAACCCTCGCGAGATTTATGTCAAAAAACTAGCAGAAAGAGGTGATGTAGATGCACAACTTGCTGTAGATATGGATGAGAAATTCCGCAGCTTATTGCAAGACCGTTTGAACCTTGTCAAGCAAAAACCACTTCCTTACGCTCCACAAAAGCAAGAAGAAGAATGGCTTTCGATGCGCAGATCGACTCCTGAAGATTTCCACATTTCGCCAGTAACTGCTATCGACAAAAGTGTGATAGACAAAGTAGGCGAAGCCCTTTGTACTGTTCCTGCCACTTTCAAGCCTTTGAAACAGGTAGATAATTTGTTGAAAGACAGAAAGAAAATGCTGACCGAAACTCGCACGGTCAACTGGTCGACTGCCGAGCTCTTGGCTTTTGGTTCGATTTTGAACGAAGGAAAATTTGTACGCGTGTCTGGCCAAGATGTGAAACGTGGTACATTCTCTTCTCGTCACTCCGTTTTATTTGATGCGGAAACAAACGAACAATACAACAGCTTGAACGCAGTAACGAATGGTGCAAACAAATTGCGCATCTTCAATTCATTGCTTTCAGAATACGGTGTTTTAGGTTTTGAATACGGTTATGCCATGGCTTCACCACAAGCCCTTACGGTTTGGGAAGCACAATTTGGCGACTTTGCCAACGGAACCCAAGTGATGATAGATCAATTCATCGCAAGTGCAGAGTCGAAATGGCAAAGAATGAATAGCCTTGTGATGTTATTGCCACATGGTTATGAAGGCCAAGGTCCAGAACACTCAAGTGCACGTTTGGAGCGTTTCCTACAATTGTGTGCCGAATACAACATGATTGTAGCGAACATCACACTGCCTGCCAATTATTTCCACTTCTTGCGCAGACAATTGGCTTGGCCATTCCGCAAACCAGCAGTGGTGATGTCTCCAAAATCATTGCTTCGTCACCCAATGTGTGTTTCTTCTATAGACGAATTGACACAAGGAGGTTTCCACGAATTGATTGACGACTGGACAGTAAATGCGAAAGACGTTAAAAAAGTATTGGTGTGTAGCGGTAAAGTATATTTCGACCTTTACAACGAGCAGCAAGCAAAAAAACGTACTGATGTGGCTATTGTGCGTATGGAACAACTTTTCCCATTGCCAGAAAAACAATTAGACGCTTTAATTGAAAAATACAAAGGCGCAAAATTCATGTGGGTACAAGAAGAACCAGAAAATATGGGCGCTTGGAGTTATATCTTGCGCGTATACCGCAAAATTGCGTGGGAACTTTCGGCTCGTAAAGCAAGTGCTTCTCCAGCAACAGGTTACAACAAAGTACACGTGAAAGAACAAGAAGAAATCGTTAGAAAAGCGTTTTTATAGTAACAAGTAGTAAGTATTTAGTCCTAAGATTAGTACTTACTACCAATTCCTCGGTCTGTCCGACAGACCAAAACTGTAGCCTGTCAGGGGACAGGCCACGGAGGTTGTAAAAATAATCGTTTAAATCATTTCAAGTCTAAATACTTGATACTAAATACTAAACAAAATGAGCTTAGAAGTAAAAGTGCCTACCGTAGGCGAATCAATCTCGGAAGTAACGATTGCCAAATGGCACAAAAAAACAGGCGACACAGTTGCATTGAACGACCTTCTTTGTGAATTGGAGTCTGACAAAGCGACATTCGAGTTAAACGCAGAAGCTCCTGGCGTTCTTCAAATCATCGCAAATGAGGGTGATACGATTGCGATCGGAACGCTTATTTGCAAAATAGAAGGAAATGGCGCTGCGGTTGCTGCACCTGCAAAAACTGCGGATGCTCCAAAAGCTGCTGCAGTCGCTTCGGCACCTACTGCCACTGGTCAAGTAATGGAAGTAAAAGTGCCTACAGTGGGCGAGTCTATCTCAGAAGTAACGTTGGCAAACTGGCTGAAAAAAGACGGTGATATCATCAAACTAAACGATGTGTTGTGCGAATTAGAGTCTGATAAGGCTACTTTCGAACTAAACGCAGAAGCAAGTGGCGTCTTGCGCACTGTTGCAAAACAAGGCGATGTATTGCCAATAGGTGCATTGATTTGTAAAATTGAAGTAATGGAAGGAGTCGTCAGTCAACAGTCGTCAGTTGCTAGTGCTTCAACTACCGCTTCGGCAGGAAAATCTGATGTAAATTATGCTGCTGGTCATGCTTCGCCTGCTGCTGCCAAAATATTGGCTGAAAAAGGAATGAATGGATCGGATGTGAAAGGTTCAGGTGTTGATGGTCGTATTACAAAAGACGATGCAGCCAAAGCGCAAAAAACAGAAGCTCCAGCGGCTAAACCTGCCGCTTCTTCTGCTCCAGTTTTTGTAGGTGGAAGCAGAGAATCGACTTCTCAAAAAATGTCACCATTACGTAAGACTGTTGCAAGACGTTTGGTAGCTGTGAAAAATGAGACGGCCATGCTTACTACTTTCAACGAAGTAGACATGAAGCCTATCATGGACATACGCGCCAAATACAAGGATTCGTTCAAAGAAAAACATGGTGTAGGACTTGGCTTTATGTCGTTCTTCACCAAAGCATGTACGATTGCTTTGAAAGAATTCCCTGCAGTAAATGCACAAATCAACGGTGACGAAATCATCTACAACAGTTTCTGTGACGTTTCAATCGCTGTTTCTGCTCCAAAAGGTTTAGTTGTGCCAGTGATTCGCAATGCTGAATTGATGAGCTTCGATCAAATCGAAAAAGAAGTAGTTCGTTTGGCTACTAAAGCACGCGACAACAAATTGACGGTTGACGAAATGACTGGCGGAACATTCACAATCACCAACGGTGGTATTTTCGGCTCGATGCTTTCTACTCCTATCATCAACGCTCCACAATCGGCTATCTTAGGAATGCACAACATCGTGGAACGCCCAATGGCAGTAAATGGCCAGGTGGTAATTAAACCAATTATGTACGTAGCACTTTCGTATGACCACAGAATCATTGACGGTCGTGAATCAGTTGGTTTCCTTGTGAGAGTGAAACAATTGTTGGAAGACCCTACAAGGTTGATATTGGGAGTTTAATTCTTCTTGTTTTCCATAAATTAAAAGAGGCTGTCAATTGTGGCAGCCTCTTTTAATTTATTGCTCTTGAGTCAACTATGAATCAAGTATATCTCTGATCACTACCGAGGCGCAAGCTCCGCCAAAGGCTGCTGGCAAATATGAAATGGTTCCAAAAGCCGATCGTTTGAATTTTGAACCATCGGTCATCATAAGTGATTCTTTTACATTCACTTCGGGCGAAAAAACGGCTTTTATTCCCGAATGAATATTGAATTTGCGCAATCGTTTGCGGACATAAAAGGCCAATCGGTCTTGGTGTGTTTCGGAAATATCGGCCACTTGCACCAAGGTAGGATCCAGTTTCCCGCCTGCTCCCATCGAACTCACGATCCGCTGATTGCTGAAATAGGCCAAGGACAGCAGTTTTAGTTTGGGCATCAAACTGTCAATAGCATCAACCACATAGTCGTATTTTATGTCGAGCAATTCGGCCATTTTCTCGGGCAACATAAAATCTTTCATGATCGTGAGTTCAATTTCGGGATTGATTTGGCGAAGGCGTTCTTCCATAATATCGGCTTTCGAAATACCATGATTAGTTGATAGTGCCACCAATTGCCGGTTTCGGTTGCTCGGATCTACCACGTCACCATCTACTAGTGTCATTCGTCCAACGCCAGCACGGGCAATAAATTCGGCTGCAAACGAGCCGACACCGCCCAAACCCACTACCAGCACGTGTGCATTTACCAGTTTCATCAATCGTTCTTCGCCCACCAAAAGTTGAGTGCGCGATAACCAAGCGAGATCTTTCGTCATAATTTCACAGAAAGTGTTCTACAATTAACCTGCAAATTGGAGACTAATTTGCTATCGAACAATCTGCCTGATAAATACTTCCCAATAAGAAAATGATTTTTATCTTTAAGCTTTATTAGTTTGAAGATGAAATACTTATTGATTGTGGTTTCGATTGCCTTTCTGTTGGGCAGTTGTGCCGAAGAAGAAAAAAGCTACGAATTGCGGATCAAGATCCAGAAACTCGAATCAGCCACCATGTACGACCTCGATATGGTGAAAGACGTGATTTTCGATTCTGAAGAACAAAATCTTGATTCGTTGAAGAACAAAAGCCGACAACTTTTTCTGAAAGGAATCGATTTGTACAAAAACAAAAAACAAACCGAAAAAGCCATTGAAGCGTTCAAAAGCTCAATTCTTACTTTTCCCGAAGCCAAAACCTATTACGAATTGGGCAACGCACTGATGGAACAAGGCGGATACGAAAATTTGGAAAACGCCTTGAAAGCCTTCGACATCACAAAAGAACTTGGTTTTCAGCCGGTTTCGACTGTGTTGTACAACAAAGCGTGCGCTCATTACATGCTATATTCCAATCCGTTTATTTTGGACGAACTTGCTGGTGACCAGAAGGCACTTAAAGAAAGACATTTGGATCAGGCTTTGTCCGACATCAGGCGGGCGTTTTCGGAAGGATTTTACGACACACTTTCGATCAAAACAGACGAGCGAATAAAAGGAATCGCACAAACATCCGAATACAAATCGATCCTTTTGGACTTTGCTTTGCGCGGCCAGCAAGGAAATGAAGGCGGGATGTTTGCACTTTTTACCAAATCGTTTCCTGCAGCTTCCGATCGTTTCGAAGTAAAATTGGACGAGGTGGAAATGAAAAACTACAGTCAGTCAATCAGTTACGATTTTGCGCCATTTATTCCTGAAATGGAAAACGTGAGTTTCGGGCGTGAAGTATCGAACGATTTTTATTATGTCACCAAACTTTCTGAAACGCCCAACTACACAGCCGTCATTTACAAAACGACCAGTTTTCAGGGCGAATTTATGCCCGTAAACGCTACACTAGCCACCTACGACACCAAAGGCGAAGTGATCTCGAAAGTCATGTTTAGTTGTGTGTGCTCGCCTTCGAAAGTAAAAACGGGAAAAATCGAAAACGGAGAACTAGCCATCGAAGAATACAAACGCATCTGGAAAGAACCGATCGACAAGGTTTCTGTGTACGATAATGTGGTCACAGGGCACGATTTGGTTTCAAAAACAGTATTTACGATTGACGAATCGGGCAAAATTGTTGCTTTAGATTCTGAAAACGCTACTGAAAAAAGCACGAGTTCTATTTCTGCCCAGCCTTCAAAACATCTTAATTAACATGAAATATTATTCATTATATTTTTCGATTCTTTTATTCGCATTTTCTTGTTCCAGCAAAAAGGAAGTAGAAATTATTGAGATTGAAACGCTGCGTGAGTCGCAATTGTATGCATTTCAGAACGTGCAGGCTTACATGTTGAAACACAAAACTGAAAACGAAAAAATCGCAAAGCAATACGAAGCCAAGTACGAAAGTGCGCTGAAAGAAAATTCGCAAAAAGCACTTTACTATTTGAAACGAGCCATCTCGTTAGAGCCGACTTTGGAACGCTACAAACAATTGGGCACGTTTTTGATTGATCTGAAAAAGTATGACGAGACTCTTGCCGTTTATGAATTGATTGGTGAAACGCATTATTCGGATCGAACCGAAGACAATTCAACAGATGTTTATCTTTTTTCTGAACCTGATGAAAACTTAAAATACGAACAATTGGTGGCTCATTTGCTTAATGATTTTCAGCCATATATGCTCAAAGGACGGTACCAAGAATGGAAAGACAAACTTCTTAGTGACAAAAGAATTAGCACAGACACGTCAAGTGTTTTCTATAAAAAATTAGTGTATGTTCTGAATGATAAAGAACAGAAAGATTTGACATTCAACGGTGTCTTTCATTATATCAAAGATACAAATGCTGTTTTCGAAATAAGCCAAAAGACGGTAAGCGATTTCGAATATATGTACATGGATATGATGGACGAGGCATTCAAAGATCAGCTTGATTTCACGGATTATAATTCTTTTTTATTCGAAGCAAAAGGAAAAGAAAACTATTATGGCAGTTTCAATTTTACACATTTACATAAAATCAGTCCTTCGTTCATTGCGATTGTGTATAGTGTAGATACTTCGGCTACGGCTTGTCCCAAAGACATGCGCCATATTTATCATCGCCTCGCTACTTATACACCCAATGGCGAAATCATCGATTCGAAAATAGTTGCTTGGCAAGCTGGCGAACAACTGGCGACCATGAAATACGAGCATGGAACGTTCAGTATTTCGGAACAAAAGCGTACATGGAAGAATGTGTACGACAAATGGGATTTTGACAATTTTATTCTGAAAACGGAATCAATCGGTTCGAAAACGTTTCAGATTCTACCCGATGGAAAAATCGAGGAACGTTCAACGCTTTGATCGGATCAGGATTTCGGCCACGATTAGGTTAGGTACCCAACTGAGCCAAGAAACCAACATATACATTTCGCGCGAATGCAAAATGAAAAAATGTGGTAAAACGACCACTAGCGTTCGCAAGGTGATAGCCGAAAGTGTGAGTGCGTAACTGCGGTTCATAAAATCGAGATGACTTTGCACATTTCCTTTCTTGATTTTCAGAAAAGCGACTAGCGTAAAAACCCACCAAAGGACGGAGATGATCGCAAACGAAATCTTCGTCCAAATGCCTCCATTGGCATAAAAAGCCATGATTAATCCGCTTGGAGCCGACAAAAACAAAATAAATAATACATATATTTTTCCAAAGATTCGATGTGTTTTCGGAAACCGAACGAGCATTGGTTTCAGAAACTGAAAAACGCCTAAAATCAATACAACCAAACTGGTGCTGATGTGTAAATAAAACGCCCATCGCCAAGCGGTGAGATGCAAAATGGCTTGTTTGGTAAGGAGGAATCCTATTTCGTAATCGAAACCAAAATAAGGCCAAGTAATCTGGAACATCAAATAGCCACAATACAGCACAATGGCTATCAACAAAAAGGAAAAGATGTTTTTGAGGGAAATCAAAATCGGTTTTTGCCAAAGATACGGTTGATTCTATTCGCTTCTATTTTGTCATATGTTTTTTACATGTGTTTAGGCGATTTTTTTTTGTGATAGAAAATGATTGTATCGTCAACAAAAGAATCTCTGTAGCTAGTTACTTACCACCTTTATCCAACACCAAAGCCTGCCAACTTTCGGCCTTTTGGTAGTCTTTTTGCTCCATTCGTTCTTCTACTTTCTTGCGAAAAAGCCAAACGGTTGCTTTCCGAAGGTCTATTTTTTCTGAAAGTTCGTCAAGAGTGGTTTCTGAATGTACAAAAGTAAGATAGGAAATGTAAAATGCCTTTTGAAGCGGAATGCGTGTGTTATGGAAAAGCGTGTGAGAAGTCACTGATTCGATAGTACCACAGCGCGAACATTTTTGACGGTACCAAAACTTTGCGGCACTCGCATTTGTATTTTTGCATTTGTCGCATATAAATCCATTCGGCCATTTTAGGCTTTCCAACATTTTCATACAATGTTGTTCGTTTGGATAAATGTCAAGAAATGCATCATAATCTACCAATTCGACATTTATGCGCGAAATAGTGGCTTGTTTTACTTCACGTTTCAAGGCAAAATTGCGCAAGTCGAGTGCCGAATTCAGTTCGTCTAGCTTCTTTGCATATTCTCTCAGTTGTGTGTTGGCTGTTTGCAATTCGGTGGTGCGCTCTTGTACTTTTTGTTCCAATTCGCGGTTCACTTTTTCTTGCAATTCTTTCTTCTCTTGCAATTCTTGGATCAAACGTTTTTGCAACTCATCGTTTTCGTTTAGCTGCACGACTAGTTTGGAGAGTGCCACGTTACGTTCAGCCTGAATGTCTTTCACTTTTTCGGCCAAGGCAACTGAAAAAATCACAACCTCCAAAAAAATGCCAAAATTGAAACTATAGACCGTGAAAATATCTGAATACACAAAACCGAACGAACGCATCAAATTGATAATCAGACTAATGATGACCATTGAAAAACCGACTGCAAAATAGCGCGCATACACATTGTGTTTCAAAAGCCAAAGTGAAGAAACGTACACTACGACCGAAACCAAGGCAATAAGCCAATGACCAACCGACACAAAAGTAGGATTCCAGAAAGATAAAATTTCGAAAAAGAGATAGAAAAACGATAAAAAGACAATTATATAAATGAAATATTTTTCACTTTTTAATTCCAGAAATACAAAACTGTACAGCAAAAAAGTAGCCAAGAAAATGGGTCGTGCGAGGTGGAAAACCAAGGCTTCGTTCCAAGATGGAAAATGCGGCCAGAAAAATTGAAAGCCCAAACCGTCTTCCCGAAACGAAAGAAAAATACATCCTACGATATAGAGCGCATAATAAAGGTGCAGGTTGATTTTGCTTTTCAGAAACAGAAAAACATTGTACACGCACGCAATGAGCAAGAGGCCATAATAAATGCCCAAAAAGAAATATTCCCAGAAAGCATACTCGCTGAAAAATTTAAACGAACGGATTTTGAACGCCACATCGCCCTCACGAGGCTGTTCGATTGCGATCCAAAGCGTATAGTTCGATTGGTTTTCGGGCAGCGAAAAAGTGAAATTTTTGTGCAACAACCAACGTTCAGCAAATGGCGAATCGCGACCAGCATGGTCATGAAAGATAACAACTCCTTTTTGTTCGGCCCAAAGATGAATATGCTGAATATGAGGCGAAAGAGCTTCGAACAAAAAAGTGGATTCCGATCTGTTTTCGATTTCCAATTTGAACCAACGTCCCCTTTTTTGTTTTTCTACCGAAAACGAATCTTGTAAAAATGCAGGAACGGAAGCCGATTGGACAAAAAAATCGAGCGAAATATCGGGCGTGGAATCTTTTAGAACCACGGGGTTTGATTCCGATCGGAAAGAAATCAGCCACAAAAAGGAAAGAAAAATGATGCGCCAATAATGGTTCATGTTCCTATTTTTCTTTGGTTAAAAAATGAAGGAGAAAGTTTTGGAAACGAATTTACTACTCCGTTTCCAAAACTTCCTCCTTTTCAAAATTTACTTGAATTCTACTTCAAGCACTTGGTCAGCAATTTTCAGGTCGAACTTGCCTGGCTCGGTCACCCATTTATTTTGCGCATTTACAAAAGCCAAATCTAGAGGCGAAATTTTGAACACCACGTTTTTGGTTTCATTCGGGAGCAATTCTATTTTAGTATAACGTCTCAATCGTTTTTCACTTGGTGTGACAGAAGCAAAATGATCGCGCGAATACAATTCTACCACTTCTTTTCCTTTTACTTTTCCAGTATTTGTCACTGAAATAGAAATAGTTAGCGAATCTTTCGCTGTAAAAACAGTTTTGTCAACTTTCAAATTCGAATACTGAAAAGTGGTATAACTCAGTCCTTGACCAAAGTTCCATTGCGGTTGGAAAGCCACAAACTCGCTTACACCCGGCACCAATTGCTGTTCGGTTTCTTTAAACTTGTGGTCGTACGTCTGCACATCGCCTTGGTAGCGTGGGTACGTGAAAGGCAATTTTCCACTCGGATTTTCTTTTCCCAACAGCACATTCACGATGGCTTGTGCCGCTTGATTGCCCGGGCGAAATCCCAAAAGAATAGCATCGGCCAAAGGTTCGGTTTCTGGAAACAGACGCGGTCGACCTTCTAGCAAAACCACCACCACGGGCTTGCCAGTAGCTTTGGCTTTACGAATCATTTCCTGCTGATTTTCAGGCAGATTCATTTCTTTGACTACGCCTGGCTGTTCGGCATAAGCTTCTTCGCCCAAGCAAAGCACAATGGCATCATAGTTTGTAGCCGATGTAAATACTTGATTATCTGTGTTTTTCGGATCTTGAAAATTTCTAATTGAAACAGATGTCACATTTTGCGTGCCCAATTCCTGTTCCAACTCTTCTTTGATCGTTTTGATATTTTTCGGATATAATGCGTCTATATTTCCTTGCCAAGTGTAGGACCACGAACCGTGCAAAGCCGTGACCGAATTGGCCGCTGGCCCAGCCAACAAAATCTTTTTTCCTTTTGCAAAAGGAAGAATATTCTTCTCGTTTTTCAACAAAACCATCGATTCAGTCGCGGCTTGAAGCGCGATTTTTTGGTGTTCGGCACGACCAAGCGTTGCCAAATTGGAAATTGAAGTCATCGCATCTTCGAACAAACCGAGACGGATTTTCAGTTTCAGAATTCGCCCCACGGCTTCGTTCAATCGTTTTTCGGTAATTTTTCCTTCCTTCACCAATTCTACCACATAGCCAGGGAAACTATAATCGTTTGGCACCATGCTCATGTCGATTCCCGCATTCACGGCCATTTCAACTGCGTCCTTGGGTGTTTTGGCCACTTTGTGCCATGTGTGCAATCGGATTACGTCTTCCCAATCGGAACAAGCCAAACCTTCAAAACCCAATTCGCCACGCAACACATCGGTAAGCAAATATCTGTTGGCATGGGTTGGAATTCCGTTTATTTCGGCCGAATTGATCATGATGGTCGATGCGCCCGCTTTCACTGCAGCCTGAAAAGGAGGTAAATAATATTCACGTAAAACGATTTCGGGAAGATGTGCTGGTGTGCGGTCAATACCATTTTTAGGTGCCGAATACCCAATAAAATGTTTCATGCACGAAGCCACGTAATTCTTGTTTCGCAAATCGGTTCCTTCCATTCCTTTGATGGCACTAGTGCCCATTTGGGTTGTGAGGTACACATCTTCGCCAAACGTTTCTTCCAAACGCGACCAACGATATTCGCGACCAACGTCCAAAACTGGCGCAAAATTCCATGTCAAACCAACGGCACGCGCTTCTTTGGCAGTGATTGCCCCAGCCTGAAAAGCCAATTCATCGTTTCGGCTGGCAGCCAAACCAATATTGTGCGGAAAAATGGTGGCTTCGTTCATAAAACCAACTCCATGCACGGCATCAGTTCCATACAAATTCGGGATTTTTAGTCGCGTTTTTTTGCTTTCCTCCTGAATTTGGTTGATCAATTCTTGCCATTTCGCACCTGAATAAGAATGAATACAATTCAGCAAAGAACCTACTTTGTAGGTATGAATCGCCTCCTTCAATTTGTCTACATTCAATTTTTGGTCGGTATTTCCGTAGCCATTGTTGAGCAAATTGCGGATGTCGATTTGGGTCATTTGTCCCGCCTTTTCTTCCACTGTCATTTGCAAAAGTAGCTTTTGCACGCGTGCATTCTCTTCGTTATTACTGACGGAGTTTTGAGCTGAAACCTGGGTAAACAAACCCAGACAAGTGGCCAAGGTCATTAAAGTGTGTTTCTTCATTTTCAATTCGTTTTGGGTGAATTATGATCGAAATTAGGTCGCTTATATCGTTCAGAAACACTATTAAACCGTTTATTTTGAAAAAAGAGGGTCGTTTTTGGTAGTTTTTCAGTGGAAATAATACGCTTTGTTACCTAAGAAAACGCGATATATTGAATCTGAGATGCGTGAAAAAATTATTTTTAAAGAAAGAATATCAATGAAAAATATTTCACAGATCTGGTCTTTCTGAAGAGAAAATAGACAAACATATTTCTTCATTGAGCAATGGCGCTTGATTGCATACCATGTACTATGGCTACCTCGTTTTCGGGGTTAATGACTATAAATTAAGGCCAATAAGTAACGATTTCAGACCAAAGTTCCTAAAGTGAAAAATGAAGAACTAGTAAATTGTCTATTGCAAACTTGTCTTACAGGTTTTCAAAATTTATTTCATCGTTCTGAGCATATCACCTTCACCTAATAATTCCTTAAATTTACGATTCGTTTAGAATTTCATGGAAAGAGAAGTAAGAGTACGATTTGCACCTAGCCCAACTGGTGCATTACACATAGGTGGTGTACGCACCGCCCTTTATAATTATTTGTTTGCCCGCAAAATGGGAGGAAAGATGTTGCTTCGTATTGAAGACACCGACCAAACTCGTTTTGTAGGTTTTGCCGAAAACTATATCCAAGAAGCCCTTGCTTGGGTAGGAATCGAATTGGACGAAAGCCCTTGGGCAGGTGGCCCGCACATGCCCTATCGTCAAAGCGAGCGCAAACCGATGTACATGCAGTATGCCCAAAAATTGGTAGACGAAGGGAAAGCCTATTATGCGTTTGATACTTCCGAAGAACTGGAAACAATGCGCAAACGTTTGGAAGCGGCAAAAGTGGTTTCGCCAGCTTACAACAGCATTACCCGTGTGCAAATGAAAAACTCGCTCACTTTGCCAGAAGATGAGGTAAAAGCCAAATTGGCGGCTGGCGAACCGTATGTGATTCGTTTGAAAGTACCACGTAAAGAAGAAATTCGTTTGAACGATTTGATTCGTGGTTGGGTGATGGTGCATTCGTCTACAATTGATGATAAAGTACTCATGAAATCGGATGGAATGCCGACTTATCACCTTGCTAATGTGGTGGACGATTATTTGATGAACATCAGCCATGTGATTCGTGGCGAAGAGTGGTTGCCATCTGCACCACTTCACGTTTTGCTTTACCGCTATTTGGGTTGGGAAGAATCCATGCCACATTTTGCCCATTTGCCTTTGCTTTTGAAACCAGACGGAAACGGAAAGTTGAGCAAACGCGATGGTGATATGTTTGGATTTCCAGTGTTTCCGTTGGAATGGAAAAATCCTGAAGGTGGCGAAATGGTGCGAGGTTTCCGCGAAGACGGTTATTTGCCAGAAGCGATGTTGAATTTCTTGGCCATGTTGGGCTGGAATCCAGGCACCAACCAAGAAATGTTCACGATGGAAGAATTGATCAAAGAATTCTCTTTGGAAAAAATCAACAAATCGGGAGCTAAGTTCGACATCAACAAAGCCAAATGGTTCAATCAGCAATATTTGAAACAAAAGCCTGATGCTTTTTTGGCCGCTTCGCTTTTGAAAGGATTGAAAGAAAAAGGAATAGAATGTTCGGAAGAAAAGGCTGTAAAAATTGGCAATTTGCTGAAAGAACGCGTGTTGTTCGACAAAGAATTAGCAACCGAAGCCCTGTTTTTCTTCGAAGCACCAAAAACATTTGCTGCTGAATTGGTAAAATCAAAATGGAGTGTTGAATCTGCTACATTGGCGCAAGAATTATTGGCAAAAATCCCAAGTCTTCTAACTTTCACCGCTGCCGATGTGAAACATTTGGCACACGAAATCATCGAAGAAAAAGGCTACAAACTAGGAAAAGTAATGCCAGCCGTGCGTATGATATTAACGGGAGCCGTTTCTGGCCCTGATTTGATGGAAATCATCGAAGTGCTGGGCAAAGAAGAAGTATTGGCTCGCTTGGCTTTCGGATTGAAAGAAGTAGAGAGCGTGTTGGCTTAGTGCTGCGCCAACTTAGCAGAATAAAAGAGGCTGTCCAAAAAGGTCAGCCTCTTTTATTCTGCTATTGTTTTACGGATCTTCTTGAAGGCTCGCTGATTGATTTTTTACAAATGCAATCAGCGAGCCTTCAACTTGAAAATGGCTGCATATAAAGCTTTCCTTATCGAACAGCCTTGTCGGTTTTCTTTTTAAATGTTTGTCTTTTTGAATGTCTTTTGTTCTTATCTTGGAAAAGTATACACAATTTAAAATGAATTATTTTTCATTATAAAAATGAAACAATTTTTAGGCTGTCTTCTTTTATTTTTCTATAGCCAATTTCTTTCTGCGCAAGGTTGTAGTGATGCGGGTTTTTGTACCATGGGCGCGATGAAACCCAACCAACGATTGTCCAAAAACAATCTTCGTTTACGATCGGTAGAGCTGACAGAATATTATGGCAACCAGCGCAACTTGCAAGTGAATTTTCTGTCTCATATTTTGGATCTGAACGTTGGTCTAAAAAAGAAAACGGTGTTTCAGGCCAAGTTTACTTACAATCAAGTATATGGCATATTGGCCAATACGAATGGTTTAGGCGATATTTCTCTCAGTGCAACGCATGTATTATTTCAAAATGAAAGACTACAAATAAGTGCCACCGCTGGAGGCAAAATCCCGACTTATTCGGCCGACAAAAGTAAAGAAGGAAGACCTTTGCCAATGTATTATCAAACCAGCCTAGGTACGTATGACGTGGTGGGTGGTGTTTCGATCGTGAGCAAATATTTGTTATTGGCCACAGGGATTCAACATCCTTTCAATGCGGTGGAAAATCGTTTTACGTGGGGAGCTTGGGCTTCGAGCTTTTCTTCTTTGGATGCCAACCATTATCCCGTTTCCAACCGACTGATTCGTGGTACCGATGTCATGTTCAGAGCCGAGGGCAACATCAGCTATTATCGTTTTAATTTTAGTTTAGGTTTTCTACTTATCAATAGGCTAAACAAAGACCTGATTGTGTCGCCACAAACGGGCAAAAGAGTGGCTGCACAGGGTAGCGATGGCAATGCAAACACTTTACTTGGTGGTGTTTTGTATCATTTGAATGCCAAATCGGGACTAAAACTGGTTTGGGGACATCGATTGGTAAAACGGACGATCAATCCCGATGGCCTTTCAAGAGACAATGTAGTCACGCTCACTTACCAATTCAGATTCTAATACAATGAAAACAGTTGGGGTTATTTTTTTGAGTCTATATTCAGTGCTTGCTTTTGGTCAAGACGCAAAAGGACTTCGGTTTTTCGAAGAAGGCAAATACAAGGAGGCAATGGAGATTTTTCGTTCAAGCCAACCAAAAGAGCGATCTTATCTAAGTAACAAATTGTACGAAGCCACTTGCCTAATTCGGTTGGAGCGCAATTTGGAAGCTTTGGATCAGTTAGATAGTTTGTCTATTTGCTGTCTGAAACGAGTGGGCAAATCGGTCACGTTCTTGTCAGATAGTATTCGATTTCAGCTTCTGAAAGGCGAGGCTCTCATGCATTTGGGACAAAACAGGTCTGCTTTGGATCTATTTAAAGAATGCGAGCAATACGTGAGGAAAAAACAATGGCAAGACAGCCTGATCGTTGCCGAAGTGTACAACCAAATAGGACTAGTGTATTGGAGTACCGACAACTTGGACGAAGCGGCCAATTACTTGAAACTGGCGCTTTCTTTGAAACTGAAATTAAAAGGAGAAAAACACCCGCAAGTAGCCGGTGCCTACAACAACCTTGGCCTTATTTATGCAGACGAACAAGCCCCACTTGCCCTAGAAAATTACCACAAAGCCCTAGCGATTTATCTAGATTTATATGGCAAAAACCACCCAGCAATTGCGTCTACCCTCAACAATATCGCCTTGATTAACAACCGATTGCAGAAACACCAAATAGCCTTAGGAGAGTTGGACGATGTGCAAGAAATCAGGCAAAATGTGTTTGGAACAAAACATCCATTAGTGGCATTTACGATGGTATCTAAATCAAACGTATATGCCGAACTTGGAAAATATCCGCAAGCCGAAACTGAACTAAAAAATGCTTTAGCCATTTATCAGAACACCTATGGAAATAGTCACCCAGAAATAGCCTCTACCTACAACCAAATAGGAATGCTGATGCTGAAGCAAAGTAAATTCAAACATTCACTTGCCTATTACGATTCGGCCATTGTGGTCAATACGTCATCCAAAGAACTATCCATTGCGTCTTACAACAATCCATTGCTCTTGCTTAACTCCATAATGTTCAAAGCGCAAGCATTGGAACAAAAATATCTATACCAATCACTCGCACTGAAAGACCTTAAGCTGTGCTTTACCTATTTGCAAAAATGCGACACTCTGCTGGGGCACATTCGTTCTTCAAGAGTGAACCAGAAAGACAAACTTGCTTTGGGAAAAATAGCCTCCGAGTTGTACCCTGATGCTGTGCGAATATCCTACCTGCTGTACCAACTGAGTTATTCGGAAAACTACAAACGGTGGACGTTTGATTATGCCGAAAAAAACAAAGCATCTGTATTGCAACAGGCTATAGCCGAGTCGAATGCACTGCAATTTGCCCATCTGCCTGACAACGTATTGGCAGAAGAAAAACGCCTGAGGGAACAAATCAGCGGATTAGAACATGTATTGGCTGCTGGCGAAGCTCCATCACTTGCCGATACTCGACAAAAACTGATCCAGACAAACGCCCAAATGGCACAGTTTATCCAGTCTTTGGAAAAAAACTATCCAACATATTATCAGTTGAAATATAACATGAAAAATATTTCACTGATTGATATTCAGAAAAAACTGCCCGACAATACGGTGGTTGTTTCCTATTTGGTAGACGAAAAATCGAACCGATTGTATGTGTTTTTGGTATCTGCCACTAGTTTCAAGATAAAATCTCAGCCACTCGCTCCCGATTTTCAGCGCGATATTGTGGCCATACGTAATGTGTCACGGTTTTTGGATCGCGATTTGTTTGTTGAAAAATCGCATCAATTGTACAAAACACTTTTTCCGTTTTCGTCCGCGGTTTTAAAACAAAAAATAGTCGTGATTCCCGAAGGAAAACTGGGTTCTATCCCTTTCGAAATCTTATTGACTTCTAACACCAAGTCTGATATGCCCGAAAAAGAATGGCCTTATTTACTCAAGCAACACGCCATTAGCTATGCCTATTCGTTTAATCTGCTCCATGAACGGTTAGCCAAAAACAAATCTTCCAACAACACCATTCTTCTCACGGCACCTGTTTCATTTTCAGAAGAACAAAAACTAGGCTCCTTGCCAGGAAGCGAATTGGAGGTAGCGGCTATTCAACAGTTATTTTCCAAAGCTGGGCAGAAAACAAAACTATTGCTTAAAGCCC
>JAYVIX010000050.1:0-7335 GCA_043769845.1 Cytophagales bacterium
CACGATATACTATGTTTGGTAAAGATTTTATCTTGACCGACACTGCAGGAATCAGGCGCAAGGCTCGTGTAAAAGAAGATATTGAATTTTACTCAGTACTTCGAAGCCTGAAAGCGATTGAAACCTGTGATGTGTGTATCGTGATGCTGGATGCCACGCAAGGGTTCGAAGCACAAGACATGAACATCATCAGTTTGGCGCACCGAAACAAAAAAGGAATCGTTGTTTTGGTGAATAAATGGGATTTGGTAGAAAAAGACACCAATTCGGCCAAGAAAATGACGGATTACATTCATGAACGAATGGCACCAATCAATTATTTTCCAGTGATATACACCTCCGTTACTACCAAACAACGTATTTTTCAAGCCATCGAAAAAGCATTGGAAGTGTACGATAATAAAATACGCAAAATAGCAACTTCGGAATTAAACGAGAAAATGTTGCCTGAAATAGAAACATACCCGCCACCAGCATTGAAAGGTAAATATATCAAAATCAAATACATCACCCAGATTCCTACTCATAATCCAGTATTTGCTTATTTCTGCAATTTGCCTCAATACATACAAGTGCCCTACGAAAGGTATTTGGAAAATAAGATGAGGAAACACTTTAATTTAGAAGGAGTTCCTGTTCAATTGGTATTCAGAAGTAAATCGTAAAAAAATGTGGTAACAATGTTTTAAAATCCACTACAATGTTGTTACATTTGTCAAATCATTAAACATTAAACACAACCCAAAATGAAAAAGTCTATCCTTTTCCTAGCTGTTGCTTCAGTTTTCGCTCTTGCTTCTTGTGGCGAGAAAGCTCCAGAAGCTGTTGTTGAAACAGTTGATTCTTCTGCAATTGTTGCTACTGTTGATTCAGCTGCTGCTATTGTTGATTCAGCTGCTGCTGTTGTTGATTCAGCTACTGCTGCTCCTGCTGAAGCTGCTCACTAGTCTTCGATTTTCAAAAATTGAAATAAAAAAACCCAAGCTTATGCTTGGGTTTTTTTATTTTTGGGTCGTGAAAAAAACAACTGAGCCACAAACCATCTTTTCTACTTATTTTCCTGCATCAACGGTGGAGTATTGTCATCGTTTGTGGGCCGAACATAGGTTCAAATTTATTGTTTCACCCAAACGAGCTACCAAACTGGGCGATTATCGATTCGACTCTGTCACAGGACATCATACCGTGACAGTGAATGGCAATCTGAACCCAATGTCGTTTCTGACGACTTATATCCACGAAGTCGCGCATCTTACTACATTTAAACGTTTCGGAACCAAAGTATTACCACATGGGAGCGAGTGGAAAAACGAATTCAAAAACTTGTTTCAGCCTTTATTGAGTGAGAAAACACTTCCTTTGGATGCCGTTTTGAAATTGAATGCTTTTCTGAAAAATCCGAGAGCAAGTTCTTGCTCCGAGCAGGGACTTTTTGATGTTCATTCTGAAAAACAAGCATTGAAAGAAAATGAAGTATTGTTGAAAGAAGTAGTCGATGGAACTCATTTTCGGTTGAAAAACAGACATTTTGTGAAATTAGAACAAAGGCGTACTAGAATTCTTTGCTTGGATAGTACAAATGGAAGGAAGTATTTGGTACATCAAACCAGCGTAGTGACTTTGGTTTAACCTATTTTGAATTTTCAAAAACTATTTGAATGAAAATAAAGGTCTGTGGAATGCGCGAGCGTGAAAATGTTGCCCAAGTGGCCGCATTGAAGCCCGATTATATGGGGTTTATTTTTCACCCACCTTCGCCACGTGATGTTAGTAAAGTATTACAGAAGGAAATAGTTGATTTATTGCCAAAGGAAATAGAGCCAGTGGCTGTATTTGTGAATGAAGATTTAGATGTTGCTTTGAAGATTCTGAAAATTTTTGGTTTTAAACATGCCCAATTGCATGGAAAAGAATCGGTAGAATATTGTGCTGAGATTAAAAAAGCTGGTTTCGGAGTGTTTAAAGTCTTTTCGGTAGATGAATCGACTGATTTTTCGGAAATGGAGAAGTATATGGAAGTAGCTGATTATTTTTTGTTTGACACCAAAAGCCCTAAACATGGAGGCACTGGTCAGAAGTTTGACTGGAATCTGCTCGAAAAGTATACGCTTCCGAAACCTGTATTACTGAGTGGTGGAATCGGTCCTGAAGACTTGATTTTGATTCAGAATATAATGAAAAATTATTCATTTATTTATGGTCTTGATTTGAATAGCCGTTTTGAGATCGAGCCTGGATTGAAAGATGTGGCGAAATTGAAGTTGTTTTTGGGTAGTCTTCTCTGATTAAAGCGAATATTTACTTACTTAAAGCATTTTGGAATGACAGAAAAGCAGCGTATATTAATTGCGAGAGTGATAATTATATTTTACAAGAATGTTTAGATTTTGTTTGCAGGTTATTTCAACAAAATACTAAAATCGCCATAAAGCGCACCACCTATATTATCCACTTCGGCACCAGTGACCGATTTGAGACCATTGGGTTTATTGAGAATTCTTTGCAAACCTAGAAATGCAAAAATCAAAGCTTCTTTGAATCCTACCATTTGAGCATCGGGCACTACGATTCTGCATTTTTCGCCTAATTCCTTCTGAATTAATTCTATCAAAAAGGTATTAAATGCCCCACCACCTGTCACAAGTATTCGTGTATCGGTTTGTACATTTACCTGACTGGCTATTTGGATGGCCATATGCTGGCAAAGTGTGGCTAGTACATCCCGTATTTCACAACCTGAGGACTTTAAAATAGGAAAAAAGACTTCATCTACCCATTCTTTGCCTAAAGATTTAGGTGCAGGAGTGGTATAAAAATCCAAAGAATTAAGCTTTGCCAAAAGTTTAGAATTGCATGTTCCACTTCGAGCAATGTCTCCATTTTTATCATAAGGCAAATTTAAAATAAATGAATAATAATTCATTGGAATATTAATTGGGCATATGTCAAAAGCAATAATGCCATTTGAGGTTTTGGTAGAAATATTGGCAATTCCGCCCAAATTGAGACAATATTCATATTCTTTAAACAAGAGTAAATCTCCTATTGAAACCAATGGCGCACCTTGTCCGCCTAAAGCCACATCCATCGTGCGAAAATCGGACACCACAGGCAAGCCACAAGTAGCTGAAATGGCCGCACCGTTTCCTATTTGAGTAGTAAAACCATTCGTTCCTGGCTGATGAAAAATAGTATGACCATGCGAAGCCACAAAATCAGCTTGAAGTTGATATTTTTTCAAAAAAATAGCCACTTTTTCGCCAATAAAACGTCCAAATTGAAAATCGCTCGCAGCAAACTGCAAGGCCGAAACATCCATTAAAGTCAGTATTTGTTTTTCTTGATCCGAATAAACAAACGTTTCAGCTTGAGTGATCGAATACGAAATCACTTGTTCACCTTTGATCACAAATTCACATAATGCCACATCCAAACCATCCAAGGATGTGCCCGACATGACTCCAATGATGGAGTATTTTTTAGTATCCATAGAACAATAGAAGAGCCATTTTGGCCGTCTTAAAATTAAAACAAGAATTCCAGAAACAAGGGTTTTAAATGCTGTTTGCAATTTTTAGATGCTTTGGGCGTTTATTCGATACGATCTAAATAGAAATCAGACCAACGAAATCTTCTATTTAAAAAATTATCTCCTATATTTGTTTCTCTGAAATGAAAAAGTATCTCTTTCCCCTTTTCTTATTAGTTTTTCTAGGTTCTTGTAGCAAGTTCAATCAAGTCCAGAAAAAAGGCACGACTGAGCAAAAGTACCAAGCGGCCATTCGCTATTTCGAAAAGAAAGATTATTACAGAGCGAGTGTACTGTTCGAAGAAGTGATTCCGGTGTTGAAAGGAACCGAACAATCTGAAAAATCGAACTACTATTATTCGTATTCTCAATATTATCAGGGCAACTTGATATTGGCGGCTACTTATTTTAAAAAATTTACTGAAACTTTCCCCAGAAGCGAATACAAAGAAGATGCGATGTACATGTACAGTCGCTCTTTGTTTGAAGACGTACCTGCTTATTCGCTCGATCAAACCAATGCTTACGATGCTACTCGAGGTATTCAAGTTTTCTTGAACGCTTATCCCCAAACCAAACATTTGGACGATTGCAATTTTATGCTCGACAACATCAGCAATAAACTAGAAAAAAAGACGTACAATCTGGCGAAAGCCTATTATCGTCAACGCCATTACAAAGCTGGCGTGGTGGTTTTGAATAATTTTTTGAAAGAATTTCCGAAGTCTGAATATTCCGAAGAGGTTTCATTTATGATTTTAGATGCCAAATACAATTATGCCAAACACAGTTTAGAAGAAAAGAAAAAAGAACGTTATAACGCTACAATTGAATATTATCAAACATATATAGACGAATTTCCTTCGGGAAAATTCCAATCAAAGGCCGAAGAAGTGTATTCTAAAGCAGTTGAAAAACTAGGAAAACTAGAAACGCTGGCGAGTAAATAAATTTTAAAAAAGTGAAAAAAGCATTTTTATCATTGTTTTTGGTTTGGTCTAGCATATGTTTAGCTTCACCAGTATTGTTTTATAAAACTCACGAAGATTATAAAATTAAGAAGAGCCTTAATGTAGGTGAGTTTAAGGAATTATATATTGGAAATGCACTCACAAGTATTAAAGTAACCGAAAATGGTAAAAAACGAAGTTATGAAAACAAAGAACTAGAAAAAGTATGGGCATTTGAAATCGATGGTATATTGTTCAAATATTATAAAGGTCAAATATTTGAATTCATGTATGCGGGAGATAAGGTTTTTGTTTATGAAAACGCTAATCATCGAATAAATGCAGTCAACGAAGGAAAGGCTTACACTCCTGGAGATGATAAATATTCAGTGCTATACTTTTCTACAGGTATCGAAAAGAACCTTACTTTGATACAAACGAGTTTAAAAGGTAAGATTAAAGAAAATCTTAGAAAGACCTATCCACAACTTTCAAACGTATTTGACAATCTTGAAAAATTATATGAAGACCGAAAAGCGTATACTTTACAAAAAGCAGTAAAATGTTTTTCTGATTTCGATAAAGAATAAACTTTTCAAGAAAAGTATTTGTTAGTTAGTCCAGTCCGAGATGTTCGGGCGATGTTCATTGATATTTGGGGCTGACCGGTTTTGACAGCATGTGTAATAATGGGCTTGCGTGCCGGGTATTGGATGATATTCCCGTAAATCGAGTCATCCGAACAACAACTGGCGAAGAATCTTACGCCATGGCTGCTTAATCTAGGTATTATGCGTGCCATTGTCTCTCCATCCGATACCCTGTAGGGTGGGCTTAGAGGCATCGCAAATCGGGGTCTTCGAGGAACATGGTTACTAGTTCCAAAGAAGTATTAAGTAACTAAGGAAGGTTTTCGGCATGTTGCCTGCCTGGACATTCCCTACAATCAATCGGCAAATATGCACGTAGACGGTACATCGATTATCTTGCCTGGACGAGGGTTCGACTCCCTCCAGCTCCACTTTTTCATTTTAGGCAGAATTATGCCATTTCACACCACTTCATTTACAGTTTTTAGCTTTATTGGATTTTGTTCAATTTCGTTAGGATTCGTTAATTGTTTTATCAATGTTTCACCTATTTTGGATCTGGGAGTAAAATGCTACACTGCCCGAAAATAAGGTAGGCAGTTTGGTAGTTTTAAGCTGTTTTACAACCATACAAAAACGAGCCCCGATGAAAGTTGGGACTCGTTTTTGTTTTTATTGATTCATGAGTATTTGAGATTGGCTCCTGAAATGAAATTAGTTGAAAATATAAAATATTGATACTGAAATTTTCAGTTAGACGTGTAAATTATTTATACTATATAAATACTAAAAAAGATGTTTTTATGCCTGAGTAAAATCATGTTTTTATTCAACCATAAGTGTTGTGGTTTAAAATCCTCTCTTTATTTTTGTCGAAAATAATTCTAAAATAATGTCAAATACTTTAAAATTTGCACCTGTACTTTTGGCTGGTTTGGCCGCTTTTACTTCATGTACTAGCAAAAACGATGATCCTACTCCAATTGTAGTAGAGTCGCCTACTCCTATTGTAAATCAACAAAATCTTTACCCAACACCAAGTGTTAAATTGGGTTACACTGTACACGTATTGCCTAGCTCGGTTGCAAACGCACGAATCGAAGGATTGACTGGTGCTACTGTTACAGTAAAACAAAACGGTAAAGAATACACCACTACAACCGACCAAACTGGTATTGCTACATTTTCAGGATTGATCGAAGGTGCGGTAAACATTTTTATCAAAAAAGAAGGCTATTTGTCCGTTAATATCTCAGATAATATCGAGTATGACGGAAATCTTGCGATCAATGGCGTAGGAGGAAATAGTACAGGAAGTAGCTCAGTAACAGTGAACAACGAGCAATATTCGTCTTCTCAATTTGACGTAACTCTTCCAAAACTAGGAGCTAAATTGGAAGCAATCGTAATAGCTGATCTAGACGGAGAAGGTACATTGTCATCATTATCTTCAGGTGATGTTCAGTTATTAATTGATAATAGTTTTGAGCCAAATGTTTTTGCAGCAAAAGTTTCAAACGGTGTTTTGTTAGTTGAGAATCTTCCTGAAGGGGTTAATTTTGAATTGAGAACAGTTAATGTTTTTAAAACTGTACCTAAAGCTGGTTCTTTTCCAGCTTTTAAGAAGGATTTAGATTTTCCAGCAAAAGTGTATGCTAGATTAAAAACAGGTAGTACAACCCAATTGGGAGTATTGGATTTGCAATAATTTAATAAATAATGAGTTAGACATCAGTTTCGGATTTTTTAATTTTAAAACAGAACGAGTCCCGATTTTCATCGGGACTCGTTCTGTTTTAAAAAAAATGTAGTTGAAATTAACGCTCCATCTTGAAGTCAAACATTACACTACCTTCTCTTATATCAACCCCCACTGCACCACTGCCAGTTGGTTGTTTTGTGATTTTGGCGATTCCAAATTTCCCATTTGGCAATTTGAATCCAAACAGTGTCCCAACTGCCCAACCAAACGGGTCGGAAGGAAACCATGTATCGGTATCAACTGCAGTCACAGGGCTACCATATTTAGAAATTATTCCTGCCACAGCTGCACTTGTTGCTAGTGTATCAAATGTCACACTTGTAATAGTCGTAAAAGTGTAGAAACGTACTTTGTAAGTAGACAAGTCACCTATATTATTAAAATGGGGGCTAGGTGCATTAGGGCAACCAATCGCATATTTGTATGGATTTGTTGGTTGCGTAGCTTTGGTGTTCCCTACATATGCAAATGCAAAATCATAATCCACATCATCACGGTTTGGAT
>JAYVIX010000051.1:0-2373 GCA_043769845.1 Cytophagales bacterium
TTTGTTCACCGCCTTGACTTTTTTGTTACTTTTTGTGTCAAAGCCTGTCCCTAGAGGGGACAAAAAGTAAAACACACTGATATTCAATTGTTTAATTTCACGACTTGACCAAACTAATAATGCACCACGGATCATAGAAGTATAAGGTCTTTTTGGGTTTCAAAACACTCCTAAAATCTATTGGAAATCCTATACTGGTCGCTTATATTTTGTTATTTAATACATATATTTTTTAATTTAAATAAAAGTTATTACTTTGGTATTGGTACTGTTTCAAATAGTATATCTTTTTAAAAGATTTCTGTTTTAATAGAAAAATGTCGAAAATCAAGCCTCACAATCGCAACTAATCTTATTTTTGTCAGATGGAAAAGAAAGTAATACTCATTATAATGGACGGTTGGGGCATTGCTACCAACACAAAAGTATCGGCTGTAGATGCCGCTAATACGCCTTTTGTAGATTCGCTCTATACCAAATATCCGCATAGCAAATTAGAAGCTTCGGGTTTGGCGGTAGGCCTTCCTATTGGCCAAATGGGCAACTCGGAAGTAGGCCATATGAACATAGGTGCTGGCCGTGTGGTGTATCAGGATTTGGTAAAGATCAACTTGGCTGTAGAACAAAAGACGATCAACAAGGAACCTACTCTTGTCGAAGCGTTTGAGTATGCTAAAAAGAACAATAAGAAAGTCCATTTTATTGGTTTAGTTTCTGATGGAGGAGTGCATTCACACATCGACCATTTAAAAGGCTTGTGTTCGGCCGCTTCAGATTTTGGATTGGACAAAGTATTTATTCATGCCTTTACAGATGGCCGTGATACTGACCCGAAAGGCGGAATTGGCTACATCAAAGAATTAGAAGCAAGTATTGTTAGCACAAGTGCCAAAATCGCAACAGTGGTAGGTCGTTATTATGCAATGGATCGTGACAATCGTTGGGAACGTGTGAAATTGGCCTATGATGTGATGGTGAAAGGCACTGGAACGCACATTAAAGATGTTGAAAAAGCGATTTTGGAGTCGTACAGCAATGGTGTGACGGACGAATTTATCAAACCATTGGTGGTGACGGACGCAAACGACAAACCATTGGCGACTATCGAAGAAGGCGATGTCGTCTTGTGTTTCAACTTCCGTACCGATCGTGGACGTGAAATTACAGTTGCTTTGACTCAGCAAGATTTTCACGAGCAAGACATGCATAAACTGGATCTTCACTACGTAACAATGACCAATTATGACGACTCTTTCAATGGCGTGAAAGTCATTTTTGATAAAGACAATCTGAACAAAACCCTTGGCGAAGTATTGTCAGAAGCGGGCAAAAAACAAATTAGAATTGCTGAGACGGAAAAATATCCACATGTAACGTTTTTCTTTTCAGGAGGTCGCGAAAAAGTGTTTGAAGGTGAAACTCGTTTGATGTGTGCTTCGCCAAAAGTGGCTACATACGATCTTCAACCCGAAATGAGTGCTTACGGACTTCGAGACACGATTATCCCAGAATTGAAGAAAAAAGAAGTCGACTTCGTTTGTTTGAATTTTGCCAATCCAGACATGGTAGGCCACACAGGTGTTTTCTCGGCAGCTGTAAAAGCTTGTGAAGTGGTCGATCAGTGTGTGAACGATGTGGTGACAACTGCTTTGGAAAATGGTTATACAGCCATCATTATTGCCGATCATGGAAATGCCGATTTTATGGTAAACGAAGACGGAACGCCAAATACAGCTCATACCACCAATTTGGTACCATGTATTTTGGTTGATAAAACGTATTCAAAACCAATCAAAGACGGTAAATTGGGCGATTTGGCACCAACCATTTTGGAACTAATAGGAGTGAAGCAACCAGCCGAGATGACTGGCGTTTCGTTGTTGTAATTCAGATTATTTGTTGATTTTTGATAAAGCCATCTCGTAAGGGATGGCTTTTTATTTAAATAAAATATAATTCATTTAATTTAACAATTAGACTGTTTTTAGAACGAAAACAAGCGTCACGTCTCGATTTTTTGTGAGGACTATTTGTTAGTTTTACGTTCTTTTTTCGTTGAATGGAGATACTCAATTCTATTATTACCTTCTTTATGAAGAGGCGCTATTCCCAAATAGAGTTCTTCATGAATAATCCGATGGATGCCCAGCAATATTGGCTTACCTATCTGGTAAACACTGCAGAAGACACTAGTTTTGGAAAAAAATATGATTTCAGATCCATTAGAAACGAAGCCGATTTTAAAGAACAAATTCCTGTAAGTACCTACGAACAACTGAGTCCGTTTATCGAACGATGTATGAAAGGCGAGCAAAATGTGCTTTGGCCAACCGACATCAAAATGTTCTCCAAATCTTCAGGCACAACCAATTC
>JAYVIX010000052.1:0-14367 GCA_043769845.1 Cytophagales bacterium
GAAACGATCGAGGAATTAGCCGCTTAAATAATTCATACCTTAATATATCGGAAACCTGACTGCGCTATTTGTAGTCAGGTTTTTTTATGTTCATTTTTGCTTACAACAAATACCGAACTTACAAGTTCTTGATAGTATGACAGATATTGCTTTTTTAAAATCGCGCCAAGGCAAACTTTACCTCTTTCTTTGTTTCATCTTTTTGACGAATGCTATTTTGGCCGAAATAATAGGCGTAAAAATATTTTCGCTCGAAAAATACCTTAATACAAATCCTGCCCAATTTCATTTGCCATTTGATTTTGTATTGGATTTCAACCTCACGGCAGGTGTGGTCATTTGGCCAATCGTGTTTATTACGTCCGATTTGATCAACGAATATTTCGGAAAACCTGGTTTAAAACGAGTTAGTTATCTTACAGCAGGTTTTATCGCTTATTCTTTTTCGATTATTTATTTCAGTACAACACTCCCTCCTGCTGATTTTTGGCTCGACCTCAATAAATCGCAATATGGTGAAGGCTTCAATATTGACACTTCTTTCTCGCTCATTTTCAGGCAAGGTTTGGGAATTATAGTGGGTTCGATAGTCGCCTTTTTGATAGGCCAAGTGGTGGATGCCCATGCGTTTCAGTATTTCAAATCAATCACTGGAAGCAAAAAAATATGGCTCCGAGCGACTGGTTCGACTTTGGTCTCGCAGCTGATTGACAGTTTTGTGGTGCTTTGGGTGGCTTTTTATCTATTTGGAAATTGGCCTCTTAAAATGGTAATCGCAGTTGGGATCATCAATTATATCTACAAGTTTGTGATAGCAGTTGCACTTACCC
Organism: Cytophagales bacterium; assembly: GCA_043769845.1. Taxonomy (GTDB): domain Bacteria; phylum Bacteroidota; class Bacteroidia; order Cytophagales; family UBA9547; genus UBA9547. The sequence goes on from JAYVIX010000052.1 coordinate 831, forward strand.
CATTGCTTTACCCAGCGCACAATCTGATAGACAAGTATTTAGGAAAAGACGAAAAAGAAATAGTCGATTAGCGAACTTAGCCTGCGTTATTTCCCGTATTATTAGCCATACGAACTAAACCCTTTTAGATGAACGTACGGCTGAAGTTTCTCGGAGGAGCGCAAACTGTCACAGGCTCTAGGTATTTGTTGGAGGCAGACAACTTTAGGATTTTAGTAGACTGTGGCTTGTTCCAAGGTCTCAAAGATCTTCGACTGAAAAACTGGGACGCTTTTCCTGTAGACCCCAAAACAATCAACGCAGTCGTCATCACCCATGCGCACATCGACCATACGGGGTATTTGCCAAAACTTTTTAAGGAAGGATTCAGAGGACCAGTCTATTGCACAACTGCTACGCGCGATTTGATGGAAATCTTGCTTCTCGATTCTGCCAAATTGCAGGAGGAAGAGGCTGAATGGGCTTTCAAAAAGGGATATTCTAAGCATTCGAAACCGATGCCGCTTTATACAGTCGAGGATGTGAATAATATGCTCGGTTATTTGAAAGGCTATTCGTATCAAGAAACTATCCCAATTAGCAAAAATGTCTCTATTCGCTATTCGGATGCTGGACATATCTTAGGTTCGGCTATTACGGAAGTAAAAATCAAAGGCGATAAAATGCGGAAAACAATCGTCTTTTCGGGCGATATTGGCCGATACAATAAACCGATTCTTAGAAATCCTGCCTCAATCAAAAAAGCAGATATTCTGTTGGTAGAGTCTACCTATGGAAACAGAGACAACCCTGGTGAAAATGCCAAAGAACGTTTGGCTGAAATAATCAACACGGCTTTAGCGCGAAAAGGCTGCCTCACCATTCCTGCTTTTTCGGTCGGTCGAACCCAATTGCTTATCTACTACATCAAGCTATTGATGACCGAAAAATTGATTCCAAATGTGCCTATTTTTGTAGATAGCCCAATGAGTATCAATGTGACAGCTATTTACAAACGACACACTACCTATCACAAATTGCGCAAAAGTTTGGATGGTAAAACCGATTCTATTTTCGATTTTCCCAACCTGCACTACAACCGTAGCCAGACAGAATCTATTGCAATCAATAATATCAAGAGCAACGCAATCATTATTTCATCAAGCGGAATGTGCAATGGCGGAAGAATACTTCATCATTTATACAATCGCTTGGAACGCGAAAACGATACATTACTGCTGGTAGGCTATCAAGCCGAAGGAACTCGGGGGCGAAAAATATTGGATGGTGAAAAAAAGGTAAGAATCTTTGGAGAAGAACGTGATGTAAAATGCCATGTAGTGCAAATAAATGCACTTTCGGCACATGCGGACAAGTCGGAACTGATGCGTTGGCTAGGCAATTTCAAAGTAGCGCCTAAAAATACCTTTATCACACATGGCGAGCTGGAAGTGGCGCGTGTATTCTCTCAAAACATCACCAACACCTATGGCTGGAATGTCACAATCCCCGATTTGATGGAAACATTTGAATTGTTCAAAGGGATTTAGCCTAATTAATTAGGTTTTAGGTTTAAATTCGAAATCCCTTTGAGAATTCTCGAAGGGATTTTGAATTTAAAACAATTCAAAACTACTACACAAGGATTCCTACAGAGCAGATCAAAAATTAAATAATATCTTCATTAAATTCCACAAAATATCCGTCAGGATCTTTCACAAACATTTGCCTAATTCCGTCTATGCGAATTTTATTGCTCACTATTTCTATTCCTTTGGCTAAGAAATCTTTTCCCAAAGCATTCACATCTTTTGCAGCAAAAGCGAAATGATTGCCTCGGTTGCTAGATCGGGTTTCGTAATTTTTGCCTACAATTAGGTGCAACATCAAACCATCGCCCATGTCGAGCCATGCGCCATCGAACCCAAAATCAGGTCTTGGAAGGTCGCGCATTCCTAAAAGAGTCACATAGAAATGTTTGCTTTTTTCGACATCCGAAACGTGTAGCGAAATATGGTTGAATCGTACAGGAAACATTATTTCATCTTTTTTATGGGATCCAAAAGATATTCAAGTCCGTTTAATTTGATTTCGTAAATGGTCGAAAGCAACATGCCAAGCTTGCCTTCTGGAAATCCTTTTTTCTGAAACCATTCTAAATAACTCACTGGCAAGTGGCATAAAATAGTGCCTTTGTATTTGCCAAAAGGCATTTGCATTTTCACCAATTCTAGCAATAGGTTTGGATTTGCTTCGTTCATTATTTTCGGTTTTGGCTATCAATGACGATGGTCACTGGGCCATCGTTCAAAAGTTCTACTTTCATTTCGGCTCCGAATTGGCCCGTCTTTATGGTTTTGCAAAGTTCTTTTTCGAGCCTTGCCACAAATTGTTCGTACATCGGAACGGCCAAATCTGGTTTGGCAGCATCAATAAAAGACGGCCTGTTGCCTTTTTTTGTTGATGCTAAAAGTGTAAACTGGCTCACTACCAAAGCCTCACCATTGATATCTTTCAAGGAAAAATTCATTTTGTCGTCTGAATCTGCAAAAATCCTTAATCCTGCTATTTTTGGTGCCAGCCATTCGATATCTTCTATCGTATCATTATGTCCAACGCCAAGCAAAATGAGCAAGCCTTTGTTGATTTTTGAAAATAGGTTCTTTTCAATCGTAACGCTTGCATGGCTTACTCGTTGGATAATGGCAATCATTCTATGAGCTATTCGTTTTACTGATTCGTCCCTTTGTTTTCAGAAACCAAAGCGTCTAATTTCGCTTTCGCCATTTCTACTATTTTGGCATCAGTAGCATTTTTAATGATTGATTCTAAAGTCGCTTTGGCTTGAAACGATTCGCCTAGGGCTTTATAATTATCGGCTACTAGCAGAAACGAACGATTGACCCATTTGGTGTACTCGCTGTAATATTCGTTCAGGTTGAACAGTTCATTCAAGGACGATTTGTACTTCTTTTGACTGTTAAAAATAGAAGCCACTATAAATTGTGCTTCCGCCCCGTTTTCGTCCTTCGCTTCGTTCATTGTCACTATCAGGTAATCAATCGTTTTGGCAGTATCTCCTTTTGCCAGAACAGATTTGGCTTGATATAACAAGGCTTTGTTTTGTCCACTCGTAGTGGCGTAGCCAGAGCTGACAATCGTTTGGGCGTAGGCAAAACTAGAGTCGTACTGAGTCATTTGAAAATGAGAAAGCATCAGCCCCTGATAGGCATTAGCCACTTCTTTTTTAGAGGCGGCAATTGATTGCAATTGCTTGTAATATTTCATCGCCTCTGGATAATTGGCTGTAGCATAGCTTATTTCGGCTAATTTGAATATCGAGCGATTGGTGTAAGTGCCTTTATTTGCCTCCACTACTTTCTGATAATACGGTAAAGCCTCACTCAGTTTGGAGATGCGATAATGGGCATCGGCTAAATAATAGGTGGCTTCGTAACCAAACGAACTAGTCGGATAGGCATTTTGAAAATTCATCAAAGACTTGATCGTCTCATTGTATTTCTGGTCGAAATATAACCTTTTGGCCGCATCAAATTCGATGCTTTCAATGTCTGTTTTCTGTGGATTTGCCGTTTTGAAATCTTGTAAAATGGCCACAAATTCCTCGTTTTTACCTTCTTTAGACATGATTTCTTGGATTCCTTGCAAAGCCGCATTGGCCACTGGCGATGTTGGATAATCTTTCAACACAATTTGATAATCGTTGTAAGCCAATTCGGTATTTTTCAGATTGACATTACAAATAGCCCTGCGTTCGAGTGCATAGGGTACATATGTACTGCGAGGTCGCTCGCGAATAAACATGGTATAACTCTGAACCGCAGTCACATAGTCGCCACGTTCGAGTGCAAACATTGCTTTGTTGAAAAGTGCGGTTTCGTAATAAGGCGATTGGGGATAATTGTGCGTCAAGGCAAAAAGCAAATTATCGGCTTGTTCGTAATTGCCCAATGAACCGTTGATGAGTCCCTTTTGCAACAGAATATAATCGTTTTCTTTGTTATTGGCCTGAACAGCACGCTCATACGTTTGCAAAGCTTCCGAGTATTTTTTTAAAGCATAGTTACAATCGGCCAATCGCAAAAGTGCGTCTGGGAAATAACTGCTATACTGTTGGTCTTTTTTATCCGTAAACTGACGAAAACGAACCGCAGCTTTGTCGTACATTTTTTGGTTGTAAAAAACATAACCAAGTGCAAAATCGGCTTTTTTGTAAAAATCCAAATTAGCTGCTTGCTTGTTTTCTTGTGCTTCGAAATAATAGTCGGTAGCCGTTTTGTAGTCGCGTTTCAACGAATAACATTCGCCAATCCAGAAATTAGATCCAGAAATCAGGTTTTTATCAAGTGGAAATTCTTGCGATTTTTCGAAATACACTATTGCGCTATCCAAAAGGTTTTGGTTATACAATTCTTCGCCACGCACATAGGCCACTTTTTGATACACCGCATCTATCCGAGGTGTGCGTTTTGGGAGGCTTTCGATGTATTCTAAAGCCTCTGCATAATTACTGGTGTTCAGCAATGCATCGCCCAAAATTTCACTTGCTTCTTGTGAAAAACGACCTTTAGGATATTTTTTTCGATAGTCTTTCAAACTCGAAATCACTTCGCTCAGTTTGCCCATTTCGTAGCTTACTTGTCCGTACAGAAAAAGCGATTCTTCCTGCACATCTTTAGAATAGGTCATGGTAGACGCTTGGGCTAGAAAAGGCAGAGCAAAGGTTTTATTATCGTCTCGCAAATAAGTCATGGCCAAAAAATAGGCCGAATGATGCCCCAATGAATCGGTGCGCGTTATGAGTTTTTTGAAATTCTCGGCCGCTTTTTCGTTTTTGCCCGTGTAATAGAGCGATTTAGCATAGCGAAATTGTGCATCGTCAGGCAATTCTTTGCCACTGCTTTTGTATTTCTCGGTAGCATTTAGACATTTCAAAAATTCCTTTTTTCGAAAATACACATCCGATATCATGAGATTTATTTCATCTTGATTTTTGTATTCAGTTTTGCGTTTGGTCAGCGTATCGGTGTAGACAATTACTTCATCGTATTTCTTTTGTTTGTATAACACGTTGGCAATCATATACGGGACGAGCAATTTGTAGCTTTCGTTCAACTCGGCTTTGCGGTAATCAATCAATGCCGCATTGTAGTCACCTTGTTTGAATTCGATATTTCCAGCGTAGTAGGACGATGCGTACGTGTATTTGTTTTCGAAAGTTTTCAGGGCATTGAAACAAGGTAAAGCTTTGTCTAATTGCTTGTCGTTCAGATAACAATAGCCAGTATTGAACTGCGCTTCTTGCCCTTGTTCTTTAGAAAGAAATGGAGGGCTGACGCGTTGGTAATAGTGAATCGCTTTTTTGAATTCTTTCTTGCTTCGATACACATTTCCAAGCGAAAGTAATGCCTGTTGCGATTTGGGATGTGACAGATTGGTTTCAATAAATTCGTTCAGTTTAGACTCGGCATCGGAATGAAAAAGCTGCAAACCACAATCGGCCAAATAGTATTCGGATTCTAGTGAAAGCAAATCATTTTTGTGCAAACCGAGATAACGCTCAAAATAATGCCTTGCCGCAGTGTGTTTTTCTTTGCTATACAAATCGAGTCCAGTTCGAAAAGTAGCGTTGTCGTTGGTATATGTCTGTGTGTTTTGGGCGAAAGCCAGCAAATGGCCAAGCGTAAAAACAAAAGCGAAGAATAATCTCATGAGTAAAATGCTAACAGACAAAAATAAGAAGAATAATGGTGTATTCTCTTTTGAAGGCAGCTATATCCTAATTGGTAAAATCATTGCGTGGTTTCAGAAGCGCCAACATATAATAAGTCGCTATCGAAGCTGCGATGTGTTTCAGCGGATGACCACTAATTAAATGTATAATTTCGAATATGTGATGATCAAAATATTCGAACAATTTGGCCACAATGTACCAAAACATCACATAGACCAACGTTTTAAACAATTGCTTATTTGTCTGTTGATTCAATAACAACATGATAATAATCAGCAACATAGGCAAAAACTGAACGATCGCATATAGGCGTAAATCGCCTCGACCTAACGATTCGGTGTATTGCCAATAAAGAACCGATAAAATACCAATCGAAGCATTTATAACCCAAACTATTCGAGCCGTTTTTTCTGAAAAATATTTAGAAAGAATGAGTGCAAAAAAGGAAGAAAAAATAAGAGTCATTGGGATTCTGTCCCACACCAAGGTGCTGTTGTTAGGTGCGAAATGATAATATGCTGAACCAAAACCTGTCAGAAAAATACCCAAAACTAATGTGATATGGACGAGATTGAATTGCTTATGTTTGATACAAACGTGAAGCCCGATTGCCCCAACCAGAACAAAACCCAGATTACTGATGATATTTGCAAAATTAGAAATTCCACAAAAATTAAATTCGTTTGCAAACGCATGATAATGTGCGTTTTGCGCAATAGGTTTTAGAAACAGAAATACAGAAGCAACAACTGATACCGAAACAACGACCAGAATGTACGGAATAAAAGAAGAGAATTTAACGAAGGTCTTTGCGTTTTTCATGGCTATTGTGGTTTTCGAACACACAAAACAGTCAAATTAAGTCGCCATTCCTTTTGATAAAAATCAAAAAGTCTGAACTTCGGTGCTGATTGTTTTAAAAAACAGTCAGTACCGCAGGTCAGACCGTTTTTGATCTATTTCTTCTTCGAAAAAATATCCAGACCAATAAAAGTAATCGCACCATTCAAAAGCAATATTTCGAAGCCAAATTTGTAGCCCGCAAAAAGTTCGACCGAATACAGATTGAGCACATAACAGATCACTGGCGCAAGTACACAGATGTAAGGGACCAAACGGTCGTTGGTGCTGCGTTTGGTAAATAATCCGAAGAAAAATAGCCCCAATAAAGGCCCATAAGTATAGCCAGCCGCCTTGAAAACGGAGTTTACTACCGAATCGTCATTCATGAACTTGAAAAGCAAAATAACTAGAAGTAGTAAAACGGAAAATCCAATATGTGTAATATTTTTCAAGTATATTTTTCTTTTTTCTTCTTCTATCTGTTTGAAATTCAGAAAGTCGTAACAAAACGAAGTGGTGAGCGAGGCCAAAGCCGAATCGGCACTGGCGTAAGACGAAGCAATGATTCCGAGCAAAAAGAAAATGCCAGTGATCGTTCCGAAATGATTCAGAGCCAACATGGGGTACAGTTCATCAGGTTTGGCAGGCAGTGCAATTCCTTTTGCCCCAGCATACATATATAACAGTGCACCCAAAGACAGAAACAATAAATTAACTAACACCAAAATGGAGCAGAACCAAAACATGTTTTTCTGGGCATCGCCTATGTGCTTGCAAGTGAGGTTTTTTTGCATCAAATCCTGATCCAAACCGGTCATCACGATGGCGATAAATGCTCCCGAAACGAACTGTTTGACGAAGAAATTGTCCGCTTTCGGATTCCAAAAGAAAATCTGCGAAAACGGACTATCAGCTACTGCACTTGGCAATTGCCACAACGAAATATTCAATTCGCCAGAAATAAGTACGACACTGATAATGAGTGCACTAATCAGAAAAATAGTCTGAAAACTATCTGTCCAAATGATGGTTTTGATGCCACCTTTGTAGGTGTAAATCCAAATGAGGACGATCGTGATGATGACGGTCACATAAAACGGCACATTCCAAGCGTTGAAAATGCCGATTTGCAACACTTCGGCCGCCAAATACAAGCGGAATGAGGCGCCAATGGTTCGGGAAAGAATAAAAAAAGCCGCTCCTGTTTTGTACGACCAAAATCCCAAACGTTCTTCGAGATACGTATATATTGAAACTAAATTCATTCGATAATAAATCGGCAAAAGCACGGTGGCGATAAAGAAATAACCGACCAAATAGCCCAAAACCAATTGAAAATACCCAAACTGATTGTACTGTCCAGTTGCTTTGTTGATAGCACCTACTGCACCTGGCACCGAAATAAAAGTAACGCCCGAAAGTGAAGTACCAATCATGCCAAAAGCAACCAAATACCAAGGCGATTGGCGGTTGGCGGTAAAAAAGTCGTTAGAATCGGACTTTCTACTCGTCAGATAGGCGATAAACAAAAGTGCGGCAAAATATAAGACCAAAATGGTCACAATCAGAGTAGGCGACATAGAAGCTATTTGATGTAAATAAAAGACATAATGTACATTGTTCAAACCATTCTCGAAAATTCAGGATTTTTAAGTAGCAATCGAATTGCTAGAAAATAACCTAAATTATAGGTGTTCAATCAATTTCGCCTAAAGATCAGTTTGCTTTATATTTGTATAAACTCAAAGCTGAAAAGATGGATACTTTCGTAGAAGAAAATGTGTTAGTTGAAAATCAAACAGTTGTCACTGAATTGTACGATCTTGTGGTCTTCAATGACGATGTGAATACTTTCGAGCATGTAATCAGAACTCTTATTGATGTGTGTGGACACGAGCCTCACCAAGCCGAACAATGTACTTGGCTGATACACTACAAAGGCAAATGTAATGTAAAACACGGCTCGTTCAACGAAATGGCCGAAATGCGCAATTCGATTTGCGACAAAGGATTGTCTGCCGAAGTGCTTTAATCAGCAAGTCCAAGGTTTAAAGTTGAATGTTCAAAACTGATAACTGTTCACTGACGACTGATAAAAATGAATTACCCCTCCAAACTAGTCGAAAACGCAGTAACAGAAATATCAAAATTGCCTTCTATTGGCAAAAAAACTGCCTTACGACTAGTGCTACATTTGCTAAAAGCCAACGAATTGACCACCGAATCGTTGGCTCAAGCATTGCTGAATCTTCGCAGAGAAATCAAATATTGTAAAGAATGCCATTCTATTTCCGACATGGAAACATGCTCGGTTTGTAGCAGTCGTGCGCGCGAGCGCAACTTGATTTGTGTAGTCGAAGACACCAAAGATGTACTCACGATCGAAAACACTAACCATTACCGAGGTTTGTACCATGTTTTGGGAGGCATTATCTCGCCCATGCATGGCATAGGTCCCGATCAATTGAATGTGCAAAGTCTTGTGACCCGTGTGGCAGAAGGCGAAATAGATGAAATAATTCTCGCTCTTCCTTCCACCATGGATGGCGAAACCACTTGTTTTTATCTAGCCAAAAAACTAAGAAGCACCAACGTGAAAATAAGTAGCATCGCACGCGGTATTCCATTAGGTAGCGAACTCGAATACATGGACGAACTTACCATAGGACGAAGTATTATAAGGCGTGTGATGTATGAATAGTAGTCGACAATTAATAGTTCTGTATTTGACACGAAATCAATGACTTATAAATTTATCAAGTGTCGAATATTTAAACCTAACTACTTATTTGTGTTTTTGAATTTTCTGGATAAAAAAAGCTGCTCTTTTGGAGCAGCTTTTTTTATTTGTATAGAAAAAACGATTTTGACTATTTCACTTGGTCAAAGATCGCTTTGAAAGCCTCAGGATTGTTCATTGCTAAATCAGCAAGAGCCTTACGGTTAAGACCAATTTCCGTTTTGTTCAACTTGCCCATGAATTGTGAGTAAGTAAGACCTAATTCTCTTGCACCAGCATTGATACGTTGGATCCAAAGAGAACGGAATTCTCTTTTCTTTGCTTTACGGTCGCGGTATGCGTACTGTAAACCTTTTTCCCAAGTGTTTTTTGCTACTGTCCACACATTTCTGCGAGCCAAGTAGTAACCTTTGGTTCTTTTAAGGATTTTCTTTCTTCTAGCCCTTGAGGCTACGTGATTGACTGAACGTGGCATTGAAATTGATTTTTTGAAGGATGGCGCTTCTATTTAAAGAATCTTTGTGCCAGACTTCGGGTGAAACATTTGTTTTGAAACCTTTAAGAGGGCAAATTACATATTAAGCATTAGCTTAATTCTGCGCTCGTCAGATTTGTGCACCAAGCCAGATTTCGTAAGATTACGTTTTCTCTTGGTAGACTTTTTCGTCAAGATATGGCTCTTGAAAGCGTGTTTACGCTTTATTTTGCCAGTACCTGTGATCGAAAACCTCTTTTTTGCTAACGATTTGGTTTTAACCTTAGGCATAATTGAAATATAATTAACTGAATTTAATACACTTATTTTTTCAAACCTACTTTCGGAACTAGGAATACAAACATCCTTTTTCCTTCCAGTTTCGGAGCCAATTCTACTTTTGCATACTCCTCAAGTGCTTTGATAAAGTTGTTCAAAAGTAACTCTCCTCTTTCTTTGTAAACGATGGTACGTCCAACGAAATGCACATATGCTTTCACCTTGTCACCGTCTTTCAAGAAATTGATGGCATGTTTTACTTTGAATTCAAAGTCATGCTCATCGGTATTAGGTCCAAAACGAACTTCTTTCACACTCACTTTGTGAGTTTTGGCTTTCAGTTCTTTTTGTTTCTTTTTTTGTTCGTATTTGAATTTAGAGTAATCCACCACACGACATACTGGAGGCTCCGCATTTGGGGAAACTTCCACCAAATCCAAAGCTGCAGCTTCAGCGATTTTCAAAGCTTCTTCGATTGGGTAGATGCCTACTGTTACGTTTTCGCCTACGACACGTACAGTTGTTGCCCTAATCAACTTATTAATCTTATAAGGTTCTTCAGGAACTACTCTTCTTCCCCTGAAGTTACCTCCTCTGTTTACTATTGCCAATGCTCCTATTTATAAAATGAGGTGCGAATCTCGCACAAAAACTTGTAAAAAAAAATAATATGGGTATTTTAGTTGAAAGTTCAATGTTTAAAATCCAATGTACTCCAATTGTGTACAATTTAAGACATCTAATTTGTACTAGCAGCCAATAAATAAAGCACAGCCATTCGCACCGCCACTCCATTTTCCACTTGATCCAAAATAATAGAATGTGAACTATCAGCCACATCGCTCGTTATTTCCACTCCACGATTAATTGGGCCTGGGTGCATAATCAGAATCTCTTTGTTCAGCGAATCCAGCAGTTCCTTGTTGATTCCGAAATATTGCGAATACTCACGAAGGGATGGGAAATAGCTAATCTGCTGTCTTTCGAGCTGAATACGTAGCACGTTGGCCACATTGCACCAGTTAAGTGAATCGCGTACATCATGACTCACTTGTACACCCAAGGATTGTATATGCCTAGGAATCAGAGTGGAAGGTCCGCAAACTCGTACTTCGGCTCCTAGTTTTTTCAGTGCGAAAATATTGGAAAGCGCTACTCTGGAATGAAGAATGTCCCCAAAAATACAAATTTTTTTACCTGCCAAATCGCCTAGTTTTTCACGAATTGAGAAACAATCTAAAAGAGCTTGGGTCGGATGCTCGTGCGTACCATCGCCCGCATTGATGATATTGGCTTTTACATGTTTCGAAATAAAATGTGGCGCACCTACACTGCTGTGGCGCATCACGACCATATCTACTTTCATGGCCAAAATATTATTAACAGTGTCAAGTAAAGTTTCGCCTTTTTTGACCGAGCTATTTGAGGCTGCAAAATTGATTGTATCTGCCGAAAGTCGTTTTTGCGCCAACTCGAACGAAATACGAGTACGAGTCGAATTCTCGAAGAAAACATTGGCAATCGTAACGTCACGCAGGGTGGGTACTTTTTTCTGCGGTCGGTTGATTACTTCCTTGAACTGCGCTGCGGTATCTAAAATAAGATGAATGTCTTCGACTGTAAGGTCTTTTATTCCTAATAAATGTCTGGTACTGAGTTGGGGTTTAGTGCTATTCATCTTTTGTTATCAGCCAAATATTGTCTTGTTCAAAACCTTGTTCTTTCAACTCTACCAAGACTTTTTGCGAAGGCAAGGTGTTTACTTTTTGTCCCACATAATCGGCTTCGATAGGCACGTCACGCGAGTGTTTTCGATCGACCAAAGCCAAGAATTCTACTTTCGAAGGCCTTCCGAATGAAACCAATGCTTCCAATGCCGAACGTACCGAACGGCCAGTCCACAATACATCATCCACCAAAATCACTTTTTTTCCTTCGATCTGAAAAGGAATATTGGTCGAATACGATTTGGCTGGGATTTCTCTGCGCCTAAAATCGTCTCTATTGAAGGAAATATCAAGCGTGCCAGTCGGGATTGATTTACCAAGTAATCCTTCCAATTTTTTAGAGATACGTTCTGCCAAAAAAACGCCTTTTGGTTGAAGGCCGATAATGACCGAATCAGTAAAATGGTCGTGATTCTCGATTACCTGACGGCAAAGCCTTTCGATAGTGATATCAAGAAGGGTGCTGCTTATGATTAGTCGTTTCTGCATCAGGGACAAAATTGGGCAAATATAGAAAAATTATGGGGCTTGCTAGAATTTCAAGCGCAAAGAACACAAAGATTGCGCAAAGGACGCCAAAAAATATTGAGAGCGAACTGTGATTTAAAATGCAAAATCTTTATTTTATTCAATTGGAAATAATACCCGAACAATCTATATTTTTGTCATCATGAAAATAACAGAATGGGCTGAAACGGATCGGCCACGGGAGAAATTAGTTGAAAAGGGAAGTTCGGCTCTTTCGGATGCTGAATTGATCGCGATTCTAATTGGCTCGGGAACGGTTTCTGTCAGTGCTGTCGATTTGTCGAGGGAAATTCTGGCATCAGTTGGCAATGATTTGCACAAACTTTCGATGCTGACTTTAAAAGAGCTCCAAAAATTCAAAGGAATTGGCGAGGCAAAAGCCATCACGATTGTGAGTGCACTAGAGCTTGGTAGGAGGCGAAAAGAACAAGAGGCCGTTCAGAAACCGAGGCTAACTTGTTCGAAGGAAGTGTACGAATTCTTAAAATCGGATTTCCTTTATTTGCCACACGAGGAGTTTTGGTTGGTGTTTTTGAACCGATCCAATTTTGTTTTGAAAAAACTGCGAATTGGGCAAGGAGGAATGACGGGAACGCTAGCCGACCCTAGAATTGCGTTTAAAGCTGCCTTGGAACATTCGGCCACTTGCATGATTTTGGCGCACAACCATCCATCGGGTAACCTCCAACCTAGTAATGCAGACCGTGAATTGACCGTGAAATTCAAGCAAGGCGGCAAAATATTGGACATCACGATCAACGACCATTTGATTTTTACCGACAATGGTTATTATAGTTTTGCGGATGATGGAATTTTGTAATCCTGTTCTTTAATTCTCAGTACATTTAGAATGACATTTCGCAAGTTTAGTGCAGGTAACTTGTGATAAATTTATTACAATATGCATTTCGTTAATCTAGAAACAGCTTTGTAATCATTAATTGGTTTAGGTGATGTATTGTTGGGTGGTTTATTATGTAAGCTTAAGATTCAAGGTTTAAAAGTCAAAAAATAATTTATAAAATATTGGGAACTTTTTATAGGAATGAAGTCTAAGTATTAAATTTATTAAATTAACTATTTTTTTTTACACATAAAACTATGAAGTCACTACTATTAACCTGACGGTAATATATAGTGATTTTTTCGTATATTTGTGTCATGGAAAAGACCGATTTACGTTATGAAAGTGCGGAAGTAAGATTAGCCTT
>JAYVIX010000053.1:0-13883 GCA_043769845.1 Cytophagales bacterium
GTCAGGTTGGTATACCATTTGCCATTGAATTCTCGGCTTTCAGCGTCCGCTTGGATCGTAAGCATGTCGCCAACAGCATATTGACTGATGTTTACTTTGTCGCCCCAAAAAGATACGCATACTTTTTTGGCTATTTGGCCAGCTTGTTCGACCACGACATCTTGTTTTTTCCAAGTGCCATTTTTACCTTCTCCAGTTTGTGGAGGGAGAAATTGTATTAGTTTACCGGTGATTTCCATGTAGCAAAAGTTCAGAATATAAAGATAAGGAATGTAGGTCGAGAGGCAATCCTTTCTCCCATTTCTCCGAATAGTTTTTTCGATTAGACGGCCACTTCGGCTTTGATGTGTGCATGTGGTTCGTAGCCTTCTAGCTGAAAATCTGCGAATGTGAATGAAAAAATGTCTTTCACTTCTAGGTTGATTTTCATTGTGGGCAAAGTTTTTAGATCTCTACTTAGCTGTAATTCAGCTTGTTCGAGATGGTTTGTATAAAGATGCGCATCGCCAAGCGTGTGTACAAATTCGCCCACTTCAAGGTCGCAAACTTGGGCTACCATCATCGTGAGCAGGGCGTAAGAGGCAATGTTGAACGGAACGCCCAAGAAAACATCGGCACTACGTTGGTAGAGCTGACAAGAAAGTTTGCCGTTTGCCACATAGAATTGAAAAAAGGCATGACAGGGTGGAAGGGCCATTTTGTTGACATCGGCCACATTCCACGCACTTACGATTAGTCTACGTGAATCCGGATTTTTCTTTATCTGGTTGACTAGCTGCGTGATTTGGTCAATTGTTTCGCCATTTGCTCCTTGCCAGCTACGCCATTGATGACCATAAACGGGGCCGAGTTCTCCATTTGCATCCGCCCATTCGTCCCAGATTTTTACTCCGTTTTCTTTCAAATAACGAATATTGGTATCGCCTTGCAGAAACCAGAGTAACTCGTGAATGATAGACTTTGTATGAATTTTTTTTGTTGTAACTAATGGGAATCCTTCTGCCAAATCGAACCGCATTTGATAACCAAATACACTAATTGTACCCGTTCCGGTACGATCTTCTTTTTTTACACCCTTCGTGAGGATGTGTCGCATCAGTTCGTGGTATTGTTTCATGTGGATTTTTATCTTGCAACTGCAAATTTCACGAATTTTGACCGATTGCCATAATCTAAAATAGTAGAGTAGAAACCGTTTTGAAACGAAGAAACGTCCACTTGTGCACCATTTTGTTCATTTTCAGCTTGATACATCACTCGACCATCCAAACTAATGATTTTCAAATTAAAAGAACCAGCATAATTGGTTGTAATTGTAAACTGAGTTTTACAAGGATTTGGGAAAAGTGTGTGATTGAAATGAATCTCAGAAGCTTCGTCTATTCCGCTTGGGTTGCATTTTTTACTATCTATAACGGGAATGATTCCTGTATTTCCACCAGTGCATTTTTTACAAGAATCGATTGCCGCCTCGCCACCAACTACATTGTTGCAATCGGTATAGGTGGAATTCAAATTATTGCTGATCGAAGAAACCGCTATCAACCACCAAGCATCGTGAGGTAACCATTGCTCGACCCAACGCCAGTTTTGCCAAGCAATGCCGCTTAAGGGCGAGTTGTCGTAAGGCATCCAAGCAATGTCGGTTTCGGTAGCTATGTTAGAGGTGATTCCATTACATATTCCACCAATTATGTTTGGTTTGCCATTGTAAATGGGAGAGGTGTTTGTTCCAAAACCTTCCATCATGCTTACGCCAAATGGGTTTTTGCCTAGAATCCAATCCAATTGTGCCAGTGCAAGTGCCGATACGCTGTCAGTCCCGATGTTGTAGTTTTTGTTCAAATGCCTTTTGGCCAACACAAAGGCTGAAGTCATACTGGCCAATCGGGCATTTTCGCCTTGCCACCAATAGCCCGTTTCGTTACTATGTGGAAGGAAAAACGATTTGTTTGCTGCTTGCAAACCGCTCGTGCTTGAATAAGCTTTGGAATATTCACGTACATAATTGAATGGATTCGCCACTTCGTTGGTGATCGAGGTATACCATTTCATCCATTTCGAAAGCATGTCGTTTACTTTGTTGGTCGATGTGGGGTCAATCGTACTCAGTTCGATTGCTGCGATCACTGGAAGTCCCTCATCAGAAGCATGATAAAGCGGACGATTTTTGGCGCTATCAGAGGCTAACCAGCCATTAGTATTTTGTACTTTGGCGAGTTGATCTAAATAATTTTGCGCGTCAGTCAGATAAATAGGTTTCTTAGTTGCTTTATACAGTTCGGTTGCAGCCAAAAGTCCACAGTACCAGTCGATGGTGTTTTCTTTATGGTCGTTACAATATTGGAGGTTTTTGGTTTTGTAGCCTGTTCCTACCGATTTTAGATGACCATATAATTTTTCAGCTGTAGTGAGGTAGTTGGCAGGTGTGAAAGTGCCTTTCGAAAGGTTCATTTTATAGGCACGAGCTAAAGCCGCAATGGCTATTCCTGCACCTTCGCGCATGGCTGCTTGGTAGTTGGCCGATCGACCAGAATCGAAGCCTGGTTGTCCCCATTCACAAATTTGTCTGTTCGGGCTATTTCCCCAATCGTCAAAAATAGCAATATACAAATAGCCGTCCGCATCAGTATTTCTTACCAGATAATCAGCTCCCCATGCGGCTTCGTCCAATAATGCCGTTTCTTTTGCGGTAAACTGTGTTTTGCTCAACTCATACGATTTCAAAAGCGACCAAGCAACAAACGGAATTTGTTGCGGATTGAAATAATTGGCATACGATAAATGTGACATGTGTTTTCCAGGGTCTCCTGAGGCATCTATCCAGCCTCCGTACACATTGGCGTTTGTTTTTCCTGTTCCAAAAAATGGCAAATTGCTGTCTCTGGTATCAGTGCTGCGCATTCCTTTGAAAAAATCCACTACCGAAAAAGCCGTTTTGTTAAAAAGTAAATTGTCGCCAATTTCAAATTCAACAGAACTTTTGTTTCCGATTTTTAACCGAAACTTTCCGTTTTGTTTAAAAGCAGAAAAATCTGCCACTCTGAAAAAACGGTTTTTCCAGCCGACAACTTGCTGGCTGTTACCTAGTTTGTTTTTAAAGACCGTTTGTCCTGCCGAATTGGTCAATATAAATGATGCTGTATCAGTATAATCTAATGTATTTTGAAGAATAGCCGTTTTAGTACCGATTCGTTCGTAACCAACTTGGTTCGTAATGACAGCTCCTGGTGTTGCAACTTCCATTTTGATCGAATCACCCAATACCAAATCGTCAAAAACAATTGTTCCAGTATAACTAGAACCAGGATTGACGAAAATCGACATTTGAACAATTTTTTTTGGATCAACTCCTGAAGATGTGAATTTACCAGTATAGTCAAGCACATATCTGGTCAGATTATTGCTTTGTACAACTGCCTGAATCACAGGTTGCACACTGGTGAATTTTCCAGAAGCATCTCTTAAATCAATTCGAATCGAGAAATTGGATGGTGCCTTGATTTTGATTCTCAGCTTCGGATTAGCTGAAATATCGACACTCGAAAACTTGTATTCTAAATTGGCAAAATTGGATGTTGACGTTTGTAATTCTAGTTGTGTATTGACAATATTTGGTTTGAAAGCTCCAACAGCAGTAGGCGTCCAAGCACTTACATCTGAACTAGAGAAGTCGTTCCAAAAACCAGTTTGTGCTGTTGCAGAAATCGGAAGAAATACTGCAAGGAGAATGCTGAAAGATAGAAATCGAAAGGTATTCATTGTTAGTTAAAACTTTTTCTTTGATTAGTTATACTGATATGCAAAAATAAAAAAAGTCCCAAGTTGTTAGCAACAACTTGGGACTTTAATTGTATTTATTTTCAGAAATTAAACGGCTTTATTTAAAGCATCAATGTATGCATTGACAGAAGCTACTACAATGTCGGTATGCGCACCAAAGCCAGACATTACTTGAGTGCCTAGTTTTATCTGCATGTGTACCTTGCTAGTATCTTCGGCACCGCCAGTGATTGCTTGAACCAAATATTCTTCAATGATAAAATCTTTTTTTAATATCTTATCAATGCATTTAGTTGCCGCATCTACAGGTCCACTTCCTTCCGAAGTAGCCGAATGACTTTCGCCATGTACTTTTAGTTTGATTGTTGCTTTAGGAGTTTTTATTCCACACACCACTTCGATATCTTCCAAAACAATCCCACGATCGTCTTTCGATTCGCCCATTAAGACTTTCAAATCCTCGTCATTGATCTCTTTTTTTCGATCGGCCATTTCTAGGAAACTTTCATAGATGGCATCAAGTTTGATAGTTTCGATGGCATAACCTATCAATTCAAGACGGTATTTCAAAGCAGCTCTACCACTACGAGCAGTCAAAATAATGGATGTCTGCGAAACACCAACATCTTCTGGCTCAATGATTTCGTAGTTTTTTTTGTTTTTGATCAAACCATCTTGGTGTATACCAGACGAATGTGCAAAAGCATTTCTACCTACAATTGCTTTGTTTGGTTGTACTGGCATGCGCATCATGCTAGAAACCAAACGGCTGATTGGGAATATTCTTTTGGTGTTGATCGAAGTATCTAGTCCAAGTTCTTGGTGCGTTTTCATCACCATTACTACTTCTTCCAAGGAAGTATTTCCAGCACGCTCGCCAATACCATTGATTGTACATTCTATTTGTCGCGCTCCGTTGATTACACCAGCCATTGAGTTGGCAGTTGCCAATCCAAGGTCGTTGTGGCAATGCACCGAAATGATTGCTTTATCAATATTGCTCACGTTGTCGAACAAAAATTTGATTTTTGCTCCGTATTCTTCTGGTGTACAATATCCATTTGTATCTGGAATATTGACTACAGTGGCTCCGGCTGCAATCACCGCTTCCACCATTTGCGCTAAATAGACATTATCTGCACGGCCAGCATCTTCGGCATAGAATTCGATGTCTTCTACAAATTTCTTCGCATAACGAACTGCAGCAGCACCGCGTTCTAATACTTTCTCTCTAGTAGAGTTGAATTTGTACTGAATATGAAAATCGGAAGCACCAATTCCTGTATGAATTCTTTTTCTTTTTGCGTATTGAAGAGCTTCAACAGCACAATCAATGTCTTTTTCAACTGCACGAGTCAATGCACAAATGACAGGATCGTTCACTGCTTTTGAAATTTCGATCACCGACTGAAAATCGCCTGGACTAGAAATAGGAAAGCCAGCTTCGATAATATCAACACCGAGCAGTTCCAGTTCTTTGGCAATATGCACTTTTTCAAAGGTGGTCAATTGACAGCCGGGTACTTGCTCGCCATCTCGCAGGGTGGTGTCGAAAATATAAATCTTGTCGCTCATGTGTTGAATTCCGCCAGTTTTGGCGGTGCAAAATTAGCAAAAAAGGCTATTCTTGAAAATTATAAAAATCTTATTCAATAAAGAACTCGACTTCCTTGATATGATAGGCCGAAAATTCATCCATTGTGTACAATGGTTGATAGCCAGCAGTCTCCACTTTAAATCGGTGTTTTCCTGGTTTTACTTTGAGTTCTTGGTTTTCTCCAGGTTTTAACACGTATTTTTTATTTTCAAATGTGATTCTGATGATGGCATGTTTCGAAACATTCATTAATCGTGCAAATGGCAGTGCATATTCTTTTTTTACAATGTCAATCGGGTGTTTTCCAGAACTATCTGGATAATAGACTTTCTCTTGTTTCAAATGGGCCACTTCGATAAAACCAGCTTTGCCATCTCTTACACAAGTTCCGTACAAATACTTTTTCTTGTATGGAATCAAATTTTCAACCAATACACACTCTCCTTTTGAAAGTTTTCTGATTTTTTTGGTACAAGTAGAATCAAGAAACGACTCAGGTTGGGTGGCATAATAAAGATAACTCTGACTTTTTGCTGCAAAGCCAATAAATAAGAAAAGGATTGCTATTTTTAGGATTTTCATAGGAAGTAGTATAGATGTAATTATTGTTTGGTATTTTTTTGGGTTTACAAAGTTATAACATTTGTTGTTTTCTATTAATTAAATAATTTCAATGCTATCTGAAGATCTTCGGGCGTTTCTATGCAAAAACTATCCCATTCGGTAGGCTGTAGTTTTATTTTAAAGCCATTTTCTAACCAACGCAATTGTTCTAGACTTTCGGCCAATTCGAGTTTGGATGGTTCTAGTGCGCATATTGCTTTCAGAATATCAGTTCGATAAGCATAAAGTCCAACATGTTCATAATATGTATTATTTTTTATCCATTCTTTTTCTGAAATTCCACGAAGGTGTGGGATTACTTGACGCGAAAAATAAAGAGCTTCCATTTGGGTGTTGAAAGTCACTTTTACGTTGCCGATGTTCCAAAGGATTTCTTCGCTTTCGATTTTTTTTATCAAAGTCGAAAGTTCGGTTTTTGGGTTTAGGCTGGAAGCCAATGTATCTATTTGTTCAGGACGGATAAAAGGTTCATCGCCTTGGATATTGATCACAAAATCAAACGATTCGCCTAATAATTCATAGGCTTCAAAACTTCTGTCTGTTCCGCTCGGATGTTCTGGTTTGGTCATAATTACTTGTGCACCAAACGATTCACAAACATTTTTGATCCGGTTGTCATCAGTTGCAATAACGATTTTAGTGAGCGAATTTGCTTTTTTGCATTGTTCGTACACTCTTTGTACCATTGATTGGCCATTGATATCGGCCAACATTTTGCCAGGAAACCTGCTCGATGCATATCTGGCAGGAATAATACCCAAAATTTTCATGCTTAAATAAGTGAGACTGTTTGGTGGATTAAATCAGAATTGGAAGGATGGAAATCGATCATTCCTAATGAAAACAATGAATTGGTCACTTTTGTAAACGATTCTTTCTTGATTTCAAAATTGTAATTCCATTTGGTGCCGTTTAGCCACGTTTCAACATCTTTTTTTGGCAAATTATATTTTACAGAAATCGAGTCGATCAATGTAAAAGAATCTTGCGAAAGAAGTTCGGTTTGCTTGTTTATAAGCTTGCAAATAGTGGTAATAGTTTTTGAATCAGATTGAAAAAAATCATTTTTAGCCACTAGTACAAAACAAGGCCAAGGTGTTGGAAATGTATCTAAAAGTTGAAATTCTTCAGAATCGACCAAGGGTTTTGTCATGAATTTTTCCCAAAAAAACAAGTCAGATTCGATATTAGCCAACGATTTTCGGGCACCTTGCAAATCTCCTACGATCACCATTTGGTTTTCAGTTAGTTGAAATCCATGTGTTTGCGCATGTACATAGGCCATCAGATGCGAACCCGAACCGAATCGGCTGATAGCGTACCGCATTTTTGCCAGATTTTTCAGATCTGCTTTTTTATTTTTTTTTGCTGAATGAATGCCCCAATTGAGAGGCGATTCGACATACGTTTTGACGATTTTGAAATCGCCACCTGAGCAAATTTCTTTTACGGCACCTTCGGTAAGTAATAATGCAAGATCTAATTCATTGTTTTTAAGAGCCTTGCACATGGCACCTGTACCCCCATGGAAGTCTTGCCAATGAAGTTCTATCCCTTCTGCTTCAAAAATGTTATTTTCTATCCCATTGAGCCATGGATAATTGAAATGTTCGGGAACGCCACCGATTTTTACTTTCATTCTAAAATCTAGATTTCATTAGGGAGTTGAACCGTAAATGTACTACCTTTTCCACGTTCGCTTTCTAGTTCAATAATGCCTCCTAGTTTTTCTACCGCAGTTTTTAGTATATGAAGTCCAAGTCCTGTTCCGACAGATTTTGGATTGATTTTGTAAAACATATCGAACACTTTTTTCTTGTCTTCGATTCCAATTCCAATTCCGTTGTCGCTGACTTTCAGTGTGATATGTCCGTTTACGTTTTTTAGATAGATGTCAAGTTTCTGATTTTCTTTTCTCGGATCGCGGTATTTTAATCCGTTTTCAACTAGGTTTTGAAGGATTGATTTCATTAAACCTTCGTCTGAAACGACTTCTTTTTCTATTTCGATTTTTTTCTGAATGACTACTTGGCTGTAATTTTCGTCATGGGCAAAATTGTCGACCACTTCGTCTAACAATTCACTGATATTGAGTGATCTTTTAGAAACCGTTGTCTCTTTGACTTTCGTCAGGCTTAATAAATCTACAATGGTTGATTGCAATCTTCTAGTTGTATCGCGCGTCAGTCGAAAATACTCTTTCATTTTCGTGACATCATCTTCCATCATCCCAATGGTGGCTAAACCCGAAATTGAATTCAATGGACCTTTCAAATCGTGTGAAGATTTGTAGACAAAAGCATCCAATTCCTTGTTTTTCGTCTCCAGTTCTTTAGTACGTTCCAGTACTTTTTGTTCCAGTTCTTTGTTGACAGTGTCTTTCAGTTCTTCGTTGACTACCAATTGTTTGATGGTTTCGTTTTGGGCCTGAATTTTTTCTCGTTGCAAAATCTTGATGCGTGATGCCAATGCAAAAGAGAGAAGCAACATTTCGATAACCAAGCCCAGATTGATGCTGTAGATGGTGAAAATATTATGAGAAATAATTCCTATATTTGTAAAGGCAAAAGTTACATAACCTACTAGCATACAGGTGAAAGCAACCAGATAATAAAAGGTAGGTTTGTAATTGTTTTGATATGAGACAATACCTGCATAATAAATGAATGCCAACGTGATAATATCAATCGAAACTTGATTACTAAACTCTGGTAATAGAAAAGTAGTGATCAAGTAAATGACCAATCGACCTACTATGATGTAACGCAAAAAGCGATCAATAACTGGTTGATTCTTTCTCGTGTTCAGAAAACTGCGTGCATACATGATTTCCCAAAAAATCATGAATAGGTTTGAAAAATTAAAAATGTATTTGTTGATAATCTGCAAGTTAGGCCAAAGAAATTGAAAGCCTAAGCCGTCTCGTGCCGATGCAAAAAGCACTGCTCCAAAGACATAATAGATATAATATAAATAGGTTTTATCTCTGATAGTAATATAGAGGAATAAGTTGTAGAAAATCATGGCTAGGCAAACGCCATAAAACAACGCCAAGAAAAAATATTCCATCGAGGCGTAGGAACTAAAATTACTGATTGTTGTCACTCTGCCACGTACTGTCACGGGTACAGTTGGTTTAATTTTAGCATACAAAAATGTGATGCCTTCCTCGAAATAGGGAAGTTGAAAAACGAAATTTTTATGCTGAAATTCTTTCTGTTTGAATGGGTAAGAAAAGCCTGCAATCTTCTGTAAATAATGACCATTTATGGTTGGAGTATACATCTCCAAATGGTTTATCTGAAAATCATAAAACTCGACAAGCCATTCGTTTTCAGAAGTTTTTGCCGAGTTTTGAAGCTCAATCCTAATCCAATAGACTTTATTTGGAAGTAAAAATTGGACGGGATAATCCCTCATTGGCGTAAATAATCCACTCTTTTCTCTTGATCTGATCTGATCAAAAGTAAGTAAATGTGTGCTGTCTTCGAAACAATCAATGTTTTTTCCAAAAAATTCATACTCGACATTTACCGAATTTGCACTAAAGTCAATAGCTGGTTTGGCCACTATTGCGAAAAGCATCAGTAGAAAGCTAAAGAGGTATTTCCAAGAAGGAAAAGGCATTTTGTATCTGCGAAATTGGTCTTTTGTCTATTTCTATCTAAAAAGTACTACATTTTATCCGAATATTACTCTAAAGCTCTTTGGAAAGATGTAATATATCCTTGCAAAGTTTCTTTTTTTATTTTCCTATGAATCTCTACTTGGAAAATATGGATTGGTTTAGCTGGTTTTTTTCTATTTTTGACCCATACGTGTTTGTCTTATGAGTCTGGAAAACGAACTAACTTCTGCCGAAATACTAATGCCCAATCCCAATTGGGATAAGAATGAAATATTGAACGACTATCGCATCGCTTACGAAAGTAGACAGGCTAGCATAGCTGGTAGGAAGGAAGTTTTTTCTGGAAAAGCCAAATTCGGAATTTTTGGAGATGGTAAAGAAATCGCACAACTCGCACTGGCCAAAGTGTTTCGTAAAGGCGACTGGCGTTCAGGCTATTACCGCGATCAGACAATTCTGCTCGCACTTGGCGAAGTAACACTTCAACAATATTTTGCACAGCTATACGCTCATGCCGATTTGGCACACGAACCGCATACTGGCGGTCGATTGATGAACGTTCATTATGCCACTCGAAGTTTGAATGCGGATGGAAGTTGGAAACCGATCACCCAACAATATAATTCTGCAGCCGATGTTTCTTGTACTGGAGCACAAATGCCGAGGTTGGTAGGTTTGGCTTGGGCTTCCAAATTGTACAGAAACAATCCTGAATTGGCTCATTTTACCGATTTTTCGGTTTCAGGAAACGAAATTGGTTTTGGAACAATAGGAAACGGTTCTACAGCTGAAGGCCAATTTTTCGAAGCCATCAATGCGGCTGGCGTTCTTCAAATCCCGATGATAGTTTCGATTTGGGACGATGAATATTCGATTTCGGTCACCAATGAATATCAAACTACCAAAGGCGATATATATAAGGTGTTAGAAGGTTTCAAAAGAAATGAAAACGAGAATGGTTTTGAGCTTTTTCAAGTGGACGGATACGATTATTCGGGTTTGGTGAGAACATATCGGGAAGCTGAAAAAATATGCAGGGAACAACACATACCAGTATTAGTTCATGTTCATAAATTGACCCAACCACTTGGGCATTCAAGTTCAGGTTCGCACGAACGTTACAAATCGAAAGATAGGCTTGATTGGGAACAGCGTTTTGATTGTATACGGACTACGCGAGAATGGATTTTGTTGATGGGAATCGCAAGTTTAGAGGAGATCACCCAGATAGAATCCGAATCGGTAACGAGAGTGAAAGAAGCACGAGACAATGCTTGGAATGCTTTTAGGGAATACCTGAGAGAAGATCTTGAAACTGCCGGCCAACTGATCGAAAACTGTGCTTCCAACTCATACCGCTCAGCCGATATTTTGGCTGTAAAAAAAGAATTTGAAACCACGATTTTTGCCACTAGAAGTGATGCTCTATCAGCTGCACGCAAAACGTATGCTCTCCTTTTTCAGGATAATAATTGGCAGAAACAAGAACTGAAAGTTTTTATCGACAGAGTAGCAGCCGATTGTGAAGACCGATATAGTTCGCACTTGTATAGCCAAAGCGAATGGTCGGCCATGAAAGTGGCAGAAGTAAAACCTTTTTATTCTGAAAACTCCCCGATTGTAGACGGCAAAGATGTATTGCACAATTGCTTCGATGCCATGCTCGCTCGCGATCCAAGAGTGATTGCTTTTGGAGAAGATGTAGGGGATATTGGCGATGTAAATCAGGCTTTTGCAGGTTTGCAAGACAAATATGGTGTGCTCAGAGTGACCGATACTGGTATTCGCGAATGCACTATTATGGGACAGGGAATTGGGACTGCTTTGCGTGGTCTTCGCCCAATTGCGGAAGTGCAGTATTTGGATTACATGCTTTATGCCCTCCAGATTCTTTCTGACGATTTGGCTTGCCTGCATTATAGAACCAAAGGCGGTCAAAAAGCACCTTTGATTGTACGTACACGTGGCCACCGATTGGAAGGTGTTTGGCACAGCGGTTCACCCATGAGCATGATGTTGGGTTGCTTGAGGGGAATGTATTTATTGGTTCCGCGCAATTTTGTGCAAGCATCGGGCATGTACAATACGTTATTGAAATCAGACGAGCCAGCAGTGGTCATTGAACCATTGAACGGCTATCGTCTGAAAGAAAAAATGCCCGACAATGTGGCCGAAATGTGCGTTCCTTTGGGTATTCCAGAAGTGATCAAAGAAGGAAACGATATTACGATCGTCACCTATGGATCGATGTGCCGAATTGTGATGGAAGCAGCAGAAAGGCTCATGATGTTCGGTATTTCGACCGAAGTAATTGATATTCAAACTTTAATGCCTTTTGATGTCAAACACCTTATTTCAGAATCAATCAAGAAAACTAACAGAGTAATTTTTGCAGATGAAGATGTGCCAGGCGGAGCATCTGCCTATATGATGCAAATCGTAATTGATGATCAGAAAGCCTTCCAATGGCTCGATTCTGCTCCAAAATGCATTTCAGCCAAAGCACACCGCCCAGCCTACAGCAGCGATGGCGATTATTTCAGCAAACCAAGTTCGGATGACGTGTTCGAAAAAGCGTACGAAATAATGAGTGAGGTTTTTCCAGAAAGATTTCCAAGTATGTTGAACTGATGTTTAAAATCAGTTTTCGTTTAAAATAAAACACTAATTTTGCTTCCCAAATTTTATAAAAAATAAACCTTTGACAATATGAAAGTTACCGTAGTAGGGGCTGGAAACGTAGGTGCTACTTGTGCAGATGTACTTGCTTACAAGGAAGTGGCCAACGAAGTAGTTTTGCTCGACATTAAAGAAGGAGTGGCCGAAGGTAAATGTTTGGACATTTCTCAAAAAGGCCCAATTGATTTGTACGATACTCGTATGGTAGGTTCTACTAACGATTATTCGAAAACTGCCAATTCTGACGTAGTTGTAATCACTTCAGGTTTGCCACGTAAGCCAGGCATGACGCGCGATGACCTTATCAGCATCAATGCTGGAATCGTAAAATCGGTGACTGAAAATATTGTAAAATATTCTCCAAACACAATCATCATTGTCGTTTCAAATCCTTTGGACGTAATGACCTATTGCTCTCATTTGGCCTCGGGCTTGCCTCGTAACCGTGTGATCGGTATGGCAGGTATCTTAGATACAGCACGTTACCGTACTTTCATTGCCGAAGAGTTGAACGTTTCGCCAAAAGATGTTCAAGCAATGCTTTTGGGTGGACATGGCGACACGATGGTTCCACTTCCTCGTTACACAACAGTAGGTGGTATTCCAGTGACAGAATTGATCGATGCTGAGAAATTGGAATTAATCATCGAGCGTACAAAACGTGGTGGTGGCGAATTGGTGAAAATGATGGGTACATCTGCTTGGTATGCGCCAGGTGCAGCAGCAGCCCAAATGGTAGAAGCGATCTTGAAGGACCAAAAACGTGTATTCCCAGTGTGTATGCAATTGATGGGCGAGTACGGTTTGACAAATGTTTACCAAGGCGTTCCTGTAATATTGGGCAAAAACGGTGTAGAAAGACTGCTAGAAGTGAGTCTAGATACAACCGAATTGAACTTGATGCACGAATCAGCAAAAGCGGTACGTGGCGTGATGGAAGCTTTAGACAATATCACTGCAGCTAAATAGTTATTAGTTAATAGTTATTAGTAAATAGTTAGAAACCGATTATTCATAATTCATCATTTATAACTTATCATTCATATAACATCATGGACGAAAATTTCGGAATACCACAAATAAGCAAATTCATCACCAATCTTTCTCTTTTTGACGGAAAGCCTGAGGCGATCGAAAAATACGCTGCTAAAATAAAAGAGGGCAAATTGGATAACCTTTCAGGTACAGACTTGAAAAGTTACCATGGCAAAATGGCAAAAGTGATAAAGTTCTAATTATTAGAATTTCTTGAGGAAGAAGCCGCAATCATTCAATTGGTTGCGGCTTTTATTTTAAATTTTTTTCATGGTTAAATTCAGGCAACTAATGCAACAGTTTGGATTAAAAATAGTAGTGGGATGATTTCATTTTAATATTATTTGATTGTAACTTAAATTCTCTGAAATTGAAAAGCTTTCTTTTATTAGCCATTTTATTTTAGGCTTCTATTTCAAATTCTTACTCTCAGTCGTTAATTGCGGGTATTCCGAGTGCCGATGTTGCCCCAGAGAAACGATTTATATTCACCCACGTGTCGAAATTAAATACATGGTCCTATAATAAAGTAAAATG
>JAYVIX010000054.1:0-4090 GCA_043769845.1 Cytophagales bacterium
GTTGTTCAACTTGAAAGCGGAACAAATAGATGTCTGGGTACATCCACAATCTATCGTCCATTCGATGGTACAGTTTCAGGATGGTTCGGTGAAGGCACAAATGGGCTTACCAGATATGAAGTTGCCGATTCAATATGCACTATCGTACCCAAATAGGCTACCTACCAACTTTCCAAGAATGAACTTGGAGACTTGCATGAATCTTCAATTTGAACAGCCCGATCGCAGTACTTTCAGAAATTTGGATTTGGCTTATCAGGCAATGGCCAAAGGCGGAAATATGCCATGTATTTTGAATGCGGCTAATGAAATTGCGGTCAAAGCTTTTCTTGAAGACCAAATTGGTTTCTTAGAAATGTCGGATCTAATTGAATTTTGCATGGGTAAAATAAGTTATGTCTCTAAACCTAGTCTACAAGATTATATCGACACCGATAAAAATACGCGCGCTATTGCGGAAGAAAAAATCAAATCGCTAACGGTTGTTGGCTGATCATAAAAAACTAAACTACAAATATGGATGCTTTAATAATGGCCGCCCAACTGATTCTAAGCCTTTCCATTATGGTAGGTTTACACGAATTGGGACACATGTTGCCTGCCAAATACTTCGGAATGCGGGTGGAGAAATTTTTCATCGGGTTTCCACCTAAATTGTTTGGTAAAAAGTTTGGCGAGACAGAATACGGCATAGGAGCAATTCCTCTAGGTGGTTTTGTGAAAATAAGCGGCATGGTAGACGAAAGCATGGACAAGACCCAACTTGCCCAGCCAGCCCAACCATGGGAATTCAGAAGTAAGCCAGCTTGGCAAAGACTTATCGTGATGATTGGTGGAGTCACGGTTAATGCTATTTTGGGGATTGTCATTTTTGTCACGCTTACCTATATTTCTGGCGAAGTATTCCTGCCAAAATCGGAAGCAAAATACGGCATTGTAGCCTACGATTTGGCACAAGAGATTGGACTAAAAACTGGAGACAAGATATTGAGAGTCAATGGAAAAGACTACAAATCTTTCAACGACTTACGAAATCAGGACGTTTTCTTTGGATCGAATAGTTATTATACCATCGAACGCGAAGGGAAAGAAATGGATATTCAAATTCCTGGAAATTTGATCGAAAAAATGGCCGATCCTAAGAAGTTTCCTCTTTTCATCGAACCTATTTTTCCTTTCGAGATAGCTGAATTATTACCCAATAATCCAGCAGACAAAGCAGGATTGAAAAAAGGAGATAGAATCATAAAAGTCGACTCCACAGAGATCCATTTCTTCCACGAATTGCAAGCTTGCCTAAAAAACAAATTGGATGTAACTATCAAAGTGACAGCACTGAGAGGAACGGACACACTTAAGCTGTCAATGAAAACAACTCCAGAAGGCAAAATAGGTTTTATGCCAAACACGCTTCTGAAGTTTGATACCGTTCATTATGGCTTCGCCCAAGCTTGCGTACTGGGTACCGAAAGAGCATTTTCGGTAGTGATCGAAAATGTACGAGGGTTGGCAAAAGTGGCAAAAGGAGAAATATCTGCCAGCAAATCAATCAGTGGACCAATTGGAATCGCACAAGTGTTTGGGAAGGTTTGGGATTGGACACGTTTCTGGATGCTGACAGGTATGATTTCGATGGTTTTGGCTATGATGAATCTTCTACCGATCCCCGCATTGGACGGTGGCCATGTGGTATTCTTGTTGTACGAAATGGTGACAAAACGCAAGCCTTCCGATCGTTTTCTTGAAGTGGCACAATATACTGGCATGGCCATGTTGCTTTCCCTGATGGTGTTTGCTTTTTATAATGATTTGGTGAGGTTGTTTGTACAATAGAGGTTCTGCTTTTTTGAATGAATAAAGAAGGTTATTTACTTCTACATACCAGCGAATTCTCTAGGTCTTTTGTAAGCAATGGAAAAAATGGCGCAATCCTGAAAGCTGTTGTATTTCAAGAGATTGCAGAACATCTGTACAACGTGGCCTTGATGGACTATCTGATAGAAGTTGATTCTTTCTCAGACAATGTACATTCAAACAATGGTGATATGCCAAAAGTGCTTGCTACTGTGGTTGGTGCGATGAAGGATTTCCTTGAATTGAAACCAAATGCTGTCTTGTATTTTGAAGGAAATACAAGAGTCAAGCAACTTCTGTATAATCGGATTGTGCGAAACAATATTGATATTTTGTTAGGGCAATTTAACATAGAAGGGCAAACAGGAACACAGAAAGAGCTGTACTCGTTTGGCAATGAATACGATTCGTTTTATATTTACTTAAAGCAAAAAGACAATGAGTAGCAATAAGTTGATTATAACTCCTGAGCTTTTAAAGAAAATAGGCGAAGAAGCCCCAAAATCACCTGCGGCACTTGAGAAGTTGGCAAGGGCAAAAGCACATTATGAAAAACATAAATCTCAGATTGACGAACTGTTGACAAACAGATTTGGGACGAAAAAATAATTTTCATCTATTTTTCATTATATCGTCCAAGACGATTTTTATTTAGTTCTATGATTCTCCACACCGAAGTAGCCGATCTTTTTCGTAGCAACGGAGCTAAAATAGTAGCCGAGGAATACGTTTTTGCCGAAAATTTAAAAGCGATCAAAGCCTTGATTTTCGACTGGGATGGCGTGTTCAACGAAGGTTGGAAAGGAGAAAATGTGTTGAGCCCCTTCAGCGAAGTAGATTCGATGGGAATCAACATGTTGCGCTTCGCACTTTGGCTCAAATCAGGTATTGTTCCTCCTGTATTTATAGTTACAGGTCTGCACAATATTTCGGCACAAGCCATCGCCAATCGTGAAGGTTTCTCTGGTCTTTATCTCGAAGTGAAAGACAAAAGTAAGGCGATAGAACACATTGAGAGTACTTTCAAAATCAAACCACAAGAAATGGTTTGTTTCTTTGATGATATTTTGGATATACCGATGGTGAGAGATTGTGCCTTGCGCATGTTTATTCATCGCAAAAGCAATCCGCTTTTTGAGAAATTCGTGATCGAAAATCAACTTTGCGATTATGTCACCGCGACCGAAAGTGGTAAACCCGCTATCCGCGAAATTTGTGAGTTCTTGCTAGGAATGGGCGGCATGTACGATGATACTATTTCCAAACGAATCAGTTTTTCTGACGAATTTCAAGAGTTCATGAAACAACGTGCGGAATTAAAACCAGTTTTATTCCGCTACAATGGTACAGGAATAGAACCCTACAAAGCCTAAAAGCTTTGCAATGAAGGATTTGTCTGATTTTAACACTCGCCAATCTCCGCTACAAAAACTTGACATCGCTTTTTTTAATGACCTAGGGCTTGAGCTTTATATCAAGCGAGACGATTTGTTGCATCCACTGATTTCGGGCAACAAATGGCGTAAACTGAAATACAACCTTTTTGATCTCGAACGTTCTGGTCAAGAAGGCATTATCACTTTCGGAGGAGCTTATTCTAACCATATTCATGCGGTGGCTGCGTCTGGCCACGAGTTCGGTTTTGGTACTGCCGGAATCGTTCGAGGCGAAGCACCTAAGCAACTTTCGCCAACGCTAAAATCGTGTATTGAGATGGGAATGAAACTGCATTTCGTTTCTAGGGAAGATTACAGACAGAAAGAAGCATCAATTGAAATTCAGAAAATTATCCACCAATATGGGCACTATTATTTGATACCAGAAGGTGGTGCAAACGATTGGGCTTTAAAAGGTTGTGCCGAAATTCTGGATGAAATAACGATTCCATTCGACTATTTCTGTACCGCCTGTGGCACTGGTGCAACATTGGCAGGTTTATTGACTTCCGAAAAAAAAGACTGCGAATTAATTGGTTTCCCTGTTCTAAAAGGAGGAGAATTTATCTACGAAGAAATAACACAATTACTTCAAACAACGAACAACGAACTAGTAACTAAAAACTACGAACTAAAAACCGACTATCATTTCGGAGGATATGCCAAATATACTCCTGAACTTTTGTCGTTTATTGACCATTTCGAAGCTCAAACTGGCATTGTTTTAGAACAAGTGTACACTGGTAAATTGATGTTTGGAATTTTTGATCTGGCTCAAAACGGCTTTTTTAAAAACAGAA
>JAYVIX010000055.1:0-7317 GCA_043769845.1 Cytophagales bacterium
TATCTTGTTTCTCCTTTGGTACAAAAACGACCAGATTGCCCAAAAACGTAAAGTCATTTTTTTTCCTGCATATTGGTATTGGAAAGACCGCAACGAAAGCAATCATCTGATTTTTCCGATTTTCAAAAGCAAGACAACGTATTCATTTTCAGACACTACGTATCGCAAAACGCTGTTTCCAATTTATTGGTCGCGAACGAATAAGGAAATTCATAATAAGGTATTGTTCCCAATCATTTGGCGATACAACACTCCTTATTACAAATCATTGACGCTATTTCCTTTGTTTTCGGTAGGGCATTCGAAAGATTCGGCAAAATCAGAAAGTCATGTAAATGCACTTTTGCTTTTTCATCATCGCAAGAAAATAGAAAGCACAAGCAATGTCTTTTTCCCGATTGTATGGCAGAAATCCTTTTATTTCAAAAACGATACGGCCAAATACCTTACCATTTTCCCGATTTATTGGTCGAGAAACCGTGCTTCGGACAAGCGAAAAATAGTTTTCCCGTTGCTGTGGTCGAAAACTACGTTTGAAAAATACGATACCACACATCGAAAGATTCTTTTTCCGATTTACTGGTCGTACAAAGACAAATACAAAAGCCACAAAATACTGTTTCCGATCGTTTGGCAATACAATTCACCTCTTCATTCGTCTTTCACGCTCTTTCCGCTTTTTTCTTATGGACGTTCCAAAGACAGTTTAGATCCCACAAGTCAGCTAAATATCTTGCTTTTATTTTCGCATCGCAAAGAATTGTCGCACACCAAAACAACGCTTTTCCCGATTGTTTGGAACAAAACTGATACACTAAAACATACCAAAAGAAGAATTGCGTTTCCGCTGCTATGGTCGTACCAGAACGATGAGGCAAAAAAAACGGTCCTATTTCCATTGTTTTGGTCGTTTAACAAACATTCGCAAACAGATACTTCCCAGCAAACAGTTTTATTTCCGATCTATTGGTCGGGCAAAAACAAAGTGAGCGAACACAAAGTGATTGTTCCTT
The DNA here is from genome assembly GCA_043769845.1 of Cytophagales bacterium. Taxonomy (GTDB): domain Bacteria; phylum Bacteroidota; class Bacteroidia; order Cytophagales; family UBA9547; genus UBA9547. The sequence continues at coordinate 1,014 of JAYVIX010000055.1, forward strand.
TTGTTTGGAAATTCAAAAATGAAAAATACAATTCGTTGACGCTCTTTCCTTTGTTTTCAAAAGGATATTCAAACGATTCACTGCAGCAAGCAAATCATCTAAATATTTTAGGAATTTTTACACATCTGAAAGACACGCTTTCGAGTCGAGATGTTTTGTTCCCAATCGTTTGGAACAAAACGACTTATCTAAAAAACGACACCACTTACCGAAAAACAATTTTCCCATTTTATTGGTCTTACAAGGATTCGGCTAATAGTCAGAAAGTCATTTTCCCAATCATTCATAAATCGGAAACGTCTGTATACAAGTCGTTTACTTTCATACCGTTCTTTTCCACAGGTCATTCCAAAGACTCCGCTCGAAGCGTGAAGCATTTGAATATTGTCGGTATTTTCAATCATCTGAAAACACCTGCTTTCACAAAAGATATGGTGTTTCCAATCATTTGGAACAAAACGACTTACCTTAAAAACGACACCATTTATAACAAAATGATCTTCCCCATTTATTGGTCTTACAAGGATTCGGCTAATAGTAAGAAAGTCATTTTCCCGATCATTTATACATCGGAAACTGCTGTATATAAGTCGTTTACATTCATACCGTTCTTCTCCGCAGGACATTCCAAAGATTCGGCTCGAAGTGTGAAGCATTTGAACATAGTCGGTATTTTCAATCATCTGAAAACACCTGCTTTCACAAAAGATATGGTGTTTCCAATCATTTGGAACAAAACGACTTATTTAAAAAACGATACCACATACCGCAAAACGATTTTCCCCATTTATTGGTCGTACATGGATTCGGCCAATAGTAGAAAAGTGGTATTTCCGCTGGTTTGGAGTTTCGAGAATCCAAGCTTGAAATCGTTCACGCTTTTTCCGTTGTTTTCAATTGGACATTCGAAAGATTCGGCCAAAAGTGTGCGCTATTTGAATGTGTTGGGCTTATACACCCGTTTTGTGACCCCTTCGGCAAAGAAAAATATCGTACTACCACTTTTCTGGAACAAAACTACGTTTGAAAAAGACGACACGACTCGTCAAAGCACGTTTTTCCCGATCTATTGGGCGGAGAAAAACAAAAAAGAGAACCATAAAGTATTGTTTCCTTTGGTCTGGAGTTTTGAAGATCAGAAGTTAAAATCGTTCACGTTGTTTCCATTGTTTTCTTTTGGACACTCGAAAGATTCGGCTCGTAGTTTTCAGTATTTCAATGTATTGGGAATTTTCACACGCCTACGCCAAGCGAATGAACGAAAAACAATTTTGTTTCCAATCGTCTGGACTAAAGCTACTTATCTGAAAGACGACACCATTTATCGCAAAACGGTTTTCCCTTTGTATTGGTCTAAAAAAGACAAGACGCATTCGAATCGAATCCTTTTTCCAATCGTCTGGTCATTGGAAAATAAATATGAAAAATCAATTACTTTGTTTCCATTATTCTCGGTGGGGCATTCGAAAGATTCCGCCCGAAAAGAAAGACATCTGAACATTGCATTGCTTTTTCATCATAAAGTAGAGCCTACCAAAATCCGCACGAGGTTGTTTCCGATTGTGTGGTCGAAAACCAAATTTACTTCTTACGATACCACGTATCGCAAAACGGTTTTCCCTATTTATTGGTCGAAAACAAGTAAATACAAAAGTTATAAAGTACTGTTTCCGATTGTTTGGAAAACAGAAACGTATGGCTACAAATCGTTTACGGTTTTCCCAATATTTTCAGTTGGGCATTCGGAAGACAAGAAAAAACGCCATTTCAGACTGACACCTTTCATCGGTTGGAACAAAACGTGGAAGGGTTCTAATATGTATTTATTCCCTGTTTTCAGATTCAAAAACACGCATTCTGAAAAAGAAAATGTAAAAAAAGTATCATTTCTATGGCCGCTTTGTCAGTACGAGAAAAGTGATTCGGTTCGAAAATTCCGTTTCGCTCCTATCGTTTGGTACAAAAAAACAGATACCAGTTCGATGTTTTCGATTCAACCGATTCATTATTTCTCGAAAAGCAAAACACAGCGAACTTTCATACTGGCCTGGTTCCTATATCGTTACGACAATCAGATTGGGGTTTCGAAAGGCTACAATTTCCTTTGGAAAGGATTTAATCACAAAAAATACAGCAACGGAGATCATGAAACTAGATTTCTGCATTTGGTGTATGCCAATGTGAAAAAAGAAGGCCAAACCGAGAAAAGCATTTTCCCGATTTACCACAAAAAAACAAAACCAAATGGCGACAAATCGACCTCCGTCTTTTTTGGATTCTACAACCATTTCAAACAATACAAACCCGAGTATAAGAAGTTTTACGAGGAAGAAAGAATCTTCTGGGTGCTGAGGTTGCGATCGAACTTCGATCAATTGAAATAGAAAAACAATTCAAATACTTTGGATTGTCCCCTGACAATCCAAAGTATTTCTGCCAAGGTGCGAACTATAATTGACTAGACGATCGTTTCACAATTTTCACAATTTCATACCAAATGACTGATACAAAACCAATTGTGCTACAAATGAGAAGTTGATTGAAGTTCAAACTTTCAAAATCAAAAAAACGTGTCAGTGGCGGCACAAACAGCAAAAGCGCCACTATACCGATGGTGATAAAGATGATGTACAAGACCATATTATTCTTGTACCTGAGTGTGGTAAGTATGGAATAATAAAACGAGCGGTTGATAAGGGTAAGAAAAATATTGGCCACTATAAGCACTGTAAAAGTCATGGTACGGGTCAGTGCTTCGCTGTATCCGTTTTGAACGGAATATTGGTAAACAAACAACACTCCTACCGTAATCATCAAACCTTGTAAAATACTGACTGAGAGTTCTTTTCGATTAAAAAAAGTAGTACTCAATGCCTTTGGTTTTTGCGACATGGTGTTCAATTCCATCGGTTCGTTTTCGTAGATGATAGAGCAAGTAGGCCCCATGATTATTTCCAAGAAAATGATATGAATGGGTGAAAAAATATTCGGATAAATCCAGCCCAAAGCCAAAGGAATAAAGACCGTTAGAATAATAGGGATATGGATGGAGATGATGTATTGAATGGCTTTTTTCAGATTGGTATAGATCTTGCGCCCCATCGCAATGGCTTCTACCATTTTAGAGAGGTCGTCTTCTAGCAAAATAAGCGATGCGGCTTGTTTGGCAATCTCCGTTCCTTTTTTGCCCATCGCAATGCCTATATGTGCTGCTTTCAAAGCTGGGCCATCGTTTACACCATCGCCAGTCATGGCTACTATCTGGTTCTTGGCTTTCAAAGCATTGATAATTTTCAACTTGGCTTCGGGAAACATGCGCGTAAAAATGGTGGTTTCCATGACGCAGGTTTGCAAATCGGCCTCGTTCAGTTTCATCAAATCGTCTCCTGTGATGCTTTTTTCATAATCTTGAAGGCCTATTTGTTTGGCTATTGCGGTAGTGGTAGCGGCATTGTCGCCCGTGATGATTTTGACGGCAATTCCTGCGGTATAAAAATCTTTCAACACCTTTTGAATGTTCTTTTTAGGAGGATCGTAAAACGCGACAATCCCTTTGAATACAAATGGCAGTTCTTGCTGTGTTTCAGGATATTGCTTTCCTTCAAAACTCGAAACTCCTACTCCCAATACTCTGTATCCATCGCTGGCCAAGCGTGTGATGGATTCGTTTATATGTTGTTTTTCGGCTTCCGAAAGGGATGAAACAGCTATCAAGGCTTCAGGCGCACCTTTGGCAGCGATGATTTGGTTGCCAGTTTTGTCTTCGAACACATGGGTCATCATGGGCGGTTTGCCTTCCAATGCATATTCGTGTACAAGTTTGTAATGGGGGCGTTCGTCCAACTCGATTTTTTCGGAGTAGGTGTGGTGCAAGGCTATTTCCATCGGGTCGAATGGAATAGGCTCGCTCGCCCACATCGCATATTTCAGCAGATCCTTTTCATCTTCGGTCAAAGGATCATTTGGGTCTGTGATTTTGTTGGTCGAAAGTACAAACAGCTTGGCAAGGCTCATTTTATTCTCGGTGATGGTGCCTGTTTTGTCGGTGCAAATGACGGTAGCGCTACCCAATGTTTCCACTGTTTTCATTTGCTTCACTACGATGCCCATTTTCATCAGTCGCCACGCGCCTAAAGCCATGAAAGTGGTAAAGGCCACTGGGATTTCTTCGGGCAAAATACTCATCGCAAGAGTAAGCGATTGGAGTAAACTATTGAGTAAGTTATATGAATTAAAATAATTATATATCCAAACAATCAGAAAAACCACCGAGCCAAGAATGGCCATTTTCTTTACAAAATTGGCTATCTGTATTTCTAAAGGCGTTTTTTCTTCAATGATACTTTCTAGACTCGAACCTATTTTGCCCAACTTTGTCGCATTGCCTATGGCCGTGACGGTAGCAATGGCCATGCCACTCCCCACGATAGTGCCACTATAAACGCAGTTATCTTCTTTTTTGGCATCCTTGAACACCGAAAGCGATTCGCCAGTAAGAATCGATTCATTGACCGAAAAATCGTTTGAATACACAATCGTGCCATCTGCTACGATAGAAGTGCCTTCTTCTACCATCAGGCTATCACCCACTACTACCTCTTCGCTTTTTATTTCTTCGATCTTTCCATTTCGAATCACTTTGCAATGTGGTTTGGCGAAATCTTTCAGTTTTTCCAACGCATTTTTGCTCCGCGAATCCTGATACAAGGAAATGGAGATTTGAAAAACGATGGCGACAATCAGAAAAATACCGTCTCCAATATCGCCACTAATAAAATAAATGGAAGTTGCCGTCAAAAGTAAAATCATCATTGGCTCTTTCACGATCTCCCAAACGGCCTTCCAAAATCCGTTTTCCTTTTTATAATTCAATTGATTGCTACCGTGGTTTTGCCTAGCAAGATTGATTTGTTCGTCTGTAAGACCGAATATGTTGAAATGATTGGACAGCATGTTCAAAGATAAATTAATTTGTTGAGGTTATCGAGATAGAAAACCATTTGAATCGACTGAGCATTACAAAAAAAGAACTCGCAAACTTTCTATTTCCTCATTCCCCCTTTTCTCCCTAAATTCGCAGCCCAATTAATGGAACAATTGTGCTTCTGTTCTGTTAATTCTTAATTACTAATTCTTAATTACTAAAATGGCTTTAAGCGAACAGGAGCTGCACCGCAGAGAAGAAAGGGAAGAACTACTAAAATTGGGTATCGACCCCTACCCTGCCGAAACTTTTCCGATCAACGTCAGTTGCAAGGATATTCATAAGAATTACAACAACCGCAAGTTAGATTATAAGAATATCTCGATTGCTGGTCGTATCATGAGCAAACGTATCATGGGATCGGCTTCTTTTGCTGAAATCCAAGATGCTAGTGGTCGTATCCAAATCTACCTCAATAGAGACGAAATCTGCCCTACTGAAGATAAAACAATGTATAACACAGTGTTCAAGAAACTCTTGGACATAGGCGATATTATCGGAATCAAAGGTTATGTGTTCACCACCCAAACGGGCGAAATCACGATTCATGCTACCGAATTAAAATTATTGACCAAATCGCTTAAACCTCTACCTATTGTAAAAGAATCGGTAGACGAGAACGGTGTAGTCACCAAACACGATGCTTTCAACGACCCTGAGCAACGCTATCGCCAGCGTTATCTGGACATGATCGTGAATCCTGAAGTACGTGAAACATTCATCAAACGTACCAAGTTGATGAACGTAATGCGCAACTACCTGAACGACAGAGGCTACTTGGAAGTGGAAACACCGATTCTGCAACCCATTTATGGTGGCGCAGCAGCACGTCCGTTCAAAACGCACCACAATACTTTGGATATGACGCTTTACATGCGTATTGCGAACGAATTGTATCTAAAACGTTTGATAGTAGGTGGTTATGATGGCGTGTACGAATTCTCGAAAGACTTCCGTAACGAAGGAATGAGCCGTTTTCACAATCCTGAATTCACCCAAATAGAACTGTATGTCGCCTACAAAGACTACTATTGGATGATGGACTTGGTGGAAGAAATGGTGGAGAAAATCGCCATGGAACTACACGGCACTACCGAAGTGAAAGTAGGCGAACACATCATCAATTTCCAACGTCCTTGGAAACGCTTCACGATGTTTGAAGCCATCCAACATTTCACAGGAGTGGATATTTCGCAAATGGGCGAAACCGAGTTGCGCATTAAAGCACAAGAACTTGGTGTAAAAACCGACCCTACGATGGGCAAAGGCAAGCTAATAGACGAAATCTTTGGCGAGCATTGCGAACATAAACTGATCCAG
>JAYVIX010000056.1:0-6304 GCA_043769845.1 Cytophagales bacterium
CGCTTCTGTTTTACCTATAAGTTCCTCTTTTTTGTAGCCCATCACATTGAGATACAAATCGTTGACATCCAATACACGGCCTTGCATATCGTACTCGACCATGGCATTGCTTTTGTTGATCGCTTCCAGAATGTTTCTGTTCAAGTTCGATTCTACCTGAATATCTACCAACCTACGGCTCAGTTCTTCTTGGGTGGCATTCAGCTCCTCGTTGGCTTGCAACATGGCGTTTTCCTTCTCTTTCAGGTCTTGTTCTACATTTTTGGCTTTATCGAGTAGTTCTAGATTTCTGGCATTGTTTTGTACCGTCACGATAGTGGTTGCCAAACTTTCGCAGACTCTTTCAATCAATTCCGTTTTGTGACTTTGCATCACTTCAAAAGAAGCAATTTCAATTGCTCCAATTGTTTTTTCATTCGTTTTCAGCGGACACAATACAATGTTTTTCGGATTTGCAGAACCAATTCCGGAAGTAATCGACATGTAATTATCAGGAATGTCGGTCAGAAAAAGGAAGCCCGCATCTCGTATACATTCCCCCACGAGCCCTTCGCCCCATTCTAGTCTTTTATGATGAAATTTCTTGCGGTCGTAGGCATAACAAGCCTTCAGTTCGATGAATTTTCCTTCTTGATCTTCATTTACCAAATAAATTCCTGCTTGGTTGGCATTGAGGTATTTGATCAGTTTGTGCAAAAATAAATCGGTCAGTACTTCTACTTTGCTGTCGAGATGCTGACGAATGACATCTCCTAATTCTGCTGTTCCTTGAATGACCCAGTTTCGTTTCTGTTCTTCTTCGTTCAGTCTTTTCAGATAGCCCTGCATTTCGGTCAGAGCCGAATTGATCGGAATCGTTTGATCCAATTCTATGACACTATCTTCTTTGCCAATTGCTTGAGTATATTTGGTTGCCTGCAAAGTAATGCTGCTCAGTTTGTCAATTTCTTGCGCTAGTGTGGCATCGGTTTTGGCAATAGAAGCCGTAAAAACTTTAGAACCTTTGATGACATTTTCCAGTTCGACCGATACATTTTCGAGCGTATCAAAGCCATTGCGCCATAAATTATAACCCAAATAGGCAATCAGGCCCACCAAAATAAGAATAGAATAAGGACTAAATTGTGCGTATTGATGTTTGGCTAAATCAAAAATCACTCCAAACGAACTGGCCACAACCAGTACAATAAGTAGTATCTTCTTTTTTATATAATTATTTTTCATATAATTCTTTTAACTATTCTGTTCGTTCTCTACCCACTTGGTGATATAGGTATTAATATTGGAATCAAACGCCCAAGTGAATACTGGCTGTATTTTGATCCCTTCAATGGTGTATTGAATTCTGAATTTTTGATCCAAATCCAACTGATTCTGGTCAGATTCTAGTGTCGAAAACATTTCCATTTTTCCGATTTTTGTAAGTATTGGCACATGGGCATGTGTTTCAATTTTCAGAACATTGGCCAATACGGTTACGAAAGAGGCTGTCAAGATGTTGGCCAATTCCATTAATAAAGCATCCTGCAATTCCGCATTGTTTTGGTGTTTTTCGCCCAATTGAAAATGGCAAATTTCAACCGCATCTTTTCTGGAAAAAATCAGATAACACGTGCCGCGTAAATCGCCTTTCATTTCGGAAGCAATCATCGAAATGGGTTCATCAAGCAAAAAAAGCGAAAGCATGGAATCTTGTTTCACTTTTTTGACAGAATCGAACTGCACTTTTGTGCCTAAAAAATGACCGAATGACTCGGCAGAGCGTTCAAACGCCTTTTGCATCAATTCAATTGTTGCATTTTCTAAAGCTTGTTCGGATGGTTTATTTTGAATCATGTTATTTCTGAATAGAGGTACGAGAACTAAATAAAAAATTAATGATAGAGGGAACGTCTATCACGAGGCATACATTTCCGTTGCCCAGTATAGTGGCACCACTCACGAAACGAATGCCTTCGAGTGGTTTGTTAAGCGGTTTTTCGACTATTTCTTTTTGCTGTAGCAAATAATCAACCACGATACCTACCAGTTTGTTGTTGTAATTGACCACGATCACAAACAGTTTTTGAGTATCAGTCACGTTGGCAAATGTTTTTTGGAACGATTTGTCGTGCGCCAATTCGTCTGTTTTGGTGGCGCCAAAAAGGTCGTTTAAAAATAAAATCGAAAGCGTTTTCCCTTGATAAGTAGCGACCAATCCTTTTGCTACTTTGTGAATGTCTTTTTTGGTCAACTGAATCACAGATTCGGTATAACTAAGTGGAATGGCATATTCAAAATCGGCCAAGCCAAACAAAAGAGCTCCTTTTACAGCCATCGAAGCTGGCAAACTCAGCTCGAACACGCTTCCTTTGCCCAATTCGGTACGAATATCGATTTTGCCACCGATCGAATCCATCGCTTTCTTAACCACATCCATGCCGACTCCGCGGCCCGAAACTTCGGTAATGGTGTCGGCTGAAGAAAAACCAGGTTCGAAAATCAAATGAATTATTTCTTTTTCGTTCATTTGATTGGCCAATTCTGCTGGCACAATTCCTTTTTCGATCGCTTTGCGTTTGATGATTACAGGATCAATCCCTTTGCCATCGTCCGATACTTCGATGATGACAGCATCCTTTTCGCCACGTGCCGAGAGTTTTAGCGTACCGTTGGGCGATTTACCGTTTTTGATTCGCTGCTCAGGCGTTTCCACTCCATGACTCACCGCATTGCGCACAAGGTGAATGAGCGAATCGCTAATGATCTGCAAAATTTTTCGGTCGATTTCGATTTCAGTTCCTTCCAAAACCAAGTTTACTTTCTTCGATTCGATCGCAGCTGTATCGCGTATTATTCTGTGGAATTTATTGAATAATACATTTACCTGAACCAAGCGCACGTCCATGACCGAATATTGCAGTTCGGAAGTGATGCGTTGCAAACGACTGAATTCGTTGTTTCGACTGCCTTTTCGGTCGGCATTCAAGGCAATCACTCGATCGCGTTCGATGATTAATTCACCTACCAAATTCAACAAATTATCAAGTTTCCGAACTGGAATTTGTACCAAATCAGAAAAAGCAATTTTATTATCACGAAGCAATTCTACGTTTTCGTCTTCAGGCCTTACTAGTTCGGTTGTTTCTACTGTTTTTTTGATGTTCTTTTTACCCTTCCCTCCCATTTCCAATGCTGCTTCCAGTTTCGAAATAGGTTCTTCTACGATTACTTCTTGGATCGATTTGGGTTTTACTTTTTTCTCTTCAGGCAAAGTATCAAACCCAACCCTTGCTGTACGTAGCACAACTTCAAGTTTGGTTTTCAATCCTTTATATCGAATTGGTTCCTGTTTTGGTTCTCTGATTTCGTCCAACAACAAACCTAGTGTATCGCACGCTTTGAACAAATCGCCAAACAATTTCTCGTCAATCGTGATTTTGGCTGATTTTATTTCACTGAAAATATCTTCCAATACATGTGCCAATTCGGCAATGCCTTCGTAGCCCATTCCCGCAGCGTTTGCTTTGAGCGTGTGGGTGATTCGGAAAATCGCATCTATAGTCGCCTTGCTCGCGTGATTTTTTTCAAGCTCAGTAAAAAGCTTATTTAGCTCCTCGTGGTTTTCGAGGGCTTCAGCAAGGAATATTTCTTTTATCTCGTCTTCTTTCACGTTTTTTATAATTATGAGTTATCAATGATGAATTATAAATGAATATATGAATAAGAGTGCAATTTGTTAGAACCACTCATCACTCATAATTTATAACTCATAACTCCTTAAGAAAGCATACTCACCAAAAACGAAGGCATTTGTTTCAATGACAAAACAGTCCGAACTCCGCCTGTTTCAATGGCTGCTTTAGGCATCCCGAACACAATGCACGATGCTTCGTCTTGTGCAATCGTGTAGCCTTTTTGGTCAAAAATTTCTTTGATCCCAATTGCACCATCACAACCCATACCGGTTAGCAAAACACCAATTGATTTGGCTTGGTACGTACGCGCCACAGATTGCATCAAACAATCGACCGAAGGATGATTGTATTCTTTGAAATCTTCGTTGAAAACCTGAAATACAATCTTATCTCTCCGTTTGGCCACACCCATGTTCACATCACATGGTATCAGATACACATTGTTTTGTTGCAATGCATTGCCTTCTACCGCCACACTTACTTCAAAAGGCAAAATTCCATTCAATCTTTCGGCAAAAGAGTGAATAAAATCCTGAGGCATATGCTGGGCAATCACTACAGGAATGGGCAGATTTTCAGGCATATGCGTGAGAATGTGTTCCAAAGCACCGGTTCCACCTGTCGATGAACCTATTGATATTATATCATACAATGAAGCATCAAACGTATGCTGAAGATTGTTTTTTTTGGATGCCTTTTGTTTCAGATTCGATACATCTACTCTAGCCGCATTGCGTAATTTGCCAAACAGGTGTTGCTCCAAATCTCGAATTTTCGAACCTAATACACCTGTTGGTTTATTCACAAAATCATACGCTCCACAATCCAACGCTTCGAAAACCAAATCGGGTTGTGTGTTGCCCAACGAACTCAGGATAATGATAGGTGTTGGCGTGTCTTTCATGATGTTTTTGACGGCATAAAGTCCATCGTAATCTTTCATGGTCATATCCAGCAAGACCACATCAGGAAGTAGCGATTTGGTTTTCTGGACCGCTTCCAGACCGTTTTCAGCTGTATCCAGCACCATAATATCGGGACTAGAATTGATCATATCAGAAACCACCAAACGCATAAAACCCGAATCGTCCACCAAAAGCACTCTAATCTTAGCCATAGATTTTAATTAATAATTATTAATTAATAATTATTAATTTCAAAATACTCCATTTACTGCCGCTACCAACTGTTCAGAAGTGAATGGTTTGACTAGGTATTTGGACGCTCCTCTTTTGATTCCTTCTTCTACCACCGACTCTTGCCCTACGGCACTTATCATCACCACTTTGGCCGATAACGATTCTTCTTTCAACACATTCAACACATCCAAACCAAGCATGTCGGGAAGGATATTATCGAGCGTGATCAAATCAGGTTCTAGTTCCAAAGCCATATCAATAGCCGATTCGCCACTGCCAGCTTGGCCTACTACATCGTACCCCGCCAAGGCAAGGGCGTCTTTGATTACCGTACGCATGTACAACGAATCATCCACTATTAAAACACGTTTTGCCATTTTATTTTAAAGTTTAATGTTTTTTTCAGGTTTGTAGTTTCTTATTCGTAGTTCCTCCCGATACTCCTATAACTAGCGGTCTGTCAGGGGACAGACCACGGAGAAGCAAAGATTAATTGATCCCGAAAACAGACTATTAATTAATAATTATGAATTTTTAATTATACTGAGACTTCCTCCTTTGAAATCAGTTTAAAAACATCTACCAAAATCACCAGCCGTTTGTCGATTTTGATAATTCCTTTTACATATCCTTTGTCGCTGCCCGATTCTTGTACCAAACCTGGCGAGTTGTCGATATTTTCTTCTGAAACCGAAAGAGTATTGGGCACCTCTTTTACGAGGATGCCCATTTTGTAATTATCACTTTCGATCACTAGCAAGAAATTAGGTTTTGCACTTTGTACTTCTTCTGTCGTTTCTTTCACCGAAAGTCGTTCTTCCAAATCGACCACTGCCAAAATCGTTCCACGCACATTTGCAACCCCTTTTATGTGCTTGGGCGCAAGCGGAATACGTGTAACTGCTGGCGTGATTACCACTTCTTTGATCATATCAATGGGCAAGCCATATTCTTCGCCACCTAATTTGAAAACGACAATTTGAGCTTTCGATGTAACTGCTCTTTGTGAAGTAGAAACCTGCGTTTGAGGCTTGCTGGCTATCGCTGCTTCCATGTGCTTAAACGTTTGATGCTAATTTGAACTGATCTACACCTCTTTTCAATTCTTCGGCCACTTGCGCCATACTGGTACTTGTAGTCGATACTTCGGCCATCGATCTGTTTAATTCTAAGGCCGAACTGGCTATTTCTTGCGTTCCTGCGGCTACTTCTTCCGAAACCACTACAATTTTTTCGATGTTTTTAACCACCGTCCCAATTGCATCTTTGGTGGTTTTGGAAGAGTTCAAGATGTCTTTTGAAAGTGTTAAGGTTTCGGCACTTGAAACATTAATTTCTTCAAAAACACTTTCGGCTTGTTTCGAAGCAGCATTACCATTCACAACACTTCCTTTCATTTTATCAATTGCTTTGCCAGCCGAATTGATGTCTTTCTGCACATCTTTGATTACTCGATCAATGTCAACAGCTGATTTTCTAGAGTCTTCT
>JAYVIX010000057.1:0-19621 GCA_043769845.1 Cytophagales bacterium
TAAAAAAACCTGACTACAAATAGCGCAGTCAGGTTTCCGATATATTAAGGTATGAATTATTTAAGCGGCTAATTCCTCGATCGTTTCGTTGATGATCACATTCTGAATCAGATTGATAGTGAAGCTCAAATCTTGGTAGTGCATGTATACTAAATCGATTTTTTTATTTCCGCTAAATACTTGTGGTTCAAATAGTTCCTTATCATGATGAATGGCTGCGAAAATGTTGTTTTCTACAAACGAGATATGTACTTCGTTGTGGTATTTATTGGCAAACTTTACAATACCATCCAGAAATTCGGTGGTCAAGAAAAGAGAAGAATTATAATCTTGGCTTTTCTTCAAAATTCTAATCTGAAATTTGGCATCGAATGCGGCATTATCAGCCTTGAAAATAATCCCCTTTTCTACCTCTTTTCTGTAACCAATCGGCTCGATCACAAAATTGATTGGGAAAATGAATGGTAATTGCGCTTTGTAAGCAATTTCCGACACTTGCAAATCGGTTTTAGTAAAAGCCTTTTCGATTCGGTCAATCTTAGTTTATTGAGAAATTGCTTAAACGTTAGTCCTGATTTGTTTTTGATGATGAAAGAAATCTTGGCTTCTGAAATCCCAGTTCCATTCTGAATGTCTACACTACTTAGGCTTTGTTGTTCGTAATGCGAAGTGATAAAAGCAAAAACAGTTTCTTCTTCTTTTACCGAATGGCTTACAGCTTCCGTCTTGACATAACTAAAAATCACGCTTTGTTTGTCTTTTTTGCCAACAAACAGAAATAGCAATGCTGCATAATACAAAAAGGTTAATAGAGCCGAAATAAGGTAAAAATAAGTCATGTTCACTTGCAAACTCACTTCTTCAATTTCGATGGAGTCTTGTTTGTCGTTGCCCAAAATCTGACAACTTTGCACATTCAGAAACCGCATTTGCGAAAAATCGGGTTTCCACAGTTCTTTTTCGTTCATTCCATTGGCTTTTAACCACCATTCCGGTGTTCGGAAATTGGAAAAATCAACATCTACGGAGTTCCATTCTTTTCCAACGGGCAAAATGTATTCCATGAATCGATTGCCATTTGGTTGAATATTTTCACCTTGCCAAAGTCCTATGACTACTGGCAATCGGCTGCCTTGTGTAGCTCTTATTTTTATACGTACAAAATTGTAGCACTTTAAATCGGGTAATGGAGATTTTTTTATTTCAAAATTAATGCCTGCATATGGATATTGGTAGCCCGACTTTAATGTGTAGGTAAATTGGGTGTTGCGTGAAGAGGTAGAAGTGTCAATCTTGATTTTGGAATTAGCCATGATCTAGTGTGTCTGTAAACGACCAAGCATTGACTGATTCGTCCAACATGCCGTCATTTATTTGGGCATCGGGTGCGATATATTCAGGCTTTGACAAAACAAATGATTCCTTGAACCAAAGAAAATATCCGGCTACTATAATGCAAGGCCATAAAAATATCAACCCAAGTTTCAATGGTCGATTGGTACTTAAAAAGTCATGCTAGAATCATTATTTCACCATAGCTACAAAAAAACATCCTTCAAAACCATTACTATTTCTTCTGTTACACTATTTATGATTCGTAAAAACGGATTTTTTGGAATTATTTAAAAGTGAAATATTATTCATTTTAATACATCCTTTACTAAAATAAATCTTGAACTCAGCTGTTTACTTATTTCCAATGCAAACGTACTCGAATTATACTTTGCGAATTAATAATTGCATTTAATCAATTGAAATGAAAAAAATATACAGCTTATTGTTCTTTTTTGCGAGCGCGACTTGCGTTTTTGCACAAGCACCTAGTTTCGCACTTTATGGCTATGCTGCCATGGACGGTGGTACAACTGGTGGAGAAGGTGGGCCAGTAATTGCACCAACCACTTTCGAACAATTACAACAATTGGCCAGTGGCACAAACCCAGTCGTAATCTTGATTGATCGCGAATTTAAAGGGCCAAACGTGCTACGCATGGGTTCTAATAAAACCCTATTTGGTGTCGGAACCAAAGGATTTATCAATCAAATTGGGATCAGTATCCAATCACAACACAACATAATTATTCGAAATATTCGCTTTACGATGACGGGGGTTCCGATCACCAACGATGGCGAAAACAAAATATCAGGATTCAATTTCGATCCCGACTGTATCGCTATTCAGGCAGATGACGAAACATTGCCAGAAGTGGAAAGAAAAACGAGCCATATCTGGATCGATCATTGTGAGTTTTACAACGAAAACGCAACCGTGATGACCAATTACGACCGTTATGATGGATTATTAGACGCCAAAAACGATTGCAAATACATTACGATTTCTTGGAATTATTTTCATGATCACCACAAAGCGTGCCTTTTTGGCAAAGGCAATTCGGATGATTTCGACCGCACCATCACGATGCACCACAATAAATTCGAAAATATTGGATCGAGAATTCCTTTGATGCGTTTTGGCAAGTTGCACATGCTGAACAACTATCTGGTAAACTGCCCTGAAGGAAACGGATTAAATGCTCGGATAAATTCTAATTCCTATGTGGAAAGAAATTATTTCGACAACGTAAAAAAGCCCATTTTTTGAAAGAGAATGTATTTATAAATTGTGAACGGTTGCCTGCTGGTTTTTTAAGTGCGGAATCTCCAAATGCATCGCCTCTTAGTGCTAGTGAAGAGTTTGAAAGTACCACTTATGTGCCTCCTTATCTGTATTCTGCAATCAATTTTGCAGTGAAAGATGTTCCTGCCAAAACCAATACTTATTCTGGCATAGGAAAACTACAAGCACCCGTAGTTACTTCATTGGAAGGAAATGAATCAGAGTACGTGATGAGTATGCATCCAAATCCTACCGAAGGAGTGGTTTTTTTGAGTGCCATTTCTAAATGGACTTTGGTCAATGCGTTTGGCGAAACGATTTCGATTGGTCATTCAGATCGATTAGATCTCTCAAGATATTCATCAGGCATCTATTTTCTGAAAATTGGAACTAGTACTTTAAAAATGTATAAAATATAATTCATTTATATAAAAAAGGTTTGGTTTTGCTTTAAGATCAAAACTTCCTAATAAGCCAAATGAAGACCTATAAACTGTTGATTATTAGCTATGAACTACCTTCTGCGAGGTCGGGCGTATTTTCCAAGTTTTGGAATTGTCCATTTTTGAAATTGGGTGAATTCTGAATCTTTTCCTGCCTTTTTCCGATAGGCAATTTTCCAAATTTTGGTTGCTGCATAAAAGCCGCTCCACCGCCCACAATGGCTACAATTACTAGGGTTATTAGGACCATGGTCTTTTTTATTTTCGAACTCGTATTAAACAAAAAAAAGTCCCAATCGGCTTGATTGGGACTTTTTTGCTTCTAACTGAAAACTATTTTTTGTCTTCAGCTGGCTTTGTTTCAGGAGTTTCTGTTTTTTCTTCTCCTTTTTTCTCGCAAGACTTAGCGTCTTTTTTCGAACAACAAGACTTTTTCTCTTTTTTAGACGAGCAGCAAGATTTCTTCTTCTCTTTATCATCACCTCCTCCTACATTATTGGCTATAGCAACACCCAAAAGACCAAATAACGAAACTGCTAAAAGTATTTTTTTCATAGTGATTTTGTTTTAAAATGTATAATAAGTTAACACCTCTAAGTTAGTAAATGGTTCAAGGAAATAAAAAATAGAAAGATGAAGCTGCAAAATTTGATGATGAAATGGTCTCTTGTATATTCATTCTATTCCTCCATGTAGTCCAAATCCTTTCCAAATGTTTCAGACAAAGCATTTAAGCTGAAAAAGGAGATGGTCATAATAACGAGTGCCATCAAAGCAGTGCCGCCAATCAACCCAAAGGATCCTTTTGCCCAATTGAGCCCGAAAGTGACCAGTATGAGTGAACCGCGTACAAAATTAGGAACAGTGGTCGCAACAGTAGCTCGAAGGTTAGTTCCAAATTGTTCGGATGCAATGGTGACAAATACGGCCCAAAAACCTACCGAAAACCCAAGTAGGAAAATGAGTGTGTAGAAAATGGTGCTATCTAAGCCTGTTAAGTATAAATATGCGCCAACTAAGACAGTGTTCATGCTATAAAACAATAACATCGCTCTTTTTCGACTTCTCAAATATTGACTGATTCCGCCACTTGCAATATCGCCAATCGCCAGTCCTGAATAACATAAAATGACGCAAGTGCCTTTCTGAATTGTACCTATTACACCTAATTCGACCGCATAGACATCGGCCAAGCCAATTAGTTTTCCGATGATAAACCAAACTGGTAAACCGATCAGGATACAATTCAGATATTTAAAAGCTCTTTTTTTGTCATTAAATAAGGCAAAAAAGTTTCCTCGAGAAACGTGATTAGCTTCCGCTTTTTCAAACATTCCAGATTCGAACACGCCTATTCGAAGCAATAGAAGCGAAAGTCCTAGTCCACCACCGATCCAGTAGGCCACTTGCCAGCCAATTTGTCCCACAAAACCAGCCACCACAGCTCCCAAAACTCCAATTGACGCTACCACCATTGTTCCATAACCCCTTGTTTCTTTGCTCATTATCTCGGAAACTAAGGTGATTCCTGCGCCCAATTCGCCAGCTAATCCAAATCCTGCGATGAAGCGTAGAACCATATAGCTTTCCATCGAATTCACAAAACCATTTGCGATGTTGGCCAAAGAATAAGTGAGAATTGAACCAAAAAGTACCGATAAACGTCCTTTTTTATCTCCTAAAACACCCCAGAAAATTCCACCAACAAGCATTCCGCCCATTTGGATGTTAAGCAACAATTCAAAATTCTCGGCTAAATGTTCTTTGGCAACTCCGATTGCGCTAAGGCTTTTTTGTCCAATAACTAAAAACAAAACCAAATCATACACATCGACAAAATAGCCCAACGCAGCCACAATAACGGCTGTATTAAAAATGGAACTCAGTTTAAAAGTATTCTCTTTCA
Organism: Cytophagales bacterium; assembly: GCA_043769845.1. GTDB lineage: Bacteria > Bacteroidota > Bacteroidia > Cytophagales > UBA9547 > UBA9547. The sequence continues at coordinate 4,967 of JAYVIX010000057.1, forward strand.
TTGCTTAGGTTTAAAATCGGTAATATTGATGATGGTGTCGCAAATGCTGTATTCGTTTTCTATATTAGAACTGATAATCAGTAGTTTATCAGTTAAATACCTGGTTAAAAGTTGAGAATACCAATCCATTCCATTTTTATCAAGATTGGTAGTGGGTTCGTCTAAAAAATACACATCCGCTTTGCTCAAAATACATAATCCAAGCCTCATTCTTTGCTTCATTCCTGATGAAAAATATTTCACTTGTTTGTTTTCCTGTTTTTCAAGTTGGATCAAGTTGAAAAACGACTTGGAATCAAAATCAAGTGCTTTTTTTCGGAAGTTGAAATGAAAATCAAAAAGCTCCTTGCCAGTTAGTTCTTCGGGAAGTTCTTGGTAAGGAGCGCAAAAAGAAAAGTAATCTATAATATGTTCAGTATCAATCGTTAAAAGCTCTGATTGATAATTAATGGTGCCTTCGGTAGGTATTCCGATGCTTGAAATCAGTTGCAACAAAGTAGATTTTCCCGATCCATTATTGCCTATTAAAGCATATTTGCCAGTGTCTTTAAAAAGAAGGTCTACGTTTCTAAAAATCCATTCTTTATGAAAACGCTTCCCGATTTCTTCTAAGCGAATTTGCATTTATTCTCCTTTAGCATCCAGCTTTTCAGGCCCGCGCATGATTCCTTTTGGTGAAGCTTTGATAAAATCTAGAATCAACCTGCGTTCTGCAGAAATCTCGCCATCTTCTTCCATTTTTTTGACAGAATCCGAAACGTTCAATCCTCTCAAATACACATTGCGATAGGTTTCTTGTATATCAGAAATCTGATCGTTTGAAAAACCTCTTCTACGCAAACCAATTAGGTTAATTCCGGTATAAGAAATCGGATATTCGCCAGCCATAGTATAAGGTGGCACGTCTTTTCTAACCATCGAACCGCCCGCAATCATCGCATGTTCACCCACTTTGGTGAATTGCAAAAAGGCACTTGCACCGCCTACAATCACATGGTCCTTGATTTCGACATGGCCAGCCACTTGTACGGTATTGGCCAAAATTACATTGTCGCCAATTACACAATCATGCGCCACATGTACATAGGCCATTAAAAGACAATTTTTTCCAACTACGGTTTTATATTTGTCTTTTGTGCCTCTGCTGATTGTGACATACTCTCTAATGGTAGTATTGTCGCCTATTTCAACGGTGGTTTCTTCGCCTTCGAATTTTAGATCTTGAGGAACAGCAGAGATAGAAGCTCCTGGAAATAATTTGACATTATTGCCAATACGTGCGCCATCAAAAATGACTACGTTTGGACCAATCCAGCAATTTTCGCCTATAACAACGTCTTTGTAAATAGTTGCAAAAGGCTCAATGACAGTACCATTACCTATTTTAGCTTCTGGATGTACGTTAGTTAACGGATGATACTGCATGTGGACTTGGAGCGTTTGTTTTTCTTACAATACTGGCTGTCATTTGGGCTTCGCAAACTACTTGTCCTGCGACATAAGCAGAACCTGACATTTTGATAATTCCTCTTTTGATAGGTGCGGTGAGTTCACATTTGTAGATAATTGTATCACCCGGAACCACCATTTTTCTAAAGCGACAACTTTCTACACCCAGAAAATAGGTCCAATAGTTTTCAGGATCTGAAACAGAATTCAAAGCCAAAATACCTCCAGTTTGTGCAAGTCCTTCGATCTGAAAAACGCCAGGGAAAACAGGATTATCAGGGAAGTGACCAGTAAAGAATGGTTCGTTGATGCTTACATTTTTTACCCCAACTACAGTTGACTCATCCAAATGAATGATTTTGTCAATCATTTTAAACGGTGCTTCGTGCGGAAGCATGCTATAAATCTGTTGTGCGGTGTAAACAGGAGGTTTTGCTGGATTGTAAACAGGTACTTGGTTCTTGCGAGACTCAAGCATTTGTTTTTTTATCATTTTGGCGAAAGCCACATTAGCAGCATGTCCTGGGCGAGCGGCCAAAATATGTGCTTTGATAGGTTTGCCTATTAGAGCCAAATCACCAATCACGTCTAGTAATTTATGACGAGCAGGCTCATTTTTGTATCTAAGTTCTACATTGTTCAGAATGCCTTCTGATTTTACTTCCACCTTTTCTACCTTGAAAAGGTCAGCCAAATATTGAATTTCTTCTTCTTTAACCACACGGTCTACTACTACGATGGCGTTGTTCAAATCGCCACCTTGAATTAGGTTGGCTTTGAAAAGCATTTCTAATTCGTGCAAAAAGCAGAACGTACGACAGTTTGCAATTTCATCTGCAAATTTTGCGATGTCGAACAAGCCAGCATGTTGGCTTCCTAAAACGGGCGAGTTGTAATCGACCATCACCGTCAGACGATAATCGTCCAGCGGAAGAGCGGCCATTTCTACATTACGTTCGTTATCGCGGTAGTGAATTCCTTCGCGGATCTCGTAGAAATCACGCAATGCATTTTGTTCACATACGCCAACGGCAAGAAGCGCATTTACAAATTCGATCGAACTTCCGTCCATAATCGGAGGCTCAGGGCCGTCCAATTGAATCAAAATATTGTCTATTTGAAGCCCAACTAAGGCTGCTAAAGTGTGTTCTACTGTATTGACACGAGCACCATTTTGTTCGATAGTAGTGCCGCGCGACAAGTCGACTACGTTGTCTACATCTACATCTACAGTTGGTTTCTCAGGAAGATCGACCCTTTGGAACTTCATGCCGTGATTAATTTCGGCAGGGACAAATGTCATGTTCACTTTAACTCCTGTATGAAGGCCTACACCTGATACAGTTACAGGTTCGTTAATAGTGTGTTGCTTAGTGTTCATTTAGTGAATTCAACGGATGTCAAAGATATTATTTTTTCCTCGAGAACTTCTATCCTTTTCATCAAAAGGGGCAGTTTCTTGTATACTGCGAAAGATTTGAGGTTTGTTTTATAGTCGAAAGCGGGTGAACCACTAAGCGATGTGCCTGGATTTTTTACACTTCCTCCCAAGCCAGATTGTGCTCCGATACTTGTACGGTCGGCCAAGGTGATGTGGCCAATAATCCCCACTTGACCTCCTATGAGACAATTTTCGCCTAATTTGGTTGAGCCAGAAATGCCCGTTTGGGCGGCTACAACTGTATTTTTACCAATCTCTACATTGTGTCCGATTTGGATCAGGTTGTCGAGTTTTACACCTTGGTGAATGACTGTACTTCCCATTGTGGCACAATCTACCGTGGTGTTGGCTCCTATACTTACATGGTCTTCAATGATCACGTTCCCGATTTGCGGAATGGTTTTGTAACTGCCATCGGGAAGAGGGGCAAAGCCAAAACCATCGCTCCCAATTATTGCTCCTGAATGGATCGTGCAATGATTTCCGATCATACAGTCAGCATATATTTTAGCACCTGAATAAAGAATAGTGTTGTTGCCAATGCTTACATTATCACCAATATAAGTATGAGGATAAATTTTCACGTTCGTTCCTATCTTGCAATTCTTGCCAATGTAGGCAAATGCTCCAACATAGCAATTTTCGCCTAAAACGACATTTTCAGATAAATAATGTGGATTTTCTAAGCCTTTTTTTGAAAAGCTCTTCATTCTATTGTATTCATCCAACAAAACGGAGAGGCTGGCATATGCATCTTCTACAAAAATAAGTGTGGCCGAAACGGGTTCTTTAGGAACAAAAGTTTTGTTGACCAAAACGGCACTTGCACCTGTAGAGTAAATAAACTGTTCGTATTTTGGATTTGAAAGAAATGAAATTGCTCCTTCGGTAGCCTCTTCGATTTTCGATAGTCGATTGATCTTTCGGCTTCCGTCACCTTCTATTTTTCCGCCAAGCAACTCAGCAATCTGATGCGAAGTAAATTCCATTAAATGATGCTTTTTAACAAATTGTTAATTTACAAAGATAGACTTTTCGGATAGCATAAGTAGAACTTTTTGACAATTTTACTGATTGCTTTGATATTTGGAAGCTCAGAAGCTTCAGCAATATCTTGTACCGATCCGTCCTTTTTTAAGACATTTATTGTCTGACTATTAGAAAGATAAGCTGCATTGCTGGCCTCGCCTGATACCATAAAATAAGACAAAATGTCGTCTCCTATTTTTAATATATTTTTCAATTTCTCAGTCAATGTTGCGATTTTTTCAGCCGAAAATGCTTCATTTGAAATCTCTACTTTAAATAAATGTCGGTTCAAAAGTCGATTACTTAATTCGCACAAAACCCAATCTTCCGAATCGGCCCAAAGTTTTACGGCTGTCCAAATGTCATAATCATCTAATCGCGCAAAATGAGCCAAGGCTTCAGAATCTTGAATGAGATCTTGCGAACTTGGTTTGTTTTTTAGATAATACAAAAGCGATTTGCTAGCAGGAACGTATGCACCAGCTTTTACCAAATGACTAGCACGTTTTACCAATTGTACCAACATCACTTCGGCACTGATAGTAGTTTTGTGAAAATATACTTGCCAGTACATAAGCCTGCGCGTGTTCAAAAAGTTCTCTACACTGTAAATTCCTTTTTCCTCAACCACTATTTGGTCTTCTCGCACATCCAACATTTTGATGATGCGTTCGGCTCCGACAGTTCCTTCTTTTACACCTGTGAAATAAGCATCACGATTTAGATAATCTAGACGGTCGATATCTAGCTGACTAGAAACGAGTTGGTGTAGAAATTTTTTAGGATAAGTGCCTTCGAAAATTTTTTCAGCCAAAGATATTTTTCCACCTAATTCACGATTCATTTGCCGAATTAGAAGCAATGAAATGGTTTCGTGTGAAGTATCTTTTAGTAATGTATATTCTAATAGATGCGAAAAAGGGCCATGTCCGAGGTCGTGAAGCAAAATTGCGACTAATGTGCCTTCGTATTCTTCATCAGTAATTATATTTCCTTTTAATCGCAAAGATTCCAAAGCGAGCGACATCAAATGCATGGCTCCAAGTGCATGATGAAAACGAGTATGCACGGCTCCTGGATACACAAAACTGGTGAGTCCCAACTGGTTAATCCTGCGCAAACGCTGAAAAAATGGATGCTGAACTACATCAAACACCAGCTCGGTAGGCAAGGAGATGAAGCCATACACGGGGTCGTTGACTACTTTCTTTTTATTATGCACGATTGGAATAGTTGATTTTTATGAATTCAAAAACGCGATTTCTTTCAAACCAAACGTTTTTTCGCCTAGTTCCGTCATGATGAGTAATCGTCCATTTGGGTCGACTCCTTTTATACTGCCTATAAATGTGTGGTCGCCCGAACGGAAAAGGGAAGGTTTGTTGCGTAAATACATTTTTTGAAGGTACTCTTTTTGAATGAATAATAATTCATTTGATTTTAGGTGTTCATAGAGCTGCTCGAGATGTGTGCGCAGAATACTGATACAATCTGTGAGCTGATATTCAATTCCAAGTTCTTGAAAAACCGAGCTTGCCTTTGCGGTTTTGAAATTTGCTTGGTTGATATTCAGTCCAATTCCTACGACTGCGTTTCGGAAGACATCACCTCGTAAATGATTTTCGATCAGAATTCCAGCCATTTTTTTTCCGTTTACATAAATATCATTTGGCCATTTTATTTCGGCTTTTAGATTTAATTGTTCCAAAAACGCCACGATAGCAAGCGAAACAATCATGTTTAGATAAAACTGATTTTTGGGAGCTAGAAAAACAGGGGTATATACTATTGAAAAAGTAAGATTTTTATTAGGTTCTGATTCCCAAGTGTTTCCTGCTTGTCCGCGTCCGTTTGTTTGGTCAAATGTATAAACGATCCACCCTTCTTCGACCTCGTTTTCCTTTAACCAATTGTTGGCATAAGTGTTGGTCGAGTGACAAGTTGGCAGGTACACAGCATTTTTTATTTGTACACCAGCGTTTTGGCTTATATAATCGTTCAATATTTTTACTTTTGTGCAGAAACAAAGCGAAAGTACATCAAAATTAGCCTTGGCACAATTTTAGACCTTTTGCATTCACAGAATAGAAATTAGTTGATGGCCAAAAGGACAAGACACCTCACCGATGCAGAGCAACTCTGCGAGAATATAGTAAAAGGAATGTCAGAAAAGAAGGGCGAGGAAATCGCTGTGATTGATTTGCGGGAACTAAAACACGCAATTGCTGATTTCTTTGTTATCTGCACAGGAACTTCGGACCCACATACAGACGCAATAGCCGATAGCGTGGAAGACGTTGTTTTCAAAAGTATGCAGCAAGATCCATTTAAAAGAGAAGGTTTTGAAAACAAAGAGTGGATTTTATTAGATTATATAGATGTGGTCGTCCATATTTTCAGAACAGACAAAAGAGGCCATTATTCATTGGAAAAATTATGGGGCGATGCTCCAATTAAATACATCACCGAATAACAAACCCAATCTTCGCATGTCAGACATTAAAGATAAAAAAACAGCTGCTCCGACTCCTGCCAAAAAGTCAAAGTTGAGTCCGCCTAGTTTGCCGCCTAATGGCAATTACCAAATGTGGTTGATAGGAGGTTTGGTAGCAATGGTCTTAATTATCAGCTACTTAAATAAGAGTGTTTCGGCAATTGAGACCAATTCGATCAAGTTCGAAAACATGGTGATGAGCCATGATGTAGAACAGGTGGCTATCGTGAACGACAAAGTGGTTGAAATTACATTGAAAAAAGATGCATTAGACAACCGCAAATACAAGGACGATTTGGCACTTCGTGGGCCACTGCCTGTAGATCAAGGGCCACATTTTCGTCTCGAAATCTTTTCTGGAGAAGACTTCAAAAAAGACATCGAAGCGATGAACCGTAAATTGCCTAGCGATCAACGTGTTCCGTATAAAATTGAAAACAGAGTTGATTTCAATAACTGGTTTTTCTCTTGGGGGATGTTCCTCTTATTGATCTTTGGATTCTTCTATTTCATGCGCAGAATGGCTGGTGGAGCTGGTCCAGGCGGTCAACTTTTCAATATTGGCAAATCACGTGCGGCTTTATTTGATACTGAAAATAAAGTAAAAATTACTTTCAACGATGTAGCTGGCTTGGACGAAGCCAAAGAAGAACTGAAAGAAATCGTTGATTTTCTTAAAAACCCAGACAAGTTTACTAATCTAGGTGGTAAAATACCCAAAGGAGCATTGTTGGTTGGTGGCCCAGGAACTGGTAAAACCTTATTGGCCAAAGCAGTGGCTGGCGAAGCTGAAGTGCCTTTTTTCTCTCTTTCAGGTTCCGATTTTGTGGAAATGTTTGTAGGAGTAGGAGCTGCTCGTGTGCGTGACCTTTTCCGTCAGGCAAAAGAAAAAGCGCCTTGTATTATATTCATTGATGAAATTGATGCTGTAGGACGTATGCGAGGTAAAGGTTCGATGCCAGGCGCAAATGATGAGAGAGAAAATACATTGAACTCATTATTAGTAGAAATGGACGGTTTTGGAACCGATTCAGGTGTTATTATTCTTGCTGCCACCAACCGACCAGATGTGTTGGATTCGGCTTTGATGCGTCCAGGACGTTTCGATAGACAGATTTCTATTGATAAGCCAGACATGAATGGGCGTGAGCAAATTTTCAATGTGCACATGAAACCATTGAAATTGGCACCAGATATTGATCCTAAAAAATTATCCACCCAAACACCAGGTTTTGCTGGAGCTGAAATTGCAAACGTTTGTAACGAAGCGGCCTTAATTGCCGCTAGAAAGGGCAAAGAAGCAATAGATATGATTGATTTTCAAGATGCTATCGATCGTGTAATTGGTGGACTTGAGAAGAAAAATAAATTGATCCTTCCTGAAGAAAAGAAAATCGTAGCCTATCACGAGGCTGGTCATGCAGTAGCTGGCTGGTTTTTAGAACATGCCGATCCATTGGTAAAAGTAAGTATCGTTCCACGTGGAGTTGCTGCGTTGGGGTATGCGCAATATTTGCCCAAAGAGCAATTTTTGTATACTGAGGAACAATTAACGGACGAAATGTGCATGACCCTTGGTGGTCGTGTAGCAGAAGATATCGTTTTTGGCAAAGTTTCGACTGGCGCGTTGAGCGATTTGGAACGCATCACCAAAATGGCTTATGGTATGGTGACGATTTATGGAATGAATGAAAAAATAGGTAATGTTTCATTTTACGATTCGAAACAATCGGAATATTCGTTCAACAAACCTTATTCGGAAGATACTGCCAAAATCATAGATCAAGAGGTCAAAATTTTGGTTCAAAATGCGTACGAAAGAACCAAAAGACTTTTGATCGAGCGCAGAAAAGAACTTGAGATTTTGGCTCAAGAATTATTGAAGAAAGAGATTGTATTTCAGGCCGATTTGGAATTGTTGATTGGAAAACGTCCTTTTGATAAAGAAACAACTTATCAATCGTTCATGAACAGCACAGGGCAGCATGCTCCGAAGGAATTACCAGTTGCGGAAGTAATTACGCCTGTTGTTGAACCTGCGACCAACGAGCAATAAAAAATGCAGCATATTGCAATGACTCTATCGGAGGACGAAAAAATTTATTTCGCCTCCGATTTTCATTTAGGGACACCCAATCACGCCAATTCTCTCGAACGAGAAAAAAGAATCATTTCTTGGTTGGACAGTATTCAATCGGATGCCAAAGCCATTTTTTTATTAGGCGATCAGTTCGATTTTTGGTTCGAATACAAACACATGATTCCCAAAGGTTTTGTGCGTTTTATAGGCAAATTGGCCGAATTGAGAGATAAAAACATTCCTATTTATCTTTTTACAGGAAATCACGACATGTGGATGTTTGATTATTTCCCGACCGAATTGGGCATTCCTGTCATTCGAGGCAATATGGCTCTGGAAATAAACGGCAAGAAATTTTTGATCGGCCATGGCGATGGTCTTGGTCCAGGAGATTATAAGTACAAGTTTTTGAAATTATTTTTCAACAGTAAATTGTGTCAAAGGCTTTTTGCTTTTATGCATCCTTGGATCGGATTTAGTATTGCCACCAATTGGTCGAAGTCGAGCCGTGTTTCAAACATTAAGAAAGACGAACAATTTTTGGGCGAAAAAGAACATATTTGGATTTTTTGTCAGGAAGAAGAAAAAAAGCAACATCATGACTATTATATCTTCGGCCATAGACATTTGGTACTAGATATGCCTGTAGGAGCAAATAGTCAGTACATAAATCTCGGAGAATGGGTGACAGGAGGTCAATATGCCGAGTTTGACGGAGCACGATTGAGTATGAAATTCATTTAAATAATCTGGTTTAATATTCTGTACTTTTTATATTTTTAAGTGTCTGGTTTTAAGTTAAATACGCAACTATTAACTATTAACTATGAACTGTTAACTATTTAAGTCTCTACATATTTTCAAAAAACCGTCAAAGGATTTCACATTATATTTATTAAAGCCTATTTTTGCGGACTTTTGTATTTGTGTGAAAAGCAATGACCATCAAAATTTTAATCGTAATTCGTTAATTTCAGTTTTCTAATGGCACTTCTTGGTAAAATTCGTGAAAAATCAGGCGTAGCAGTCGGCATTATTGCTGTTGGTCTATTACTTTTTATTGTTGGATCAGATTTGATGCAAACCAACTCTTTTCTATTAGGGAAAAGTGACAATATGGTAGGTACCATTGCTGGTAAAGACATTGACTACAAAATCTTTCAAGAAAAATTGGAAGAGGCAAAAATGAATTACGCCAATCAGACTGGCAAAATGCCTGCTGATTATGAATTACAAAGTATCAACGAGCAAGTTTGGAATCAATTTGTATTCGAAAATGCTTATACACCTGAATTTCAAAAACTGGGTCTAAGCGTTTCTGATGAAGAGCAAATAGACATGGTTCAAGGAAAAAATATCCACCCAAGTATCCAGCAAGTATTTGTGAACCAAGAAACAAAGCAATTCGATAAAGCTTTGGTAATCAATTATCTTAAAAACTTGAATTCACCACAAATGGATGCTCGTCAAAAAGCGATGTGGGTGAATTTTGAAAGAAGCCTTGGTCCAGATAGACTTAGAGTAAAATACGAAAACTTACTGAAACAATCTACTTATGTAACGAAAGCTGAGCAAGAGCGTCAATACCATGTTCAAAACGACAAAGCGAATATCAAATTTGTGAATGTTGCGTTTGCTTCTATTATTGATTCTACTGTGAAAGTAGAAGACAGCCAGTTGAAAGACTACTTGAATAAAAACAAAGAGCGTTATAAAATAGAAGAAAGCGTTTCACTTGATTATGTGTCGTTTCAAATCATTCCTTCACAATTGGATACGCTTACGTACAAAGAAGAAATGGCTGCTTTGAAAACAGAGTTTGCTACAACTAGTGATGATACAGCTTTTGTAAGTCTTAATTCTGATAATCGTAATGACATTAGCTTTGTGAATTTGGCCAATCTTCCTGCTCAATTGACAAATTTAGTTTCTGTACCTGAAAAAGGACAAGTATACGGCCCGATTGAAGATATGGGTACTTTGAAATTGTTCAAAGTTTTTGCTGTAAGACAAGATTCGGTTTGGTCATCAAGAGCAAGTCATATCCTTTTCAAAGCGGAAGCTGGTAACAAAGCAGCGGCACTTAGAAAATGTGATAGCGTACTTAATTTGATCAAAAAAGGAGCAAGTTTCGAAATGATGGCTGCTCGATTTGGTTCGGATGGTACCGCACAACAAGGTGGAGATCTTGGATGGTTTAGTGAAGGAAGAATGGTCAAACCGTTTGGTGATGCTGTTTTCAATTCTGCAAAAACGGGTCTTTTGCCAAAACCTGTTGAAACTGATTTTGGATACCACATCATTAAAGTGACTGCACAAAAAACTAAAACACAATACGGTGTAGCTGTAGTGACTCGTGCCGTATTAGCACGTGACGAGACGAAAGATTCAATCTACAACCAAGCTGGAGCATTCCAGTCGGGATTGAAATCGGTGGAAAATTTTACAGCTGCGATTGAGGCGAATAAGAGTTTGATGAAAATGTCGGCTGATAAGGTTTCAAAATCTTCGAAAAACATTAATAATCTTCAAAATGCAGGAGAAATCGTTCGTTGGGCGTTTTCGGATGCAAAGGTTGGAAATGTCTCAAATGTGTTTGCCCTAGACAATTCGTTTGTAGTGGCTGTGTTGAAAAACAAAGCGAAGAAAGGACTTGGAACGGTCGAAGATTTCAAAGACGAGTTGACGGCCAAAGTTCGCAACGAACAAAAAGCAAAAACTATTACAGAAAAGCTAGCGACACTTTCTGGTTCTTTTGAAGAAATTGCTCAGAAATATGGTGCTGATGCTCAAGTAAATACGGCAACTGATTTAGTAGCTTCGAATGGTTTTGTGAGTGGTTTGGGTTATGATCCATACTTGGTAGGTAAAGTTTTTGGAATAAAAGCTGGTCAGATTTCAAAAGCTATTGTGTACGAAGGTGGTGTTTGTTTGGTAAAAGTAGAAACCGCTACACTTGCTGCCGAAATTGCAGATTACACCCAATACAAGAATCAATTGATCCAAGGTCAATCAGGTAGAGTTGAGTTTTCAATTCGTGAATCTTTGAAAGAGGCTTCGGATGTTACCGACAATCGATACAAATTCTTCTAGTTAAAAAGGGGCTTACGCCCCTTTTTTTTGCTCTAAACTATCTATACTATGAAAAAAATATTAATTACTGGCGGTGCTGGATTTATAGGCTCGCATGTTGTACGTCTGTTTGTAAACAAATACTCTGATTATCAGATATTCAATCTAGACTTACTCACCTATGCTGGGAATCTTGAAAACATTTCAGATATAGAAAACAAGCCGAATTACTCGTTTATCAAAGCGGATATTACAGATGCGGCCGAGATTGATCAACTATTCGACTTACATCAATTTGACGATGTGATCCATCTTGCAGCCGAATCGCACGTGGATAGATCGATTACAGATCCATTGGCTTTTATTCAGACGAATGTACTTGGCACTGCCAATTTGCTTAACTCGGCTAAACGTATTTGGAAAGACGATTTATCGAAACACCTTTTTTATCACGTTTCTACAGATGAAGTGTATGGTTCATTGCACGATGGTGGTTTCTTTTTAGAGACAACTCCATACGATCCGCAGTCGCCATATAGTGCTTCTAAGGCCGCCTCAGATCACCTAGTGCGTGCGTACCACAATACGTATAAAATTCCAGTAGTGGTTTCGAATTGTTCGAACAACTATGGACAAAATCAGTTTCCAGAAAAATTGATTCCTTTGTTTATCAATAATATTCTTCATAACAAATCTTTGCCAGTATATGGTAAAGGGGAGAATGTTCGTGATTGGCTATATGTAGTCGATCATGCACGTGCAATCGAAATGGTTTTCCATAAAGGCAAAATAGGAGAGACTTACAATATTGGCGGTTTCAACGAGTGGACAAACATTGATCTTATCAAGCTTGTTTGCAAGGTGATGGATAAAAAACTAGGTCGTGCAGAAGGTGAATCTGAGAAACTGATTACTTATGTGACAGACCGAGCAGGTCATGATCTTCGCTATGCAATTGATGCCAATAAAATCATGAGAGAATTGGGTTGGGAGCCTTCGCTTCAGTTTGAAGAAGGTTTGAACATTACGGTAGATTGGTATTTGAACAATAAAAAATGGTTAGAAAATGTGACATCAGGTGCGTATCGTAATTATTACGATGCTCAGTATGCTAGATAGTCACAGGAAATTCTTGCAGGTTCATGCAATTGAAATGTCCTTTGGGGCATTTGTCGAACCCAATTTTACTACAAGGCCTGCACGACAGGCCTTGTACTTCCCAAGATTCATTTTTAGTCTGGAACGGATACATGCCAAATTCGGTTACTGTATTTCCCCAGATACTTATTACCTCTTTTCGGAATGCAGCAGCAATGTGCATCATTCCTGTATCGTGAGTAAATACTTTGGTTGATTGTTGGATAACAGAAGCCGATTGATTGAGGTTTAGTTTTCCGCAAAGTTTCAAAACGTGATTTTTTGTAGACGATTTTGTAATCGCTTCGGCATTTTCAGCATCTTCTTTTCCGCCCACCAAAACTACTGGCAAAGTTATTTTAGCGACCAATTCGATCATTTTAGCTAATGGAAGTTTCTTTGTTTCGTGCTGTCCTCCGATGGCGAAAACAGCATATCCTTTCTGGAAATTTTCGGGCAAATTTGAAATGGAATATTCGTCTTTGGCTGGAATAAAATGATCCAAGCCCATGCCATCGTAATTGACGGCCAAATGTTCGACTGTTTTAAAATATCGGTCTACAATATGGACGTTGGGAAGTTTGTTGATCTTGAAATTTACCAGAAGCCACTTCTCCCAATTGAGCTTATTAAAACTTTTAGAAGGTACTCCTAGTTTTAGTTTCAGCATAAAAGTTCTCATATTTTTATGCAGATCAATGACCCAGTCGAATTTTTCAGCTTTTAGTTCTTCAGTTAGTGCAGTCAAATCATTCTCAAGAAAATGGAACTTGTCGATGTAAGGGTTAGCTTCAAGTAAGCTTTTGTAGGTGGCTTTGGTACAGTAATGAATTTCGCAATTAAAAAGTTGTTGTTTCAGGCAACGTATGACTGGAGTAGTCAGAACAATATCGCCAATGGAAGAAAAACGGATAATGAGAATTTTCATTTGAGAATAAGATAAGGCAAGATGGCGAAAATCAACCTAATAATGAAAAGTGCTTAACTAATTAATATATATATATATATTAAAATAAATCATCTTGCCAATCTTCATAAAACTGACACCTTTTCTAAATGTTGGCGCCTGAAATAAGTTTACCGTTTTTAGGGCAAAAAACGGATCAATTTAATTTACTAATACGGCTACAAGACAGGTATTTGAACTTAGTACGAGTGAGAGCAGAAAGCGCATTTTTAGCAAGGAATTCAAGAAGCAAAAAGTACAGAAAATAGAGCTGAAATAGACCACAATTTCGGAGGTAAGCAAGGCTTATCACGTACTATACAACAACGTATTGAAGTGGGTTGAAAAGTATGGTTTGAACCCACAGTCGCTCGGCTATTGCCGAGTGACGAGTATATTTTAGGGTTTACAGTTGTTGGTTGTATTGACGTTTTTACAAGCTCAAGATATTCGGATGTAATTTTAGAAAGTCTTGCTTATTGTCAGGAAAACAAATGGTTAGAGGTTTTTGAATACGTCATCATGCCAAGCCATGTGCATTTGATTGTGAGAAGGCAGAATGGTAATTTGTCAGATGTCTTGCGCTACATGAAAGCTTTTACAGCCAAGAAACTTATCAAGATGATTGAAGAAAAGCAAGGAGAGAGTCGTAAAGAATGTTGTTGTATATGTTCGGTTACCATGCCAAGTATTCGAATCAAAATGCCAAGTATCAGTTTTGGTAAAAGACTAGTTTTCCTGTTCAATTGAGTGATCATCGGATGTACAGTCAAAAGGTAGGATTCTGCTCCCGAGCAATGGCAGTATAGTAGTGCTAATCATGTTCCTAAAATCAAACTAGATACATGGTAGAAAAAAGGCGAAGCCCTAGCGTATATTAGTCACTCGGTGCAACCGAGCGACTGACGGATGAAATGAAAATCGATTTGTTTAAATTTCTATCTTTCTATAATATTAACAGAAGGCATGGCTCAATAAGAAAAGAACTCAACGTAAAAACACCTTTT
>JAYVIX010000058.1:0-7022 GCA_043769845.1 Cytophagales bacterium
CGAAATCTGAACCTCCGTTTGGTTCAGGCCTTTCAGGTAAAAGAAACCCAAGTACGACAAGCCCGCCACCAACACGACAGAAGCTGCAATTCGCAAGAACGAAGACGAGAACAAACTGATCACATTTGTTTCCTTCTTCTCCACATTCACCGTCTGGCCTTGACCGATCCTGTGTTTCAACTTGTTCCATGCCACATCTACGTTTGGCTCAAAATCGGGCGTTTGCTCGCCTACCTTGTCCCATGCCCTTTGAAGTTGATCGAACGATTGCTGGTTGTCAGGATGTTCATTCAACCACCTCGAAAGCAACTCTTGCTCCGAGGCGGTGATTTCCTGAGCCAGGTACTTGGTGATCAGTTCTTGGTATGTGGCTTTTTTGTCCATTTGATACTAAGACATTTTAAAATCGATTTACCCCTATGCGGGTGGGAAATATTTTTTCCAATTCAAGAAAACATAGTCCCAACCACAAAAACCAACACCGCTTCCCTCACGATCCGCAAAGCCTTCGACATTTGATTCTCCACCGTTTTTACAGAGATATTTAAAGCTTCGGCTATTTCTTTGTAACTCATTTCGTCCATTCGGCTCATCAGGAAAACGGTTCTGCAAGCAGGAGGTAAACTATCAATTGCCTTGTTCACTTCCATTTGCAATTCCTTTTCGTTCACGATTTCTTCGGTCGTGTTGGCACTCGGTTCGTATTCAAACCAATCGCCTTCTTGCGTGCGGACGAAGCGTTTGTTCTTTTCCAGTTGCGTAAATGCTTTATTGATAGCCGCTCGATACAGGTACGATTTCACCGAAATGGTTACTTCATTTCGTTTTTCCCAAAGTATAAAAAAAGCATCTTGGGCAATGTCTTCGGCCAGGTCTTTGTCCTGTACGATTTTGAAAATCGTTTTACACAGTGGAGCATACAATTTTCGGAACAAAACCTCAAACGAAGCCTCGTCCTGCAATAAAGTAGCATTTATGGGATGCAGTTCTGCCAAATGCGTGTGTACGAAGTGTCAAAGCTATAAATTAGAAATCTAAAAAAGCATGACGGAAATAGTTTGCGTCATGCTTTGGGCAATTCATTAGAAAATCACATGTTGTTCCGCACGATGCAAAAAATACAATTACAAATGTCTCTACTTACTTAAAAATACCTCAAACCAATGTCATGGCTTTGGAGCAATTTCAAATCCATGTTCAGCATGATTTCGTGGCTGCTGTAGCTGGCTTTTATCACACTGTTCAGTGGCAAATCAACCGAATAGCCTAGTCTGAACATGTCGCTTAGTTGATATTGTGCCATCAGTACGGCACTTTAAGTTTGCGCAACAAGGCTCCGAGCCAGATTTTGTCTTTCATCAAATGCTTCGCTAAAATCTTTGAAGACAAAGCTTCGACACAATTGATTATTTTCTTCTTTCCAAATCATCGTTTCAAAATCAGGAATCCTTTGTACAATTTTCGTTTTTCGCCCACATTGATGATGTAGTAATAGGTACCATCAGGCAGATTATCGCCATCGAAAGCAACCTCATTGTTATTGTAACCAGAAGCTTTGTACACACGGTCGCCCCATCGGTTGAAAATTTCGACTTTATTGTCTCGGTATTTTTCGAGCGTTATGCCATCTATTTGGAACACATCGTTTTGACCATCGCCATTGGGCGATAGCGCATTGTAAACGATGAGATCGAAAATGATTGCAGGAATCAAAAATATAAGACTACCAACCTCGCTTCCTGTATCGGCCAATCGGAATTGAACGGATTGAACTTCGGAAGATGAAACCACATTGCTAAGGTCTATTTCGAAGATTACGCTGAGCGAATCTGGATACGAAATCTTAGCTCGAACGCCCTCTGGAGCATTCAACAAGTAAATGGTGTCCAAATACCTATTCCTGTCAAGGTCGATGAAATTGAATTTAAATGTATATATTTTTTGTCCTTCGACTGGCGCTATTGTTATTGACTTCTTCTCTGGTGGTTCATTTGTGGTATTAACTATAAGGCTTGCAGTATCACTGATTATTCCGCAAGAGTTGCGAAGTCGATATAAGTAGGTTTCCTTCGAAATCAATTTTCTGTTCGTTACGAAATGCACCATTGTGTCGCCCACGGTGTATTTTTTCAACACTACGCCCGATTTTGTTCCAGCGATTTCTTCAACAATTAGCGAATCGTACCACTCGGTTTTTGAGAACAAACTATTGACCGAGACATCCGACACTTTCACTTTGATAGTATCACCTGCAATGCCCGAAACGGGTTTATTTTCAATCAAAACGGTATCGGAAAGGAAGATAGTAAGTTGACCAGTTTTGGTACAAACTCCATTATTCAATGTCCAACTGAACACATTATTATTTGGGAATCGAGCTAGATTAAAAACTTCGTATCGGTCTATTCCTATGGTCGACTTCACCATTCGCGCATTTTTGGTACTTGTAAATGAAATTGTTTCGTTGTTTTTCAACAAAAGACTTATTGTTGGGTTGGATGGGCAAACGCGTTGATAATTAGGAATCGAACTGCTAGGTCCAGCAATGCTTGTGAGAAATACAGTATCTCGACCTCGCACCTCATTGCCCGATTTGGCCAACCAAAACAGTTCGTTGCGACCAATGACAAGTCCGCTCACTTTGGAATTTACTTTGGTGGAATCTGAAAATTTGACTTTCGGATTGCCGCTACGCCACACACCTACATAACCTTGTGGCACTGCGGTGGCGGCCAATGTGGCGGTGTCGGTACAGGTTGTGAGGTCGCGGCCTGCATTGATCTTTATGACTACTGACGAATTGGTACGAAAAACAGTAATCGTATCAATGGTTTTACAAGAATTGGAAGAAGTATAAATGAATTTATATTCACCCAAAACAAACAGTTTAGCATACGTTGAATTGGCATTTCTATTGCGAATGCTTGCCTCGCCTTGTACTATTGACCAAGTGCCAGAATACGATGTATTTCCTCTCATGATTGGTATAGCCTTCAGAAGAACAGAATCGCCCACAACAGCTCCGTTTGACAATGAGGCTTTTTCGTTTGGATAGTAAGAAATTTTAGTACTGTCTAAACGAGAGCAACCAGCGGTGTTTCTAGTGATAAGATATAGTTTAGAAGTTCCTGTTTTATAATTACTTACGCTGGTTTGAACAACAGGAAATTGTCCTTGTTGGCTAATATTTTGACTTACAATCTTCAATGTATCTGGCGCAACGGCATTTGCTAACGACCATTTATATTGATCGAAACCCTGCACTTGCAACATTTGAGTACCAGAGCAGGCTTCTTGGTTTTGAGTCAGAATAGTTGGTACCGATGGTGCTGGACTGAAGGTCAATATGGCATTGTCAGAAAACAAATTGAGGCCAATTTTGCAGCGATAAGTCCCATTGACCAGTCCAGATTTTGTATTAATTGTCAAGACAGACGATTTTGCTCCTAAATAATCGTTTGATACCGCCAAATCGGAATATGCGCCTGTGGCGGCATTGAGTTTTTGCCATTGATAAACCAAATTCGAACCAGAAGCAATAACCGAAAAAGTGGCTATTTTGCCACTACATACCGCCATGGACTTAGGTTGGATTGTAACTGAGACTATTGACAGGCAACTTGGAATAGTTTTCGGATTTACTTTTTGAAGAAAAAAACCACCTGTACCTATTGTATTTGAAAGATTAAAAACGCAAACTGTAGGATCCATATCTGTAACATCAATCAAATCATGAGTCACTACCACATTTCCTGCATTATCAACTGCTAACCCTCCTGAATTAGATAAAAAAGTCCCATTGTTGTCTATTTGATACGCATTTAAATAATCACCATTTTCATTTAGCTGAGAAACAAAAACAGCTTTATACCCACCAAGCAACGCTTTATTTGGACCAGGATCAAAATCGACAGAATCAATAAAATACCCCATCGTATATACTTGTTGTTTGCTATCTACCGCAATGTCATACGCTGCGTCAGTATTCCATCCTCCAAAACTTTTCGCCCAAACGTATTCTCCCCCACTTGTTAGTTTCGACACAAAAACGTCTCCACTATTTTGTACAGACGAAATACTATCAGAATTAGGACTAGGATCGAAATGAATATCTCCTCGGAAATTGCCTGTAGTGTAAATGTTGTCTTGGTTGTCTAGTGCGATGGCGCTACTAAAATCATCTTCTGTGCCGCCAAAACCTTTTGCCCATCTGTAAATACCATTTGCACTTAAAGACCATACATAAACATCATAACTAAATTGAGAAGTAGAGGTTAGTTTTGAAGTAGCATTACTGTCAGGGTCGAAATCTGTACTATCTCGAAAATTTCCTGTCACAATAATTTCGCCTAAACTATTCACTGCTAAACCACTAACTGTTGCGCCATTCGAACTCCCTAGGCTTTTTGCCCAAACAAACCCTCCAGACGCATCGTATTTTGCCACAAACCCATTAAGAACAGCACTAGAACTTGTATTACTCACAATGCGCCTTGTTTCGTCTGATGGATCAAAGTCTACATCACCATTAAAATTGCCAGCAACTAGCACATTATTTTTACTGTCCGTAGCGATTGAGTATCCATATACCGTAGTGGTTGCACCTGAATTGGCTGTTCGCTCATGGCCTATTTTATGAGCCCATACATGATTTCCGTCCGCATCTAATTTCAAAACGAAAGCACTTCGGTAGATATAAATCTGATTATAATCCGAATACAAATTGGCAACTCTAACTCCAGGATCAAAATCTACAGTATCTTCAAAATAACCTGTGACATATACGTTGCCTGATGCATCCAAATGAATATCATTCGCTTCGTCTTTTTGTTCTCCACCAATACGTTTTCCCCAAACAAAAACTCCGTCTTTGGTATACTTGGCAATAAATAGGTCTCCAAAACCAGCGGATTCAATGTTGCTGATTCCGTTTTCTGAAGGATCCAAATCGACAGTTCCTTTAAAAGAACCCGCTACATATACATTGCTATCTTTGTCTAAAGCAACACTTTTACTACTAGCATCACTCTGAAACGCAACACCTCCAGCATATTTTGCCCACACCAACCCAGGCGTATTCTGTGCAAAACCAAGCCTAGCAATCATACAAATGACTAGGCAAAAAAATAACTGTCTCTTTCTCATATTTCTATACTATCTGTTGACTAACAGGATCTTAGCAAATCTAAATGTATAAAACATTCCTTAGACAAAAGAACGTTTTCTAGAAACTATTTTAGTCCTATCTCAAAATCGTCACCGATTTAACCATAGGTTTCGATCCATTTTTCAAATCTATGATGTAGTAATAGGTCGAAATGGGTAGTTCTTGTCCGTTTCTGGTTCCGTCCCAAGGCTCGTTGTAGCCTGTTGACTGATGCACTTGCGCACCCCATTTATTAAATACCTCCACAGTACAGTTTGGAAAAAGACGATTCAAATGTGGTATTTCCCAAGCATCGTGCACGCCATCTTGGTTTGGACTGAATACATTGGGCACCTCAATCATTGGTTTGATTTTTATCACCACGCTGTCTTTTGCCTCGCAATAGCCTCTCCCCAGTTTACCTGCATGAGCCACACTTAGATACACCTTCGTTTCCTCATCGACAGGCACAAAACTGGCATTCACCAACAAATGCGCATTTTGAACAAACAGATTGGGCGAAGACCATTTAATGATATATTTTTCATTCAAATTGCTTTCGCTTGATCCAGTCCCTCTGAGAAAGATCGGCTGTTGCAAATCATTTTCTATCACGTCATATTCGCCCGCTTCCGCCACAGGATATTCCAAAACGCGTATCGTGAGTGTGTCAGGTTTTCGAACAAGGCCAGTACATTCTTCGGTTGGCGATAGAATCAACTGCTGTATTCCCGATTGCACAAAAGTACCTTGCGCTTTTTTAGTACTTGAATCAATCGGGCTTTCTATTCTGATCCCGCTCGTCCAAGTCCATTTCAACGACTTGACACCGATGGCAAACGTACTGTCCAATGAAAACAGATAGGTTTGATTGATACAGGCAGTATCCGTTTTTTGAAAATTCAATCCACGAAATCTTGGAAACACATGAACGTTCAGACTCGCTTCAGATTCCTGACATGCTCGATTGGCACCAACAGGAACCACTTTGATTTCACTTTCTTTTTGACCAATCGACACACGAACCTGATTTGTGCCTTGTCCAGAAAGAAGTGTATCGACTAACGGAACCGTCCAATTATACGACAATGCTCCTTCTATTGGGTCAATGCTAAAATTTCCGATGGAATTAGAGCAAAGTATCGAAGCACCTTGAATGGTATTTTTGGATCCCATTAGGAACACATTGGCCATGTTATCCAATTTGACAGTCTTACAACCACGAGAAGTCGCATAAAAAGACACTTCATTCCGGCCTTGACTCAGACTGTCCTTAGGAATTTCAAAAACCAAGTCTTCACCTGTGCCCATTTGAGCATAAACAGTATTAAAATAATTCATTCGATAATAAATATCCCTTTCAGCTTTCAAAACAGTGACTTGCGCGAGTTCTTCATTCATGCAAATAGAACTTCCTTTGAGAAATGAAATATCCGAACGTGTTTCAGTATTAATTTTCAATTTCAAATTCGACAACAAGGTATCTGCCACACAACCAGCCACCGAAACGCCAACGGTTAGTTTGTGTTCACCAGCTAGTAATGTTGTTGTGTTTACTGTCAATTTCAACGTATCACCAGTGCCTGTTTTTTGATCGCTTATTGAAGTATTTTTCGTGCGTACTTCGTAAAACTTCCCAATTTCTGAAGGATAAATTTTTACTTCGGCAGCATTCTTCAAACAAACTGGGCCATTGATAAAAGCTTCCAAATTGGTTTTGGGTGCGCTATTGATTGTGATTTTTCCACTCGCTCCAATTTCAGCAACTTTACAACCGGCATTGGTCGCACGGGCTTTCAGCTCGTGATCTCCAATCGAAAGCTTATTCAAAGTCAAAATCAAACTATCACCTTTGCCAATTCCAGTCTGGCTTACA
>JAYVIX010000059.1:0-2351 GCA_043769845.1 Cytophagales bacterium
GTTTTTGATGAATTGGAAGATCCCAATAAACAGGGTTTTGCGGTGGCCAATTTTCAGGGGAAATATGGTTTGCTTGATTCATTGGGAAATTTCGTTTTGGAACCTAGTTATCAATCGCTCGATTTTATTTCAGATAGTTTTTTGATCGGGCGAAAAGACAGCAGCTCTTTTATTTGCAACATAAAAGGGGAAGAATTAACGAGTAGTCAATTTGACAATATTTCGTATGGATCAAAGAATAATCAGATTCTTCATACTCGAGTAGGTAAAGTAGGAATGATATTCCAAGGCCGTTTTTTGTTGCCTATTTACGATTCTATTTGGTTTTCGGATCGGTTTTGGTTTGTAGAGAAAGACAAGAAAAGAGGCGTTTACGATGTCCATCTAAAGCAATTACTTTCAGAAGAGTTCGAAGAAATCAAACCAGCATTTAATTATCTGATTGCCAAACAAAACGGATTTTTTGGTTTGTTTGATCTGAAAGGAAATAATGAGTTTCCATGTAGTTTTTCGAAGATCGAATTGATAGATGGCAACCATATGGTGGCTACCGATGCGAAAGGAAAAGCCAAATTGTACGACCTCGCTCGGCACGTTTCATTGGTAGAAGGTAAATACGATAAAATTCGATTTCTACCCGGTTTCGATGGGTTGTTTCTGACCGAAAAAGAAGCGTTGGAAGGTTTGCTTGATATCAAAGGAAAGATATTGATTGAGAATAAGTACGATGAAATATCGTTTATAGGACTAGATCGTTTGGTGGCTACAGATAGTTTGGGCGACCACATGTACAATCTGGCAGGTAAAAAGCTGAGTAAAATTCCTTTGGGCGAAATAGAGGCTTTTGATACCATTCCAGTTACCAAAATCCACTTCAATGGAAGCAAGGGTGCCGTCAATAAACTTGGTGAAGTATTGCTTTTGCCAAAGTATTCGTATGTGGATATTGCCAAAGACAAGATCGTGTATGTTGAAAATGGCCGAAAAAACGTCATCACTTTTGATGAAAATGGTCGTTTTGTAGAAGTCATTAAAAATTTTGGCACGATCCGAATTACAGATACTACGCATGACTTGAATCACTCTTATCAACAACGAACGATTGTTCGAACTAAAGGCGACCGTTTTGGAATGACGGTTTTGAGGGCAATCACGGTGCCTATTTCGAGAAATGGAAGTTTGATTCAAATTTGTAATTTCTTCCTCTTTGATAGTACAATCAATCGGACGATCCGTTCTTCGAGCTCGTTTTTAGATATTTCGCTCAAAACAATTAATCTTGCAAATGTGGCTCCAGCGATCACTACGGCAGGAAAATTGGTTTTGATCAATCAAAAAGGAAGGGTGTTTTCAGCTCTCACCTACAAGACTGTCGAAGGAATACGTCTGACGAAACCATTTGGCAGTATTGGTCAGTTCTCGGAAGGTTTGGCACCCGTCAATTTTGCCAATTCATCCGAAAACTACAAGGTCAAATATCAATACAAACTGAAAGATACAGATAAAAAGGCACGAACAAATACTTTGCAGGGTGTTTTGGACGGTTTGGAAACCAATGCGACAGCCGAGGAAGGAAATTGGGGATTTATCAATCAGAAAGGGGATGTAGCGATCCCTCCTCAGTTTGCCCGTGTAGAAGGGTTTCAAAATGGCCATGCGGTTGTAAAATCGAGCAACGGTCAGTACGGATTGATCAACGCTTCGGGAACGGATGTTTGGAACGCCAATTACATGAAAGTGGAACATGATCCAAATTCCGATTCGCTTTATTTGGTACACAAGCCTTGCTATACGATTGGTTTTATGGACAAATCGTTCACAATGGCGTTTGCGCCAAAGTATAAGGACGTAAAAGCGATAGGGAATCGTTTAGTTTTAGTAAAGTGCAAAAACCGATTGTGGGCATATAAAAAGTTGGACGGAACGCCTGCGACTGATTCGGTGTATGGTCGGGCTCGTCCGTTTTCGGAAGGATTGGCGGCTGTGTTTCATTCTAATTTTTGGAACTATATTGATACCAATGGTCGTGTGGTTTTGAAAGCCAAATACACTTTTGCATCTGATTTTGTAGAAGGTCGTGCATTTGTGACGGTAGGAGGGAAGCAGAAGATTATCAATACGTTAGGTCATATAATTGCAAAAGGAGATTTGAGAGGAGATATTTTTGTGGATGGTTTTGCGGTGATGGCCAAAAATAAAAAAATCGGCATTTTGCAGCTCGATGGCGATTGGTTGGTAGAGCCACATTTCGAATCCATTACTCGTTTCGATTCGGCAGGAATTGCGATAGGAACAAGGCAAAAAAAACGGTTTGTTATTAAAAAAACGGGTGAAATTTCGGAAGTTGACAA
>JAYVIX010000060.1:0-6351 GCA_043769845.1 Cytophagales bacterium
CGTAAGATCGAGAACGAAGATTACTTGAAATTGATGGCGAAACCTCTTAGCAGCATCCGTAAATACGATGTTTCTGAGGCCGATGCCAAAATGAGGGAACTCGAAAATCAGATCAAACAAGTAGATCATGATCTGAAGTTTCTGACCGATTTCTCCATCGCCTATTATCAAAGATTACTCGACAAATATGGAAAAGGGCGCGAGCGTAAAACCGAGATTCGTCATTTCGATGCCATTGTAGCAAATGCCGTAGCAGCAGCAAATGAAAAATTATTCATAAATAGAAAAGAAGGATTCATCGGTTTTGGACTCAAGAAAGACGAATACATCTGCGATTGTTCAGACATAGACGACATTGCCGTCTTCCTGAACGATGGCAAAATGCGAGTCGTAAAAATTGCCGATAAAGTTTTTGTCGGCAAGGACATTTTGCACGCTGGTGTGTTCCGCAAAACGGATGAACGCATGGTGTACAACATGGTGTATGTAGACGGTAAGTCGGGCAACACAATGGTAAAGCGTTTCCAGATTGGCGGCATCACGCGCGACAAGGAATACGATCTCACGATGGGAAATAAAGGTTCTAAAGTCTTGTATTTCAGTGCCAATCCGAATGGAGAAGCCGAAATAATTAATGTTCAACTTACCCAAAGTGCAGCCGCACGTGTCAAGATTTTTGATTTTGATTTCAGCACCATCGCTATCAAAGGTCGCGCCTCGCAAGGCAATATCATGACCAAATACACCATTCGTAAGGTGGCGTTCAAGTTGGCAGGAAAATCGACATTATCGGGCATCAAAATCTGGTACAGCGATGCGATTGGTCGTTTGAATACGGACGAGAAAGGGAAACTACTGGGCAATTTCGAAGGAAGTGACAAAATCATTGTTTTCTACAAAGAAGGTAGTTACGAGATCACAGGTTTTGAACTGACCAACCGCTACGAGCCAGATCAAGTGTTGCTAATCGAGAAGTTTGACATAGATAAAATCGTTTCAGTTATCCATTTTGATGGTAGCCAGAAGAACTTTTACTTGAAACGTTTCAAGATCGAGAATGTCGCGCCTAGTAAAAAGCATGTGATTATCAGCGATTCACCAAGTTCGAAATTAGTCATCGTTTCCACTAAAGCACAGCCACAGGTAGAAGTAGAATTCAAAAACAGTAAAGGAGTACTCGAAACCGTCATTAGCGATTTGGACATGTTAATAGATGTGAAAGGCTGGAAAGCATTAGGCAATAAATTATCGGCAAATAAGGTGGAAAAAGTGACCTTGCTTGGAAAAGACGAGGTGGTAGAAGAAGAAGCTACTCCAAGTTCAGAAGCAGATTCAACGGGCGAAAAGTTTGATGTAGGTACTACAATTGATCTCGATCCGAAGAAGACGGATGACGGGCAAATGGGATTGTTTTAAGTAGCAATTAAATATGTTAACAGTGATTTATAAAGGCAAAGGAATTCTTCTTTTGCCTATTTTATTTGTTTCACAAATAATAACTGCTTTAGTTAAAGGTTCATTTAGGCGTTATTTGAATCTTTCTAGCGATTCAGATACTTTGCTTTTTCTAACTTTCAGTATAGGTAAAAAATTGATAAATGAATTAACAAAATAAGTCGAAAAGTTCCTTGACAACACCTCAAGAAACTTTTCGACAAAATGCTACTTCGTCACCACTTCAAAAACAAAAGTCTTCTGATTCATTAAATTCAATGCTTTTTCAGTAACTGGAATTTCTGCCCCTTTTTGCCCTGCAATTGAAATAGGATAAACTTTCAAATTAGTTGAGTTATTTTTCAATATAATTTTCCCCATTACAGACTGCGCTTGCAACACATATTCGCCTATTTCCTTCAATGAATTTCGGCTTTCGCTGTACTGCATCCCTTTGGTGCGCACTGGCGTGGTGACCACCAAATAGTAGTTTTTCGATTCGATCAAAGGCAAATTGTCTTTCGAAACGGCCATCACGGATGCCCAAGGATTTTTGAGGCTCACGGTCATGCTTGGAAACTCGAACGTACTGTCTTTCAAAGCTCCCACCACGCCCTGTACTTTGGGTGCGTTTATTTTGAAAATACCTTGTTTCTTGTTTAAGGTTAATTCGCCTGTTTCACTCGTGATGATTTGTTTAGTAGCATCAAAAAACTTCTTGAAATCTTCGGTACTAGAAATCGATTCTGTCGAAACCACTTGTTTGGCGACTTTGGTTACTAGTGGTAGAAAATCATTTTTGTCGATAAAATCGGAATAACTTGGTAGGCTAAATATTTGCTTATCCGTCACATTATCAGTGACTAACGAAGCTGCTTCCTTCACATCGCCACGCAAAAACATAGGAGCCGCCACTACCCAATTGGCCAAATGTTCGGGCAAATTGTTGAACGCAAAAGCAAGCCTACGATTCACACCAGTCGGTTCTGGATCCATACTGAAATGCAACATACCAGCCAAACCTTGCAAACGACCATAAGCCGCCAAATAAGGAATACCTTCCAAACGATATTCGTTCGGGTAACAGACGTTGAACTCGGTAACGATGAGTGGTTTGCCTACCCATTTGTACTTGCTGATGTTGTTGATAGAACCTGTCGCATAGTTTTTCAGAATAGACGTATTGTTAAAAGGCGCGTATTCAATTCGATCCCAGTCGTTTTTGATTTTCCACACTTGCGGATGGTCCCAATAATCATTCGTAAGCATCAGTTCCATCATGGTGTTATCTTTCTGATAAGCCAAAATCGGGTTTGGGAAATTGCTTCCCGAAAGCAGGTATTTCACTCCAAGCGAGCGCATATAATCGCTCATCGTTTTGTAATATTTCGTTTCTACATTCGAAAGAAATCTCATCGTAGCATCCATATCGCCAGAAGTGCCTGTTCTTCTTTTCATACTTGGCGAGATAAAAGTGGAATAATCTAGATCTAACGTTGCGAGCTTTTTTCCTTCGTTTTTCGGGTCAGCTTCGAATTGTTCAGTTAATATTTGTTTGTATTCAGGCGTAAGTATATCGCCTGAAAAGGTCAAATAGGCACTTGATTCGTTGATAAATTCGGAACCGACAATGGCTGGTTCGTCTTTCAAAGCCAATCCTGTATACGGATTTTTATGCGTCAACAATTGTTTGATATATTCTTTCTGAAGTTGAATGAGGCGTTCGTCAAAATAGGCAACCTGTTTTCCTCCCAAATCTGGCGGCCGATTTGCCACTCCGTCCGTTTCCATAAAATCGCGATGAACAAGCAAATCGAGGTACACATAAATACCTTTTTTCTTTAATGCCGAAATCAAATAATCGACTTTGTCCACACTTTGCTTCGATAGTTGAAGCGTGTTGTCGGCATTTCCAAAAATATTGGGTTTTGCCCAAGGCGCATCCATATGATGTAAACGAACCAAATTGCAACCCATTTTGGACAGACGTAGAGCCAACGAATCAGCTTCTTTTTTACTCAAAAAGCATTTCTCGGCCACCAAACTTGCTCCCCAAAAACGAATAGGAGTACCATCTGCAAATAGAATTTTTTCGCCTTGTGCTTTCGCAAAACCATGTTTCCCAGCTGGTGCATCTAGTAGCGAAGACCAATCCGCATAATGGCTTCCCGACTTGGTTGTTTCGAGCGGAATGGTGTACCAAGAACCCCAGTCGGCTGGCCCTGTGGCTTTGGCCGCTTTCAGGTTTTCGCCTTTTTCGTTTTTGAAATACAATTCGATGTCGTCAAAAAAAGCTGTTCCTGCACAATTGGCCAAGGCTACTTGTACTTTCACTTTGAAACCATCTTCTGGCACATCGTACGTATTTTCGTACAATTTCCAATCTTCAGTACCCACCGCATTGCCTACTGCGGGCGGATAACCACCTGCGATGGCTCCATTTTCGTCCAAAAACTCGACTGCGATACGAGCCGTTTCCCAAGCTTCATTTCCCCGAACCACATTTTGCGATTTCATCCAACCTTTGACTTCAACCACTATAGCACCCTTTGGTACACGAAGCAATTGCTCGGCACCTGACCACGAAGGTTTTTCTTGGGATACTTTCAAGGAATAAGCTCCAGCTTTGGGCGATGCATTTTGTTCGCCTCCAAAATAATTCCATCCTTCGTTTTCTTGCTCAAAACCAGCGTTTTTTAGTTGGTTTTCTTGAGCAAAAGCATGGATTTGGATAAAAAATGGGAGGAGGAAAAGAAAGGTAGATTTCATTTTGTTATTTTTTCGAGGTCAATAAACGTTTATTTTAGAGATGTAAAAATGGAGAATTTGTGAGTAAAGATGCAAAAAAATAGAAAATTTCAAGCACGTCATAAAGAATGCTTTTGAAATCACGTGAGTTCGAAAACAGAAACCTTCCTCAAAATCAACGACCTTTGCATATTTTTTCAACAAAATGAAAACCAGATCATAAAAGACTTTCAACACATTATTTCTACTGAAGAGAATCATTCAATTTCTGATTCACACACTACAGCAACACAGTTTATTACAGGTGAATGGTGCCTACACAAACACATCCAATCACAAAAACAACTATTCGAACATAAGCATTTACATCTGTGTAGAATATTTTTAAAAATTCTTGCCGTAAAAAAAATACGGCAATTTGAAATTAGAACTATTAAAACTTATCTTTCGCTAGAAATAAATAAGACACTGTGCTAGCAAAATTTTCAGTATCAAATTTTAAGGGCTTCAATACTGAGTTTGTTTTTAACTTACAAGAAACAAACGGCTATGCATTCAATTGTGAAAGCATTAAAAATGGCATCGTAAACAATGCTTTAGTATATGGACATAATGGAGTAGGAAAGTCAAATCTGGCACTTGCTATATTTGACATTATTGGACACTTAACGGATAAAGAGACAAATGAATTGGAGTATTCTAATTATTTAAATGCTCTTAATAATAATTCAGAAACAGCCCATTTTTATTATCAATTTTTATTTGATTCAAATAGAGTTGTTTATGAATATCAAAAGATAAATAACAAGACTATTGTATCCGAAAAATTCTCAATAAATGAAATCGGATTTGCATCTATTGACAGAAGTAAAGGCAATTTTGCAACTGTGAATTTTAAAGGTGCAGAAGGACTTAAAACGGAACTAGAAAACAAAAATTTATCACTTTTAAAATACATAAAAAACAATTCCATATTAGATAATAATATTGAAAATGAACTATTTGCAAAATTCTTCAAGTTTGTTGACGGTATGTTATTTTTTAGGTCACTACAAAAAAACATGTATTTAGGATTAGAAACAGGTAATCAAAGTTTGCAAGAATACATTATCCAAAAAGGAGAAGTAAAAAACTTTGAACATTTTCTAAACAAAGCAGGAGTTGAATGTAAATTAACTATTATCGAAGATTCTGATAAAAAATTACTTGCATTCGATATTAATGGAAAAACAATTTCTTTTTTTAATATTGCTTCTCAAGGCACAAAGTCTCTTACACTATTTTATTTTTGGTTACTTCGAGTAAATGATTCAAAAGTCTCATTTCTATTTATTGATGAATTTGACGCTTTTTATCATCATGAATTGTCAGCATTAATCGTGGAAGAATTGAAAAAGACAGGAGTCCAATTTATTCTGACAACACATAACACTTCCATAATTACAAATGATTTGTTGCGACCTGATTGCTATTTCCTTATGACTAAAAACGCCATACGTTCCTTGGCAAAAAGTACTTCTAAAGAATTGAGAGAAGCACATAATATCGAAAAAATGTACAAAGCTGGTTCATTCAATGTCTAATCATATTTTGTTCGTTTTTGAGGGTGAAAAAACTGAAAAACAAATTACTCAGAATCTAAAAAGATTTTTCATTAATGAAAATACAGTTTTGCTTTCTGCATTCTGTGCCGACATATATCAATTGCATAAACAAATCTCATCAGATGAGGATTTAGATATATTTATGCTTCTGAAAGAAAAACTACAAAATTCCGAAGTACTCTCTAAGTACAATCGAGATGATTTCGCTGAGATTTACTTATTTTTTGACTACGATGGTCATGCCACATCTGCAAACGATGAGAAAATAGAAGAAATTCTTCACTTCTTTAATGAAGAAACTTCATCAGGCAAGCTATTTATTAGTTATCCTATGGTTGAAGCTTTAAAGCATTATTCCAATAAAATAGATTTTAAAGAATTAAAGATAAAGGCCAAAGAAAACATTGGCTACAAACAAGTAGTTGGAAGAGAATCCCAGAATGAATTGCAACATATAAATAAATATACTATTGATATTTGGATTCAACTAATTGATTTACATCTAAAAAAGATGAACTACATAACTTATAATAGCTATGTGTTGCCTAAGGAATGTATTTCTCAA
>JAYVIX010000061.1:0-7994 GCA_043769845.1 Cytophagales bacterium
TTTGTGTTTTTGACTTATTCATTTAAACTAACGATCACAATTATGGTAAAATTAGTATCAGCAGCCGCACTTTTATTGCTTCTTTCGCACCCAGGCGAAAAACAAACCGCCTCTTTTACAAAATCTAAATTAGAAATCGATGGCTTAGCCAAAGAAGATGCTTGGGCAAAAACAGATTGGAAACCTTTGGATCAGTTTTGGTTAGGCGAAACACCAGATACCAACGATTTTAAAGGCCGCTACAAATTACTTTGGGATGAAAAACAATTGTATTTGCTAGCCGAAATCAAAGACGATACTCTGATTGATATTTATAAAGACACATTCGATTCTTGGTGGGACGATGATTGTTTGGAGATTTTTGTGGACGAAGATCGTTCAAAAGGTGGCCATCAATTTACCCACAATGCATTTGCCTACCATATTGCTTTGGATGGAAATGTGGTCGATTTGGGTCCTGATAAAAATCCACATCTTTACAACCAACACATCGTTTCAAAACGTACTCAGAATGGCAAGGTAACTACTTGGGAATGTACCGTTTTGTTGCATAACGACAAGTTTGAGGACGGAGGACAAAGCAATGTTCCAGTAAAGCTTAAGGAAGGTAAAAAAATAGGTTTTGCATTGGCGTATTGCGACAATGACAGAAGTGAACGTAGAGAAAATTTCATCGGTTCGATTCCTGTAGATGGTCATGACAAAAATCGTGGCTGGATCGATGCTGGTATTTTTGGCGAATTAGTTCTGACGAAGTAACAACAAACCTTGGAGGTTTAAAATAATAAGATTCATAACTCATCATTCAATATGAAGCCGGATATTAGAGAATTGCTAAAAGAACGTATCCTTGTTTTGGATGGCGCCATGGGGACTATGATTCAGCGTTATCCTTTGGAAGAAGCCGATTTCAGGAATGAAGAGTTGAAGAATCATTCACATCCTTTGAAAGGCAATAATGATTTGTTGTCGATTACTCGTCCCGAAATCATCAAAGAGATTCATGCTCAGTACTTTGAAGCAGGTGCGGATATTGTCGAAACCAATACTTTTAGCGGAACGACTATCGCACAGGCTGATTATAAATTAGAATTTATAGTCGATCAAATAAATTACGAGTCGGCCAAAATTGCCAAAGAAGTAGCCGATGAGTTTACAGCTCGCGAGCCACACAAACCCAGATATGTTGCTGGAGCGATGGGGCCCACCAACCGCACGGCTTCTATTTCGCCCGATGTGAACGACCCTGGTTATCGCGCCATTACTTTTGACGAATTGGTGACGGCCTACAAACAACAAGTGAAAATGTTGATCGAAGGCGGAGTCGACATTATATTGGTCGAAACGATTTTTGATACACTGAACGCCAAAGCCGCATTGTATGCGATTGACGAATATTTCGAAGAAACAGGAAAATATTATCCTGTAATGGTTTCGGGAACAATTACAGACCAATCGGGACGCACCTTGACAGGGCAAACCACCGAAGCATTTCTTATTTCGATGTCGCACATGCCATTGCTTAGTATTGGTTTGAACTGCGCCTTGGGAGCTTCTGCTCTTCGTCCGTATTTACAAGTGTTGGCTCATAAATCCGATTTCAACGTGAGTGCATATCCTAATGCGGGTTTGCCAAACGAGTTTGGGCAATATGACGAAACTCCAGACGAAATGGCCGCTCAAGTAGAAGTATTTCTCAAAGAAGGATTGATCAATATCATAGGAGGATGCTGCGGGACTACTCCGCCACATATCAAAGCATTGGCCGAATTATCTGAAAAATATTCGCCAAGAAAAATTCAAGAATTGGTTGCTTAAGTTAAATTCGTGAATTTTTTTCGATCTTAATTTATGAGTTTAAACAATAAACGAGCCGCCATATTCGATATGGACGGAGTTTTGGTGGTGAATATGCATGTTCACGAACTCGCTTTTTATGAGTTTGGCAAAAGACATGGAGTAGAAATTACGCGTGAGTTTTTCTACGAAAAAATATGCGGAAACACCAACCAACGCATTATGCCCATGATTTTTGGTGCTATTTCCGAGGAAGAAATCGAAAGACTTTCCAGCGAAAAGGAAACAATTTATAGGGAATTGTATACACCTCAATTGGAGTTGGCAAAGGGATTACAATTTTTTCTAGATAAACTTTATGCACAGCAAATTCCGATGGCCATAGCGAGCAATGCACCAGTCGAAAACGTAGAATTTGTAGTGAATGCTTTAGGATTAGAAAAATATTTTCAAATCATATTGCATGTGGCATCGGTTGCCAAGCCCAAACCAGCTCCTGACATGTTTCTGAAAGCAGCCGAGTTAATGGGCACAAAACCAGCCAATTGCGTGGTTTTCGAAGATGCGCCAAGCGGAATCAGATCGGCCAAAGAAGCAGGAATGAAAACCGTTGCATTGCTCACCACACATACCAAAGAAGAGTTCGCCAGCGTTGATCGTTTTATAGATCATTTTGAAGAATTAGATTTCGAAACAATATGATGTAATTGCACCAAATAGTTCGAATTCTCCTACTAAAAACATAAAACTTCAAAGACATTGATTTTCTGCGTTTAGGTATTTAAGTTTGTCATCGAAATAATTCATAGTATGAAAAAAGTAATTTTTAGCATTAGCCTTGCCATCGTTTCATTTTCATTGTTTGCCCAGTCGACTTTGAAAATAGTAAAAGACGCACACGATTTTGGTACAATAGAAGAAGGAACACAAGCATCCTTTACTTTTGATGTACAAAACACAGGAAATCAGCCACTTATTATTTCGAATGTGCAGCCTTCATGCGGTTGTACCACTCCAGAATGGACTAAAACGCCCATTGCTCCTGGCGCAACTGGCAAAATCATGGCCACTTACAATAGCCAAGGTCGCCCTGGCGCGTTCAATAAAGCGATTACTGTCACAAGTAATGCTTCTGAGCCTACTAGAGTCTTGACCATTAAAGGATTTGTAGGGCCAAAAGTAGAAGCCAAAAACTACACTGTTGCAGAATTGGAAGCTTCGCCTATCCTTTCAATCGAAAGGAAACAGTTTAATTTTGGAAAGGTAGAATCGGGGCAAACGATTCATCAGAAGGTGAAAATCACGAATAAAGGTAAATCGCCTTTGAAATTCAGTGGCGTACAAGTAGGTTGCTATTGTGTGAATTATACGATTTCGAAACAAGAAATAGCACCAAGCGAAACGGTTGAATTGGATTTGTCTTACGCACCTAAAAATCAGGGCGAACAAAACGATATTGTCACTTTATCGACCAATGATATTGTTTCTCCTGCTCAAACAATTGTATTTCAGGCAAATGTAGTACCTAGTTTTGGCAATTCTGGAATTATGAAACAAGGAGGAAGCGCAGTTCCTTTTAAATAAATCTTGTTTTAACGGAAACCTTTTTTCGTAGAAACGTATATAAAACGAATCTTTTTTAAACCAAAAACACAATTTATTATGTCTGATGAAGAGGATGTATTAAAAAACGAAAACCCACTAGAATATAGTGAAGAGGATGATTTGTATGCAAGCTACGATGCCTATAAAGCATTGTTGAGTGCTGGCTTGAGCAGACGCGAATCAATGGAGCGCACAGGACTAGACGAAGAAACACTTCAATTGTTGGAACAAGAAGACGATATTATCGACTTCAAGAACGATGCAAAAGAAGTGTGGGACGATGAAGAAAATCTGGCTTTTGATGAAAAATTCACCAATCCGGATGATGTGACCGATGATGACGAAGTAGGTGGCGGAGACGATTATGGCTTTGACGAAGCGGACGACTATGGTTCTGGCGGTGGAGGCAAAGGCGGTGGCTGGGACGATTTTGATTAATTTCTTTCTGTAGCCCAATTATCTCCTTAACTTTGCGAGAACAACAAGGAACGGCTTGCCGTTCTTTTTTATTTTTGGATTAACCGATAACAAAATGAGTAAGATTTCTTATTACAGCAAGGAAGGCTTGAACAAGCTGATAGAAGAACTACATTACCTGAAAACAAAAGGACGTTCTGATATGTCCAAACAAATAGCGGAAGCAAGGGATAAAGGAGATTTGAGCGAAAACGCAGAATACGATGCGGCCAAAGATGCACAAGGTTTGTTGGAATTGAAGATTTCTAAATTAGAAACAGTTGTATCAAATGGACGAATATTGGACGAAAGTACAATAGACCTTTCTACTGCTTCGGTATTTACAACTGTCAAGATTCGTAACGTGGCCAACAAGGCGGAAGTAAAATACAAATTGGTTTCGGAAGAAGAGGCAAACTTGAAAGAGAATAAAATCTCAATCAAATCGCCATTTGGACAAGGTCTTTTGGGTAAAAAAATAGGCGAAATAGCTGAGATAAAAGCTCCTGCAGGTGTGGTGAAATTCGAAATTCTAGAAATTTCTTTAGACTAATTCTGTCTAAAAATCTTGATACTTACTACTAAAAAGAATGCCTAGCATTTTCACAAGAATTATAAATGGCGAAATTCCCTGTTATAAAATAGCCGAGGATGATCGCCATTTTGCTTTTCTGGACATCAACCCGCTCACCAAAGGTCATACCTTGGTGATTCCGAAAGCAGAAACCGATTATATTTTTGATTTGCCCGATACCGATTTGGCTGATTTGCATGTCTTTGCCAAAAAAGTGGCGCTGGCTTTAAAGAAAGCAATTCCATGCGAACGCATTGGCGTTTCGGTGGTGGGTTTGGAAGTGCCGCATGCACACATTCATCTGATTCCTTTTTTGGGAATGCATGAAATGAATTTTGCCAACCCCAAGCTGAAATTCAGCAAAGAAGAATTTCAAGCGATTGCCGAAAGTATCGTTCGCTGCTTTTAGTTCGTAGTTTTTTGTTCCATGTTCGTTGTTAGGTTTTAGCTAAGTAGTTCGATACTTTAAAAATCTATAAGTGATTGATTTAAAAGTAAATATAGAACTATTAACTTTCGACTATTAACTACAAACTATTTAAAACCTAATACCCCAAAAACAATGACAAATAAAATCCTTATCACTGGCGGAATGGGCAATTTGGGCTCTTGGCTGACAGATCATTTTGTACAACAAGGTTGGGACGTGACCGTTTTGAGTCGTAACGAGCGTAAATTGGAAGGTGTTCATGGATATAAAATCATTTTTTGCGACATAGCCAACGAAGCCGATTGCAAGGAAAAACTTTCGGATTTAGAGCTTGATTATGTGGTGCATTGCGCCAGCGTGAACGATGGTTTTGTGCCTTCGTACGCCAAACTAGCCATTGATGTGAATGCTTGGGGAACTCGCAATATCTTGGAAGCAATCAAAGACAAACCGCTGAAACAGTTTATTTATTTTTCCACCTTTCAGGTATATGGAAAATACAGCGGCACGATTACAGAAGAAACTCAGCTAGAAACGCGCAACGATTATGGTCTTTCGCATTTGTTTGCCGAAGGTTATGTAAAAATGTACCATTTCAGCCATAAAATTCCTTACACTATTGTCCGATTGACGAATAGTTATGGCTGTCCGAAAGACTATGAATCGTCAAAATGGTATTTGGTACTAAACGATTTGGCCAAAACAGCTTTCGAGAAAAAACAGATTGTATTGAAATCGAATGGTTTGGCTCAACGAGATTTTATCTGGATGGGCGATGTATGTGACATTGTTCAAAAACTTTGTTTATTACAAAGTGCCACAAACGATACTTTCAACATCAGTGGCGAACGTACTTCAAACATGCTCCAAATAGCGCAAGATGTACAACAAGCATACAAAGATGTTTATGGTGAAGAAGTGCCACTTTTGGTAAATACAGAAGACAAAACGATCCATGCCACTGACCTTTTAGTAAATGCGTCTAAACTGAAAAAACACATTGGCTATTCGACTGAACAGCATTTTAAGGAAGAAGCTAAAAAGGTTTTTAAGTTTTTGGAGAAAAAATAGTATGAATATTAATTCAATATTTTTCGTCTTTATAAAACAAAGATGGAAGAATTGCTTGAAGAATCAGTCGCCAAATCCCCAACTACTACTAACTATTGACGAATAGCTCTACCTTTACGGAAAATTTGTCTGTTGAAAACGAAAGGTCTTAAGAAAAATAAGGTAAATATAGTGACGTTGGGTTGCTCTAAAAACCTAGTCGATTCCGAAAATATATTCACCCAATTGAAGGGAAATAATTTTGATGTCACTCACGAAGCCAAAGACGATGAAGCCAATGTGATCATCATCAATACGTGTGGATTTATTGATAATGCAAAAGAAGAATCTATCAATACTATTTTGCGTTATGCCGATGCCAAGCAAAACGGACAGATTGATAAATTGTATGTAACTGGCTGTCTTTCAGAACGCTACAAAAGTGAACTAAAAGACGAAATTCCAGAAGTAAACTCTTGGTTTGGTACGCGCGACCTTCCTCGTTTATTGAAAACCTTGAAAGCCGATTACAAACAAGAACTTCTGGGCGAACGATTAATCACCACTCCATCTCATTTTGCCTATTTCAAGATAGCCGAAGGTTGCGATCGACCTTGTTCGTTTTGCGCCATTCCAGTAATGCGCGGCAAACATTTGAGTCGCCCAGCGGAAGAACTGGTGCGTGAAGCAAAAAACCTTGCTAAAAACGGAACGAAAGAATTAATTCTAATTGCCCAAGATTTAACTTATTATGGTTTAGATCTTTACAAAGACCGAAAACTAGCCGATTTGCTTCGTCAACTTTCCGATGTAGAAGGAATTGAGTGGATTCGCCTACAATACGCCTACCCTTCTGGCTTCCCAATGGATGTGCTAGACGTGATGGCCGAACGCCCAAATATTTGCAAATACTTGGACATGCCGCTCCAACATGGCTCAAATAATATGCTGAAAATCATGCGCAGGGGAATCACCCGTGAAAAAACGGAAGAACTTGTACATACCATCAGAGAAAAAGTACCAGGAATTGCCATTCGCACCACACTCATTTCAGGTCACCCAGGTGAAACCGAGGCCGATTTTGTAGAAATGAAAGAATTTGTGCAAAAAATGAAATTCGACCGTCTAGGTATTTTTCAATATTCGCACGAAGAACAAACACATTCCTATTCAATGGAAGACAACATTCCTGCGGAAATAAAACAAGATCGTTCGGACGAAATAATGGCTATGCAACAAGAAATTTCGTTGGAAGTCAACCAACAAAAAGTAGGCAAAACAGTTAAAGTTTTATTCGACAAAAACGAAGACGGTTATTTCATAGGACGCACCGAACATGACTCGCCCGAAGTAGACAACGAAGTATTGGTAAAAGCCGAAGGCGATGCCTATGCCAGAATTGGGGATTTTGCCAATGTAAAAATCACTTCCGCTTCAGAGTTTGATCTGTACGGAGAGCTGGTTTAATTTTTAATTCTTTTCTAGCATACCATTTAAACACTAAATAAATTAATATTCATGAAAAAAGCTTTAACATCAGCCGCATTGCTGTTATCGTTCGGTACATTTGCTCAAGACGCCCCTGGCGCAGCACCTGCTTCAGCACCCGCACCGGTTGCGATCCCAACAGTGGCCATTCCTGCTATCAAAGACACCAGCTACTGGAAAAAAACATTGAAGGCGGGAATCAACCTTAACCAAGCTTCCTTTTCTGACAACTGGAAAGGTGGTGGTGTGAACTCCATTTCGTACATGGCATTTGCTAGCGCCACTGCCGATTATGCACGCGAAAAACTAAGCTTCAACAGCATCGCTGATTTTAGATTTGGTTCGATCAGCAACAAAAACACAGGTTTTATAAAAAATGTGGACCGTATTTATCTTGATACCAAATTAGGCTATTCGATCTCAAAAAGCTGGAGCTTATTTGCATCAGCCAACTTTTTGACCCAATTCTATGATGGACAATTAACCACCAAAAGAGCCGGGAGAGACACCACCTTGTACGTTTCTAATTTTATGGCGCCAGGTTATTTGACAGAAGCACTCGGTTTGGAATACAAGCCTGTGACTTATTTCTTC
>JAYVIX010000062.1:0-5769 GCA_043769845.1 Cytophagales bacterium
TGAAAAAATTCTGGAGTCTTGTCACGATGCTGAAAAAACAACCGAGTTAGGCTACGAACAAATCCTTTCACAAAACCAACAAAATCTGGAACAATCACAATTGTTCATGATAATTGAGCAAGCAAAATTGTTAAAAGCCGATCAAGATCGGATCACAAGTTTGCAAAATTTTATGTGTGTAAATCAATAGTTATTTATAAAATAATACAATTAAATATTACAAAAATGAAAATCAACCATTACGACAGCAATCTTATTGATTTGCAATTTTCGATCGAAAACAATATCGAAAAATGGGCAATGATGCCTTCTTCCGCTTGCAATCATGTTTATAACATGGTATCTAAAGAAAAGGAAAAATCTGGCGAAGACATTGTGATACAGCCAACTGCGGATAAAAAATAACAAACGAAATCTTTCACTCGAAAATACGTTTGGTTGGAACGAAAAGAGCGCATCCCTCTTTCGGGGGATGCGCTCTTACTTATCAGGAAAATCAGTTTACCACTTCTTTTTGTCTCTGTCGTTGCCGAAACCGCCTCTGTTTCCGCCACCACCGTTGCCGCTATTGCGGAAACCGCCACTGCGTTTGTTGCCTTCACGGAATGGAGGAGGATTGTCGCGGTCTTTTTTCTGCGATTGGTTCACTACAATTTTGCGTCCCATCACTTCAAAGCCATTCAATTCTTCGATGGCTTTCAATGCTTCACTTTCGATGGGCATATCCACAAAACCAAAACCTTTGTTTTGTCTGGTGTCTTTGTCAATAATAATTTTGACCGATTTTACTTCTCCTAAGTGTTCGAAGAGTGCTCTCAGTTCGTCTTCGTCCATTTTGAACGGTAGACTTCCTACAAAAATGTCCATTTATACTTTCAATTGATTAATAGCGTAAAGTAAGTAATTTTTAAACCATTATACCGTTTCAGCAACCGTATTTTTGAACCTGAAAAACATTTCCACGTTCAGTGTACAAAACGTATTTGTCATGGAACGCTCATCTTCGTCTTTTGAACGCTTAAAAACCACCATTTATACTTCTTCCGAATTGGCTTCGAAAGCAGTTGCATACGAAATTGCTTCTATCATCAAAATTAGAGCTTTGGAAGGAAAACCCTGTGTGCTTGGATTGGCGACAGGTTCCACACCAACAGGAGTTTATTCCGAATTGGTTCGATTACACAAAGAAGAAGGTCTTAGTTTTCAGAACGTTATCACTTTCAACTTGGACGAATACTTTCCCATTCAGACTGACGCATTGCAAAGTTATGTGCGTTTTATGAATGAATATTTATTCAATTATATTGATATTCCAAAAGCCAATATTCATATTCCAGACGGTACTGTTACGAAAGAGAAAGTAGCCGAATTCTGTGCCAATTATGAACAATTGATTGATTCTTATGGTGGTTTGGACATTCAAATTTTAGGGATTGGTCGCACTGGGCATATTGGTTTTAATGAACCGGGTTCTAGGCTTGATTCTAAAACCCGACTTATTACCCTCGACCATGTGACCCGTACCGATGCCGCTTCCGATTTTTTTGGCGAAGAACATGTGCCACGAACTGCCATCACGATGGGCGTGGGCAGTATTTTTAAAGCCAAAAAGATTTTGCTGATGGCTTGGGGCGAAGGCAAATCGGGCGTTATCAAGAAAACGGTGGAAGAACCCATTTCGGACACGATTCCTGCTACGTATTTACAAAAACATCCTGACGTAACAGTCATTTTAGACGATGCCTCTTCGGCCGAATTGACGCGCGTCAAAACTCCATGGCTGGTAGGAAGTGTACTCTGGGACATGGCTGCTCGCAAAAAAGCAGTGGTTTGGTTGTGCGAAAAAACTTCAAAAGCGATCCTAAAGCTGACCGATCGAGATTATAACGAACATGGCTTGTCTGAATTATTGGCCGAACGTGGCACTTCCTACAATATAAACATTGAAATTTTCAACCTATTACAAAAAACGATTACTGGTTGGCCCGGAGGAAAACCACATACAGATGATAGTCAGCGACCAGAACGGTCATTTCCATATCCGAAGCGAGTCGTGATTTTTAGCCCCCATCCTGACGATGATATTATTTCGATGGGTGGTACTTTTATCCGTTTGGTAGACCAAGGACATGATGTACATGTGGCCTATCAGACTTCTGGAAACATTGCTGTATTTGACGATGATGTAATCCGTTTTGCTGATTTTGCCAGAGACTTTAGCGCATTCGAGCAAGGAAGTCAAGAACTTTCTGATGTGTATGAAAGAATCGTTCAAGCCATCAAAAACAAGAAGCCAGGCGAGATAGACAGTGCCGAAGTGATGAAGATAAAAGGCCTAATTCGTAGGGTAGAAGCCAAGGCAACTTGCCGATATGTAGGAATTCCAGATGAAAATGCCCATTTCCTAGACATGCCTTTTTATGAAACGGGTTTGGTAAAAAAGAATCCAATAGGAAAGGCGGACGTGGAGGTGATAAAAAAAGTGTTGCAACAATTAAAGCCCAACCAAGTATTTGCAGCAGGCGATCTTTCCGATCCACATGGTACGCACAGGGTGTGTTTGAAGGCAATTTTCTTGGCTTTGGACGAATTGAAAGACGAAGCTTGGATGAAGGATTGTAGAGTGTGGTTGTATCGCGGGGCTTGGCAAGAATGGACGATTGATCAGATAGAAATGGCGATTCCTTTAAGTCCAGAAGAACTGATGCGCAAGCGAAGAGGGATTTTTAAACACCAGTCTCAGAAAGATGCACCCATGTTCCCTGGTTCTGATCCACGCGAATTCTGGCAACGTGCCGAAGAGCGAAACCGTGCGACCGCAAAAAAATACAACGACCTAGGTTTGCCCGAATATGAGGCGATAGAAGCGTTTGTGAGATACTCTTTAGTTTAAAGTTTGAACCCACTTGTTCAAAATATAGAACGTGAAATTGCGAACGAGAATATGTTTTGTAATTTTTTTGTGAAAAAATAAGACAAAAACCGTTACTTAATGTTGTATAGTTTGATTAACAACAATGGTTAATCAAACTTAACTTTAATACTAGAATGTTTAAAAAACTTCTAATTTCTATTGTAGGATTACTTCAATGTGTAGAAGTTTCGGCACAAACCTACAAATGGGACAATGTGGCCATGGGAGGTGGCGGATTCGTTTCTGCAATTATTACAAGCAAAACCGAAAAGGATTTGATGTATGCTCGGACGGACGTTGGAGGAGCTTACAAATGGGATGCTACTAATCAGCAATGGAATTCGCTTTTGGATTGGGCAAGTGCAGATCAAACTGGTTATTTAGGAGTGGAAGCATTAGCAATTGATCCTCAGGCTGCTAACAAGCTTTACATGTTAGTCGGAATCAACTATTTCAATAACGGAAGCACTGCCATTTTGAAATCTTCTGACTACGGAAAAACGTTTACGACCATTGATGTTACTTCAAAATTCAAAGCGCACGGCAATGGAATGGGGCGTCAAAATGGTGAAAGACTTGTCGTTGACCCAAATAACAGTAACCTACTTTTCTGCGGTATACGTGCTAATGGCCTGTTCAAAAGTACAGATGCGGGGCTATCTTGGAACGCTGTATCTTCATTTGCAGTTAGTACAACAGCCAATGCTAATGGAATAAGCCTTGTGGTGATTGATCCAAAAAGCGGGACAAAAGGAAATGCTTCGCAAACTATGATTGTTGGCGTATCAACTTATGGCACCAACTTATACATCAGTAAAAATGGGGGAACTTCTTTTGCTCCAATTTCTGGTGCACCCACTACGTATATGCCACAAAGAGCAGCACTATCTTCTGATGGAAATTTGTTCATTACGTATGGAAATGGGGCGGGGCCACATGGTGCCGACAGAAGGTATATTACAAACGAAGACATGAATAATGGTCAGATTTGGAAATACAACATTTCTACTGGTAGTTGGGCAAATGTTTCTCCAGCCAATTATGCTTTCAGTGGCATAAGTGTTGACCCAAATAATGCACAACGACTGATTGCTTCTACTACTAACCTATACCTACCGCAGTATACGAGTGTATATGGCGACCGTTTATTTCTAAGTACAGATGGAGGAACTTCTTGGAAAGATCTGGTCGGAAATAATGGGATAAATTTAGATGCAAATGGTTGTACTTGGGTGAATGGTCATAGCATTCATTGGGCTGGTTGCATCGAATTTGATCCTTTTAATACCAATAAGGCATGGGTAACATCGGGAAATGGGATTTTTACGTGTGATGACATAGCGGCTACTAAAACAACTTGGAAATTCAGTATCAAAGGGTTGGAAGAAACCGTACCCTTTAATGCTATAAGTATTGTTGGTGGGCCATTGGTATCTATAATTGGGGACTATGATGGTTTTCGTCACACCGATCCTACACTTTATGCACCCATTCATACTCCTCGTACAGGTACAACCACAGGACTAGCTTACGCTTCTAGTGGAAATGCCAGTTTGATGGTAAGGGCTGGCAACGACATGTATTACTCGACAGATATAGGCTTAAACTGGGCAAAATGTACCAATAATGGAGCAAAAGGAAAAGTGGCTATCTCGGCTGATGCGAAAGTGATTCTACATTGTCCAGAAGGTTATAGTACCATGTATTATTCAACTGATAAGGGCGCAAATTGGACTAACTGTAATGGTATTTCGTTTAGCGATATTGTGCCAATTGCAGATGCTGTAAATGCCTCTAAATTTTATGCGTACGAACAAACAACAGGAAAATTCTTTATTAGTACCGATGGTGGGAAGAATTTTTCCAATTCATTGACTATAAGTAGTTGGGGTTCTAAAATAATGAGATCAGTACCTGCCAAAGAAGGCGATATTTGGTTGGCTGGATATTGGGATGGACTGAAACGTTCGACCAATTCAGGAACGTCATTTACCAAATTTGCCAATGTGCAAGAATGTTCGGCAGTAGGTTTTGGCAAAGCAGCTACTGGCAAAACCTTTCCTACGGTTTACATCTGGGGGAAAGTAAACAATGTAGTAGGAGTGTACCGTTCGACAGACGAGGGTACGAATTGGGTACGTGTGAATGATGATGCACATCAATATGGTGGCCCAGGAAACGGACAGTTTGTAACAGGCGATATGAATGTGTATGGGAGAGTATACATGAGTACAGCAGGTAGGGGGATTGCTTATGGTGAGTTATCCAATGTCACTTCTGTAGAAAACGAGTCTGTTGACACTCGTTCTGAATCAGTCAACTGTTACCCAAATCCATTCACTGGGACATTTACCATTCACACTTCTGGCGATTTTACCTATGATGTATATAATATGACAGGCAATTCGGTAGCAAGTGGCAACGCCAATTCAAGTGTCGTAATAGGAAGTGAGCTGCCAGTTGGAATGTACGTGGTGAAAACGCAGGGCAATAACGGTACGAAAGTCTCAAAAGTGATTAAAAAATGAGATT
This sequence comes from Cytophagales bacterium, assembly GCA_043769845.1. Classification (GTDB taxonomy): domain Bacteria; phylum Bacteroidota; class Bacteroidia; order Cytophagales; family UBA9547; genus UBA9547. The sequence goes on from JAYVIX010000062.1 coordinate 5,447, forward strand.
AAGTTCGGATATTTAAAACACAGAAAAAGAGAATGTTATCAAATAGCATTCTCTTTTTTTCTATCCAGTTGTATGTATATAGTGGTTAGCACAAACAGCCAAGCGAATAGTTGCTTGGCTGTCTCTAGCAACCGAGCAACTAACATACACACATCATAGTTATTTTTTATGATAATGTGATTTTATTGAATATCTAACTTTTTTGACCTAGTTTCGTTAGCAAAACATATACAGTACTCACAATTTCTAGTTTTGGACTGTATTTGATTTTTAGTGTAAAAAAGAGTCGTTTTTATGTTTCAAAAGGAAATGGTGACGAAGCA
>JAYVIX010000063.1:0-2089 GCA_043769845.1 Cytophagales bacterium
TTAACCCAACTTGCAGCAATTACCCTGTAAGCACTTGATTTTGAACTACTCTTATATTGTTGGGTGGTATTTTCAGGACTACAAATTTTCGCTTTTGCGGATAGTTTAGGGCTTCATAAATTGCTACCAATTTAGGTTCAGGTATGGAGCATGTTCTTTTGCTAATCCATTGACCATCTGCTTTTTGTGCGGTGGTAGTAATCACTTTTTGTGTATTGGCTATCCGCACTATTTCTGTCCAGGAATGCACGATTTTCTTCTTTTTCAGTTGAAAACGAATCGTATTTACCAGCCAATACGCCAACAAACCCAGATGCAAATGTGCCATCGTGGCATCGTCATTTTTGTGGTAGATTGGTTGCAAATCCAAATCAGACTTTAGACAGCGAAAACTCGCCTCAATTTCTCTTATCGAGTTATAACATTGCCAAATTTGCTCTTCCGAATCCATCGCCAAACTAGTGCGCAAAAAATAGACGCCCTCGGCCTGGGAAGCTTCCTCCTTTTTGGTTTCTGTCCAAGTAATTTTGGTCACAATATCTTTCTCACTCGACTCATATTCAATGACATAGTGTTTCTGAATGCTTGGATATTTCTCTCGAACCCTACCGATACGTTCTGCAATTTTGGCTGTTTTTTTGATGCCCGATTTCTTACCCAAACCACTCGAAATCTTTTCCAACTCAGCCACAAAACGAGATCTAAATTGCTCATTCATAGACACTTCCTTGATTGCCTTTGCCTCGCTTTTTACCTTTAGGTAATAATCGGTACAGTTGTCTACATTCGCTTTGATCAGATGAATATTTTGTCCTCTTTTATCTGTTATTGTGGTTGGTTTGGACGAATCGTTCGTTTTATAGTCCTTTAATTTTGAACGTGTTACGCACAAATAATCAAAATTTTCAGCCCTTATTGCGTTCAAATTCTCTTCGCTAGAAATGCCCGCATCTATCACCACAAGCGCCTTTTTGGAAACATCCGAAGAGGATGTTCTGAGTTTTTTGATCGTTCCGATCAGAGTAGCGGAATCTGCCATATTGCCCTCATACACAGACGAATACTTGATAAAGCCCTCTGGATTGACCACCATACCGAGTACCACCAATTTGGCATCGCCACGCTTTTCCTTGCTTCGACCAAATTTTGCCAAAACCGAATTTCGTTTTTGTCCCTCGAAATAGGTATTTGTCAAATCATAAAGCATTATTTTGTCCTCCAAATCAAACAATTCATTCGTCTTCTTGGAAAAATAATGCTCCAAACCATCCTTGATTTTGTATAGCTCCAAGGCATTTTTATACAATTTATCTTTGGTCAATTTGGTTGGATCACAATCTGTTAGCTCTAAAATGGACGAATTCTCCTTCATCCATTTGACCGTCTTGTTTTCGGAAACGGGAAAAACAGCTCGAGCCACAATCTGAGCCAAGGTGAGCTGGATTTGCTCTTTCGGCCAAGCCAAAGAGCGTAAAAACTTTGGCAATTCCAGTTGTTCCAAAGCCTGCAAACCAATCGATTCGGCACCAAACTCTCTAATAGCTTTATTTTCAATGGTTTCAAAGTCTACCAAAGTCTTTTTAGACACTGAAGGTAAACCTACAATGTCGATACGTTTTTCTTTGACCATTTTGGCAAACAAGTCCTCAACGTAGCCATTTATTTCTTCATCAAGCTGAAAATCAATAGTTTGCTTGCCATTTACGCGATCGGTAAGGATCGACTGGATTGCGATAAGTTTCTCGGCAGACAGATGGTCGATAAATCCTGCATTGACAATCGTACGGTTGCGAACAAGCCCCAAACTATCACGAAAGCTTTCCACCAAACGATAATGAGTTTCGTAGGCGTTTGTAGATGTATTAAATTTTATGTTTGTCTTGAAAAACATAGTGCAAATATCTGAAAATAAAGTAGTTATATCCAAATACTCCCACAGGACTACAAATCGTTTTTCAAAAATTCCACTATTGAAAATCAAGTACTTATAAAATACCAGCTACCTGATAGCATTCAAAAGTTCGGAGTAATATTGAAATGTTTATGTGTTTTATTGAAATATTTATATGTTGGCTGCAAGTTGGGTTAA
>JAYVIX010000064.1:0-2118 GCA_043769845.1 Cytophagales bacterium
ATTACGAGGCCACAGACCAGTAATAGATTCTATACGCGTTGCGAATTGCTTTTTTTCTTTGGAAAGAAAGAGTTTTCGCAATCTGTACACCTCAGCTGATTTTTTTGAAGATCAAAGAACAATTATGTCCTCCAAAACCAAATGTATTGCTTACCACAACATCAATTTTTCTACTTTGAGCAGTGTTCAATGTCAAATTCAATAATGGGTCAATTCGTTCGTCTCTGTTCGAATTATTAATCGTAGGAGGCACTAATTGATGCTTGATTGCATATAAACTTGCAACGGCTTCTATCGCCCCTGCGGCACCCAAAAGGTGACCAGTCATGGATTTGGTAGAACTGATATTGAGTTTGTAAGCATGCTCTCCAAATACTTTTTGAATAGCAGTAATTTCTGCAATATCGCCTAGTGGAGTAGATGTTCCGTGAACGTTGATGTAATCAATGTCCTCGATTTTAGTATCGCAATCTTTCAATGCGCTTTTCATTACAGCCATTACACCTAAACCTTCTGGATGAGGTGCTGTCAAGTGATAGGCATCGGCCGACATTCCACCACCTACTACTTCTGCGTAAATTTTGGCACCGCGTGCAACGGCATGTTCGTATTCTTCCAAAATAAGAGCTGCGGCTCCCTCTCCCATCACAAAACCATCTCTATCTACATCAAACGGACGAGAAGCTGTTTCTGGCGAGTCATTTCTTTCTGATAATGCTTTCATAGCACTGAAACCTCCAATACCCGCTTCGGTAATTGCTGCTTCAGAACCACCTGTTACAAATACTTTTGCTTTTCCTAATCTGATATAGTTAAATGCGTCTACGATTGCGTTTGAGGCAGAAGCACAAGCAGAAACTGTCACAAAATTAGGTCCTCTAAAACCATATTTCATAGAGATGTGGCCAGCCACAATGTCTACTATCATTTTAGGTATAAAAAATGGATTGAAACGTGGCGTTCCATCTCCTTTAGCGAAGTTCATCACTTCCGATTGAAAAATACTGATTCCTCCGATTCCTGATCCCCAGATCACTCCGACTTCGTCTTTGTCTATCTTTTCAAGATCTAAACCTGAATCGATCACTGCTTCGTCTGCCGCTACAAGACCGTATTGACTGAAAGGATCAAGTCTTTTGACCTCTTTTTTCTCAATAAAGTTTTCCGGAACAAACCCTTTTACCTCGCAAGCGAATCGCGTTTTGAATTTTTCGGCATCAAAGTGGGTAATTGTAGCCGAGCCACTTTTTCCAGTTTTTAAACCTTCCCAATACTCGGGAGCGGTGTTTCCAATGGGTGTTAGAGCTCCAATACCAGTAACAACTACCCTCTTTAATGCCATAAAAATACAATTAATGATTCCTCTTAAATTACTTCGCGTGACTTTCTAAGTAAGCAACAGCTTGACCTACAGTAGTGATGTTTTCAGCTTGGTCATCAGGGATTGAAATGTTGAATTCTTTTTCAAACTCCATGATCAACTCAACAGTGTCAAGTGAATCAGCACCAAGATCGTTGGTGAAACTTGCCTCTGGCGTTACTTCTGACTCTTCTACACCTAGTTTGTCTACGATGATGCCTTTTACTTTTGATGCTATTTCTGACATTTTTATTGCGTTTATGATGAAAAAACAGCGCAAAGAAATGCATTTTCATTTTCATTGTCAAACATTATTTAAACCAATGTTCGACCGAAGCCATTTTGGAGACTTAAGTAGCTAGTTACTACGTGATAAAAAAACGATATTATTTTTCTGATGCTTTCCATTCAAAATGGACTTTCGCTTGATTCATCCACCATTTTCTAAAATAATTCCAAGAACGAGATGCTAATCGAATAATTAATTTCTTAACATTGTTACAGTTTTATTTCCCAATTTTCAAATACTCATTTTCATCCTTTTTAACTCTTTTATTCATGTTTTTGTTAAACAACTTTAAAAAAATCGTCCTTTTTTCACTTTCCATTTTCCTGTCTATTCAGGGCATGTATGCGCAAAGCAATCTTGAAATACAGGTATTAAGTGCCACTGTGAAAGACCAAGTAATCGCTGGAGCACAAGTGATCTTCCAGAAAAATGGAGAATCATCAGTACCAGCTACTACAGATGCTCGAGG
>JAYVIX010000065.1:0-5441 GCA_043769845.1 Cytophagales bacterium
ATCGCTATCGGTTTATCAGACGTGACCACACTTCCAGTAGGCCTCCCTTGTGGCGATTTGGACAATGACCTTGCAGAATACGTTTCGCCTTTATTCAGAATAACGGTAAATGGCACTTGTTTGGCACGTCCAAAAATATCTTGTGTTGTGGTGATAGTGACATGCGTATTGTTTTCGGTAGCCACAATGTCAAACGAAGACCAAGCGTCTTGGAGAGAATTTGTTTGCTGATTCCACCAGAAATTTTGCATCGGAATAAAGAATTTGTTTCCAAGTGCTGAATAGCCTTTCAAGACAAAAAGATCCGAATTGGTTGCTTTGATGTACGCATAATCAAGGCTCGCTCTGGGTACATTATCGCTTCCTAATACTTCATAATAAGCACTTATTTCGGAAGTTGATTGAATAAAAAGCCCTGTTTTCAAAACCTGATCTGCTGGTTTTGTTTCTATTAAATTGATGCTAGCAGTTAGATCAATCGTTTGTAAGCTATTGGCTGATATTGAAACTGTTATGGGTTTGAAACTTGCATTGGCTGGCTGCGAAATAGTCACCTTTGCAGCTTGGTCAAAAGCGGAAAGGCGCAGTAAAATAGGTCGGTCGGCATGTTGGCTGGTGACTTCTGGGGCGGCAAACCAGAATTCACGCCCACCTTGTGCATGACTATTGAAGGATATACAAAATAGTAGTGTGAAATAAAGAACTCTAGAATACATGGTCGTTAGTTTAGATAGCCGACAGTTTTCGTGCCGCCTCCGCAAGTTCGTTTTCCTCTTTTGCAAAACAAAACCGAATAAGTTTATCATCCTGAAAATCAGAATAAAAAACAGAAATAGGAATACTCGCTACGCCATGAACTTCAGTTAGCCACTTGGCAAATTCTACATCCGCAAGATCAGAAATAGCGGAATAATTCACCAATTGAAAATAAGAACCCGAAGTGGGTAAGATTTCAAAACGACTTGATTTTAATTTTTGAATAAAAGAATCTCTTTTTTGTTGAAAAAAAGAAGGCAAATTAATAAAATTTAATTCATTTAACAAATAGTCTGCCATCGCATATTGAATGGCCGTATTTGCGCTGAATGTGACAAATTGATGCACTTTTCTGAATTCGGTTGTCAGTTTTTCGGGCGCCATGCAATAGCCGATCCGCCAACCAGTACAATGAAATACTTTTCCCAGCGAAGCCACCACCATTGTACGGTCTTTCAACGCAGGATACGAGGCTAGGCAAATGTGCGTTTTGTTATCAAACACCATATGTTCGTACACTTCATCGCTCAGTATCAAAATATTGGTATTTTGTACCAAATGGATTAGTTTCAAAATATCATCGTGTCCTAAAATACTGCCAGTAGGATTATGGGGCGAATTTAAAATAATGAGTTTTGTTTTGTTCGTTATTTTGGAAGCGATTTCGTCCCAATCGTATTTAAAATCAGGCTGTTGTAGTTTTATTCTGATTATTTTGCCTTTGTTCAGTGCAATAGCTGGTGGATAAATATCAAAAACGGGTTCAAATACAATCACTTCATCTCCTTCGTTCACCACCGCACTAATGGCCGAAAATACCGCTTCGGTTGCACCAGCCGCAATCGTGATTTCTGTTTCGGGATGGTAATAGACATTTTGAGTTTTCAATTGTTTGATACTCAAGGCCTCGCGCAATCGCAAAACTCCCGTCATGGGCGAATATTGATTATGGCCTTCCTTCATGTACTTGCTTACCAAATCAATCAGTTCGTCTGAAACGGCAAAGCCAGGAAAGCCTTGAGCCAGATTGATCGCTTTGTGCTTTTGTGCCAAAGCCGACATGACAGGAAAAATCGAAATTCCTAAATCTGGAAATTTACTTGACAGGATTTCTGCCATGTTAGCTCTCATTCTAGTATTCATTCTTACAAACCTCTCAGAATCAATCTCCTTTTCTGCGCTTTACGAATATCTTCGACCGTTCCTTTTGGAATTGCATTGATCAATTTTCGGGTGTATTCCGATTTGGGATTTTTGTAAATTTCTTCCGCAAAACCCATTTCTTCGATCATTCCTTTGTTCATCACAATCAGCCGATCGGCCATAAATTTCACTACCGAAAGATCGTGTGAAATAAAAACGCAGGTGAAATTGAATTTTGCTTTCAAGTCATTGATAAGGTTCAAAACCTGCGCCTGAACTGAAACATCTAATGCTGAAACTGATTCGTCACAAATCAGAAATTTTGGGTTCAATGCAAGTGCGCGTGCGATGCAAATACGCTGACGTTGGCCACCCGAAAACTCATGCGGATAACGATCGAAATAAGTTCCTGAAAGATTTACTGTTTCGAGTAATTCAATCACCTTTGCTTTTCTTTCGGCATCCGAATTCAATACTCCATGAATACGCATTGGCTCGATGATGGCATCGCCAATGGTCATTCTAGGGTTTAGCGAGGAATATGGATCCTGAAAAATGATTTGCATTTCGCGCCTCAACGCTCTCAATTCCTGTGATTTATAAAGGCTGATGTCTTTGCCTTTGTAAAAAATATGTCCTTCGCTAGGTTCGACCAATCGGATTAGGGTGCGTCCAAGAGTTGTTTTGCCGCAACCCGACTCGCCTACCAACCCGATTGTTTCGCCTGGATAAATATCAAACGTAACGTTATCGACCGCTTTTACAAATTCAGTTGCTTTCCTGAAAAGTCCTTTCCCTATTGGAAAATAGGTTTTCAGATTTTTGACACTCAGAATTGGTTCTTGACCTATCAACTGAATATTGCGTTGTTCGATTTCTTCTTCAGTAATCAAATTCATAAAAATGGCCTCTCCTACCGAATTGAAAGGTCCATCTCTGCGCTCAGTCACTTTGCCGTTTGCATCTGTAGTCATAAAATCAGATACAATAGGCAATAATTTTAATTTGAGTTCCAGTTTGGGTCTACAAGCCAAAAGTCCCTTGGTATAAGGATGTTGTGGATTGCCCAAAACTGTCAAGTTACTTCCTTTTTCAACCACATCGCCACGGTACATTACCATCACTTCATCCGAAATTTCGGCAATTACCCCCAAATCGTGGGTGATAAAAAGAATGGAAGTCCCAAATTCGTGCCTGATACTTTCGAGCAATTCCAAAATAGTCGCCTGTACGGTCACGTCCAAAGCAGTCGTAGGTTCATCGGCAATAATGATGGCTGGATGGCAGCTAATGGCCATTGCAATCATCACTCGCTGCTTTTGTCCACCAGATATTTCGTGCGGATAGGCATTGTAAATACGTTCGGGATTGGGAAGTTTTACTTTCGAAAACAATTCCAGCGCTTTTTCCTTAGCTTGTTTTTTATTGAATCCTTCGTGCAATATCAATGCCTCAATCACCTGATCGCCACAGGTATAGACCGGATTCAGCGAAGTCATCGGTTCTTGAAAAATCATTGCAATTTCGTTGCCACGGATTTTGCGAATCTCTTCGGTCGAAAGTGTCAACAAATTGATCCAACCACGAGCTGGCGAGTTGAACCAGATTTCGCCCGATTCGATACGGCCTGGCGGAATGTTCAATAATTGTAAAATAGAAAGCGAAGAAACCGATTTTCCAGAACCCGATTCGCCTACAATACCTAATACTTGGCCTTTTTCAAGCGTAAAACTGATGTTTTTTACGGCATTGGTCACACTAGATTCATGCTCGAACTGAACCGTGAGGTTTCGAACAACCAAAAGTAAATTGGGGGCAAAATTGGTATGAGTAGCAGTTTCCTTCATTCACTAAATAATAATACCAGAAAGTGGATTTAATATATGAATTATTATTTATATATTAAATTCGATTGAAACAAAAAATCGACTTGTAATTTCAATGCATCACAAGTCGATCTATTAAAAATTGTTATTTATTTCGAAGAAACGGCATCTTTAGTTGCGCTCCAAATTTCCTTCGATTCGCCTTTTTCGATTTGCATAATCAATCGAGGCGGGTTGGGTACTAAAACCAAACGCACATTTTTGCCTGGCAAAGCGTATGCTTCTACCCAAACTCCGTCTTTGGCTGGGATATTGTAATCTATTCGGCCATCGGTATGGGTGGTTTTGATCACGTATTTTTTTGCCAAATAAGCAATGGGCGAAAGAACGTCACTTTCTGGAAAATCTTTGTCGTGTACATCGGTCAATATTTTTTCAAAATCGTCTCCGTATTCATCCAAAAAATCGTCTTCTAGGTCGTGCAAAACCTCTTCTAAGTCGTCATATTTAGGATCGGAATAGCTCAATGCTGCAAGTTGATTACGTTTTTCAACTAGTTCATTAAGGGCTTTGTTCATTTCACTGATTTGCATACGCTGAAATTTTATAGGGTCTTATTTTCTGGTATATGTACTTCTACTAAGGTAAACTCATTTTCCACACTTTTCACAAAAACATCGCCTTGCAAAAGCTGAATCGCATTGCGGACGATGTACAAGCCCAAACCGTTTCCGGTAGAAAGGTCGCTGGCTTTGTAAAACATATCAAATACTTTGTCCAAAAACTCTGTTCTGATTCCCTTTCCATTGTCCCACATTTTCATCACCAAATCGCCTTGAATGATTTCGATCGAAATAGAAAGTTGGCAATCTGTTTTTCGACTATACATCAAGGTATTATCGATCAAGTTCTTGACAATGGTTTCAAACAATTTTTTATCACTGTAAAAACTACGTTGAACGTTGTCAATCACTTCGGTTCTAAATTCTTTTTCGGCAATTGGTTCCGCAAAAGTATTCAAAACATCGAAAATGGAATCTTTTGGATTAAAAAGTTCTGGATGAATTTCGTTTTGCTTCATCTCCGAGACCAAAAATAGCTTTTTCAGAATCAAATCTAGCTTTTCGACCGATGTATTGATCATCCCAAAAAAGCTTAATGCTTCTTTTTCTACAATTCGTAATTTGGCCACATTCACCAAACCCGAAATGGTAGAAACAGGCCCACGCAAATCATGTGAAGCTCTGTAAATAAGCGTATTAAGTTCTTGGTTGGTATTTCGAAGACTTGTTTCGCTTCTTAGAAGTTTGCTTTCGATTTTTTTACGTTCGGTTATTTCTCGTTCTAGTTTTGCTTTTTCTATCTCCAAGGCTTCATTTCGCGATTTCAAACTTGCCGTTCGCACTTTTACAAACGTGTACACGGTTCCAAACAGCAAGGAAACAGCAAGAATTCGAAACCACCAAGTTTCCCAATAAGGTGGCGTGATCGTGAAATGCAAAGCTGTTGCTTCGTCACTCCAGATCCCTGCATAGTTGCGCGATTTGACCAAAAACGTGTATTGGCCCGAAGGTAACTTATTGTAAGTCACAAAGTTTTGCTCGGTCAATAACGACCATTTATCGTCAAAACCTTCCAGCTTGTACTGGTATCTTAATTTGTCGTTGAATGAAAAAGAAATTCCGTTAAAAGTAAATGTGAGTAAATTTTCATTGT
>JAYVIX010000066.1:0-2353 GCA_043769845.1 Cytophagales bacterium
AAGTTTTGAAAATGAGGGTATACCAATCGAAAAGCCACCAGAACAGCCTCCCGAAAAGGAAAAAAAATACACACAGGGGGGCGAAAAAAAGGGCAAACACCCCGCAAGGGAAGCTATCCTGACAAGTTGGCAAGAGCGGTTTGAACTTGGCTATGTACCTGACTACGAAAATAATGTGGGTGTAAACCATGTGATAAAAACCTTCGAGAAGCAAGCCAAAGCTCGTGGTCACCCCACGGAAGAGGTAGCCCCTGAGGAAATTGTGAAAATGTTTCAGTCGCTGATGAGCAACTGGAGTTTGCTAGACGAATTTTATTCCAAGCAAATAAATTTCAAAAGTATTGCCAAAAATATCGAAAATATTTTGAATCAAATCAAGGAAAGAACCAATGGAAACAATGGAAAAAACGTTAAAAAAGGAAATTCAAAACTTTACTCAACATCTGCCAGCTCAACAAAAGACAAGTCTTTCCGAGGCTCTTGAGTTGCTCACGGAGGAAGAAGTTTTCCTATCGATCTACGACAGCTTCACCACCAAAAGGGCAAAAATACGGGAGATGGAGTACTGGGAAAAGCTAAAACAACCAAAAATTTACACTACCTACAGTGCCGAAAATTTTTACAAATTAATCCTAGAAAAAGGGCAAAAATACCTAGAGGACAGTGGAAATACCAATGCAAAGTTTGAGCTAAATGTAGACGAACAGCGCATTTACAAACTACTTTCGCTCTACTTCACAGACGATAAAGCGTTTGAAAAAAATGGCTTATCGCTCCAAAAAGGTATAATGCTCATAGGGAAAATAGGCTGTGGAAAGACCACGTGCATGAAACTTTTTGCCCAAAATCAGAAACAAAGTTTTGCCGTAATACCCTGCCGAACCGTGGAGCGAGAGCACACAAAAGAGGGCTACAAAGCCATTGAAAAGTATTTTCATTTACTGAGATCCAATCCGGATGTTACGTTTGGCCAACCCGAAATTGGTATTTGTTTCGACGATTTGGGTACCGAAGAAATGTCAAAAAATTACGGCAATGTGAGAAATGTGATGTCGGAAATAATTTTATCACGTTACGAAAATGAAGTAAGAGCGGGTTTCAAAACCCACACCACCACCAACCTTAACGAAAAAGAAATGGAAGACAATTATGGCTCCCGAGAGTTTAGCCGTATCCGAGGGATGTTCAATTTTATAAAATTTCCAGAAGTAGCAGACAAAAGAAAATAATAAGTTAAACCCAAACCCAAAAAAAGATGAAACAGAATTTATTTGAAAACGAAGACCTGACCGACAAGGACAAGGTAGACAGTCTTGAAGCCATGAACTACAAGATAGAAGCCAACTACACGTTCCAACGTCCCTTTTCGTTCGATGAGTTGAAAGACAAGCGAGAATCCATCACCAATGTTTCGATGCAAATAGACGAGCAAGAAGAGCAGCTCCGTGAGATTTCAAAACAGAAACGCGAGGTGCTCAAAGGGCTCAAATCTGAGCAAAAAATAATAATGAAGGAAGTAAGAGCGCAAGCCGAAACAGTAACCGAAACCGTCTATCTGCTAGACGACCAAGAAGAAGGAATAATGGGCTACTACGATGCAAACGGTACGCTTATTTCTTCCCGCAAGCTATTACCAGGAGAGCGGAATTTGAAAATCGAATTTGGCAATAAAGTATCCAACGGATAATCGTTAAAAAATAAAAATCATGGAAAAAATTCAAGTTACAATACTCGAAGGGTTAAAAGAGGTAACCGTAAGAGAAGGGAAAGCACTAGAACTGCACCACCCAAAAGCAGTAGTGATAGAAGGTAATATAGACACGCCTGTAGAGTTTGCCAGAAAAAGATGGGACCTACTAAAGTCGAAAGCCGACAACAGTTACTTGGTAGTAGATATGCCCAAGAAAACAATAATACTGACGGTGGATGAAAAAAATCCGCACGATTATTATCAAATCACAGGTGTGCTGAAGTATTCGGACAATTTGAGAGCGCTTGGTATCAATTCAGGAAACAAACTTTCCCGTACCGACCTTATCAATTTGTTGAAGAAAAATAAATACTATTTTCCCGACAAAGACGAATACAGCAAAATTCTAAGTTCGGTAGAAAAATTTTCTGTAAAAATTCAGAAAGAGATAGAGCAAAATGCCGACAATAAAGGGAACTCAAACAATTTGTTGAAGTATTCTTCCAACTGGGGAGAGGGTTTGTCTAATAGTTTCAAAATAAGTGTGCCTATTTTTGAAGGTCAGCCCAACACTACCATGATGGTAGAAATAGGACTAGACCCAACCGATGCAGCCGTAAGGTTCTATTTGGAAAGCGAAGATTTGTACGAGCTTATTGCAGA
>JAYVIX010000067.1:0-6884 GCA_043769845.1 Cytophagales bacterium
GCAACATCGATACCCCAACTGCAAACAAGCTGACACATATATAGTTGTTCCAGTTTTTGACTGAATCTTCCGGATACACCAGTGCAAAATAGATGCAATAGGGAATCAGAAAAAGCAATATAACCAACATGATATAAGCAAAAACTTTGGCTTTCCGATAGTCCTTGTGGGTATGGTTGCGCAGTTTTGGATGAAGCAAAAATTGGATCATAATCGTTGGCTATTGGCTGGCAAATATAAAGGGAAACAGTGAGCGATTTAGAGTAGCATTTGGCACACTGAATTCACGATTCCTCTTTAAATTTGGTATTTCAGTTACATTTCTGAATTTGGAAGGTATATCTTTTAGTTAATAGTTGATAATTGATGAATGAGTTTTTGATTTACTTAAAATTGGGTTTTTCGCACATTTCAGATGTGAAAGGCTTCGACCATATTTTGTTTATCATCACACTATGTGCGGTTTACAAAATTTCGGAATGGAAAAAAGTAGGTTTGCTCGTCACGGCTTTTACTATTGGGCATTCGGTGACGCTGGCACTTTCGGCACTCAAAATCATTGTGTTTAATGCTGCTTTGATCGAATTACTCATTCCTGTTACCATTTTCTTTACCAGTATTAGCAATTTGTTTTATAAATCAACAGAAAAATCGGGGCTTTTGACCTACAATTATGCCTTGGCTTTAGTATTCGGGCTAATTCATGGCATGGGGTTTTCCAATTTCTTCAATGCCTTGATGGGCGACAGTGGAATTATCGTTTTCCCGCTTTTTGCTTTTAATCTCGGTTTAGAAATTGGCCAGTTGTTGATTGTTTGCGCCTTTTTTGCCTTGTATTTTGTGGCAGAAATGGTCCAAAAAGTAAACCACAGGGCTTGGACTCAGTTTTTTTCTGGCGCAGGTGCAGGAGTTTCGTTAGTGTTAATTATGGAAAGAATTTAAATTTATGAAAAATTATTCATTATTATTTTTAGGTCTATTGATTGGTTTTCAATCTTTTGCATTGCATCCATTGAAACTTTCGGTGGTAGATGTCACACATGCAGATAAGAAACTAAAAGTGAAGTTCAAGCTATTTGTGGAAGACATGGATGCCGTGATGGGGCAATACACCAAAAAACCTTTTACGCTTATCAAATTTGCAGATAAAGAAATTGATGCAGCCACCCAAAAACAAATAGCAGCTTACATCGCAGGGAAATTTTCGATGGAAATAAATAATGTGCCATTGAAATTCACTTTCAAAAAAGCGTATTTGGATCAAGCCAAATTGTTTACCGACTATGCTGTGGTGTTTGTAGAATTGGAAACAAAATGGTCGCTTGCAACAGAAATAAAAAGCATCAAAATGTCAAATGGCCTAATGTTTGAAGTAGTTTCAGAGCAAAAAAACATGGCCAATATTCACATTGGCAAAGTAGACCACGTTTTTCAGTTCGAAAACGAAGCAAATACTTCGATTCAGAAAGCTGATTTTTGATTTTGCTTTAAAACTAATCGGGAAAGTAAAAATGACAGTTCAAGAAGTAGTTTTAGACATCTAAAAACCACTCCCAAAAACCTAACACTTCTGATACAATTCCCAATATTTCTCTGCTACTTTTTCAAATGCGTAACTATTGCGCACGTATTCGTGGCCTCTTGCGCCCATTTGTGCACGGATGTGTTTAGGTGTGCGAAATGCTTCTTCTACTTTTTTGCTGATGCTTTTGACAGAAAGCGAAGTCACCCAACCACATTGATGGTTTTCTACTTCATCGCACAGGTTTACTTTGTCCGAAATCAGGACAGGAATCTTTTGATCTAAAGCCTCGGCTACTACTAGTCCGAAATTCTCCTGATGGCTCGTAAGTACTAGTAAATCATACGATTGCAAAATTTGATTGCGTTCGCTTGGGTTTAGTTTGCCTTTGAATTGCACCAATTCTTGAAGCTTATGTTCTTGTACAAAAGCTTGAAGTTCAGGCAAGAAATGGTCATCATCTTCTCCAAATACATCTAGGGCTACACGGTCTTTGATGTTTTCGGGCAATTGAGCCATCGCTTTCAGTAATAAATCCAACCCTTTTTTGCGGTTCACTCGGCCCAGATACACCATGCGAAGGTCGTAGTAAGAATGTAGTTTTGGGTATTCCACAAAAGGCTCAAAAACAATACCAAGCGGGATCACTTCTGCTTTGGCTCTACGAGAAATGGCGGCATTTTTGCGTTCGTTCTCGGTGGTGAAATGCACGAATTTGGCCATGAGCAATTGTTGATCTTCGTAGAAAAAACGATGCGCACGTTTCATCCATTTTGAACGGGTCAAAGAAAACTTATCCAACATACCATGCACCGAATATCCGAACGGTATGCGGTGTTTGATCGCAAAACTAGCCCCAGCAGTCGAGAAGGCGTTGAACAACATGTGTACATGCACCAAATCATAGGCTTTGAACTGCTCCAAATATTTTTTCAGACTGGGGGAAGAAAAATACGCCTTGCCCAGTTTCGATTTGGCAGCAGGTAGGTAATGTACCGTTACTCCATCGACCGTTTTCACTACTGGGCTCTCAGAATCAAATAAAGTTTCAGCTCCGTTTTTGTTCAGCGTCACCACATCAATCTTGCAATCGAAATGCTGAGCCAAATATTCCGCTTGTTCAGCAATGCACTTTGGTGGGCCTCCATAAAACCAAGAGGGCTTGTAGTAGGGCGTAATGTAAAGGATTTGTTTCAAAAGATTTTAAAATAAAGTACCAGTCCTCATTGGTGGTACATGTTTCAGATGTTTGTAGGCCAATTCGGTGGCTTCGCGACCACGTGAAGTACGCATTAAATATCCTTCCTGTATTAGAAATGGCTCATATACTTCTTCAATGGTCTCGGCCTCTTCGCCCACCGCTGTGGCGATTGTGGTAAGTCCAACTGGGCCGCCTTTGAATTTTTCGATAATCGTTCTCAGAATACGAATATCCATGTCGTCTAAGCCATTTTGGTCTACATCCAATGCTTTTAGGGCAATTTGGGCGATTTCCAAAGTGATCGTGCCATTGCCTTTTATTTGGGCAAAGTCGCGTGTTCTTCGCAGCAAATTATTGGCAATACGAGGTGTGCCGCGGCTTCTACGGGCTATTTCGTAGGCAGCATTGGGTTCGATGGGCGTATCCAAAATCTTGGACGAACGTTCTACAATACCCGTAAGTAGCTGAGCAGTATAGTATTCCAAGCGTGAATTAATCCCAAACCTTGCTCGAAGTGGCGAAGTGAGCAAACCAGCTCTGGTGGTTGCGCCAATGAGCGTAAACGGGTTCAAACTAATCTGTACCGACCGAGCATTGGGTCCCGAATCCAGCATGATGTCGATACGGTAATCTTCCATGGCCGAATAGAGATATTCTTCCACAATCGGATTCAAACGATGAATTTCATCAATGAATAATACATCAAATTGTTCCAAATTGGTGAGCAAGCCAGCCAAATCGGAAGGTTTGTCGAGCACTGGCCCAGAAGTGATTTTGATACCTGCGCCTAGTTCGTTGGCCACAATATTGGAAAGGGTAGTTTTACCCAGTCCGGGTGGGCCATGCAAAAGCACATGATCCAACGCTTCGCCACGTTGGGCGGCCGCTCGCACAAATACCTTTAGGTTTTCGACCACTTTATCTTGACCCGAAAAGTCTTCGAACGAAAGCGGACGCAATGCCTTATCTACTTCTTTTTCGCCAGAAGAAAGATTATCGCCATCCCCTTTTAAATAGTCTTTGCGCATCAGATTTAAACCAAATAAATAGCGTTATGAATGACAATCATTCATTTACGTCTCCAGATTGTTGCTACAAAGTAATAACAAAAATTTAGAACACCCCACCGATTGCATCGGAGGTTACCCAAATTTAAGCCCTTTCAGGATATCTGGTACAAACGCTGAATAGCCTGAAAGGCTATGATTTGATTAACAAGGGGGCATAGCCCCTTGAATATCTGCATCCTGTTGTTTCGTTCCTCCGATTACATCGGAGGTTACCAAATTTTAAGCCATATTTTAGGCCCTTCGGGCTATTAAAATAATTGATTGAAATATTAAGGTAGTTTGTTTTGGATTTCGTTTTTAATACTTTTAAAGATTAAATCAAATTAATCGTTTCAAAAATAAACCAATGAAATCAAAAGTATTATTAATTGCCATTGTAGCTGTTTTGTTTCAGTCGTGTTCTAAAAAAGGGGAATCCGTAAATCCTGAACCTACACCAGTAACACCAACCCCAATAGTTTACTCGAAAGTTTTTCATGATGACTTTATTGATAACTCGAATAACTGGTTTCAAGGAAGTGATGATACTGTCTATTCAAATATTAACAATGGGTCTCTTTTCTTTTCAAACAAAATTGAAACTCGTGCATATTGCATAACAAAAAATATTCTTCTTGATGAAACTAAGAACTTCTCAATTAAAGTATCCTTCAAATGGTTAGGAGGCGTTACTAACTATGGTTATGGAATTACTTGGGGAAGAAAGAATTGGGATAATTATTATGCTTTTCTAATAAATCAAAGCAATGTATTCACAGCTTTTTCGATCAAAAACGGGGTTATCTCAAGAATCCAAGATTGGATTTATTCAAATCAAATAAAAACTAATCAAAACATTCTTGAAGTTAGAAAAGAAGGTAGTCAGTTGATTTTTATTGCAAATGGAATCGTCCTTGTTAAGAAACCTTATCAAGATTTTATGGGTAATGAAATAGGTTTTCAGATTGAAAACAAGAGAGATATTTCGATTGATTACATCGATATAGTTCAATGGTAAATGTATAAGGTTGTCTTAAATAGTTTCTATTTTGGTAAATTAATGAAAATAAGGATCTTATTGCTCGGCATTTTGGCTTTAGCACTTCAGTTTTGTGCAAAAAAGGGACATTCTCCCCAAACTTCTAATGTTCATAGGAGTGTATTTCGAGATGATTTTCGAGACAATTCGAAAATTTGGTATCAGAAGAATAACGATTCCGTCTATGTTAATATCAATTCTGATTCTCTTTTCTTTACCAACAAAACTATTTATCCTTCTTATTGTATTGCTCAAAGCGTATTAATTGACGAAGAGAAAAATTTCTCAATAAAAGCCTCGATAAAATTTAAAGAAGGGATTGAGAATTTTGGATACGGTATTACTTGGGGACGAAAGAATTGGGATAATTTCTATTCTTTTCTTATATCTAAAAACGGTACAGTACGAGTTGTCTATGTTATAAATGGTTATTTTACCCCTATTCAAGATTGGGTTTACTCTGGGTATGTAAATTCTAAAATAAACGAAATCGAAGTTAGAAAAGAAGGATCTCAATATTTGTTTAGAATAAATGGAAATACATTAGTTAAGAAACCATATCAGCCGTTATTGGGTAATGATATTGGGTTTCATATTGATAATAACTTAAGTATTTCTGTCGATTATGTTGATGTAACACAATGGTAGGATAAGGGTTCTTAAATCCACCTTTCCATCTTCCATCTAAATTCCCTATTTTCGCCCTGCACGAAAAGTGTGGATGAATGAGCAAAGAAAATACACCTCCTCAAGACAGCAATAATACCCCCAACGAAGGCGAAGACAAGATACACGAAGTGATTCCCGTGTCGGGCATGTTTCAGAATTATTTTCTGGATTATGCCTCGTATGTGATTTTGGAACGTGCTGTGCCGGCCATAGAAGATGGTTTGAAACCTGTACAACGCAGGATTTTGCATGCCATGGAAGAGATGGACGATGGGCGCTACAACAAAGTAGCCAACATCATCGGGCAAACCATGCAGTATCATCCTCATGGCGATGCATCCATTGGTGATGCCATCGTAAACCTTGGTCAGAAAGATTTGCTCATCGACTGTCAAGGAAACTGGGGCGACATGCGCACGGGCGACAATGCCGCTGCGGCTCGTTACATAGAGGCTCGACTTTCAAAGTTTGCATTGGATGTAGCTTTTAATGGCGACACAACCGTTTGGCAATTGTCTTATGACGGTCGTAAACGTGAGCCAGTAACACTTCCGATGAAGTTCCCGCTTTTGCTTGCACAAGGCGTGGAAGGAATTGCAGTGGGACTTTCTACTAAAGTGCTTCCGCACAACTTTTGCGAGCTTATTTTGGCTTCTATTGATGTGCTGAAAGGAAATGACATCAACATGCTTCCCGATTTTCCGACAGGAGGAATGGTCGATGTGAGTATTTACAACGGTGGTGCCAGAGGCGGTAAAGTACGTGTACGTGCCAAAATTGTGGAAGTCGACAAGAAGACTTTACACATTAAAGATATTCCTTTTGGAACTACGACAGGTTCGCTTATAGAATCGATCATCAAGGCGAACGATTCTGGCAAAATCAAGATCAAAAAAGTAATAGACAACACGGCCAAGGACGTAGAAATCGAAATCCAGTTGCAACCAGGCGTTGATCCTGACGTGACGATTGATGCGCTCTATGCTTTTACAGATTGCGAGTCGAGCATCAGTCCAAATGCTTGTGTAATTGTGAACAATAAGCCACGTTTCATGAACGTGAACGACATCTTGCGCATTTGTACCCTGCGCACGAAAGACTTGTTGCGCCAAGAACTTGAGATCAAAAAGGCCGATTTACAGGAAAAAATATTCTTCTCTTCGCTCTTGAAGATTTTCATTCAGGAGGGAATGTACAAAAACAACAAGTACGAAAATGCGGAAGATGACCAAGTGTCGTTCAATGTGTTGAACGAATTATTCGCGCCCCATTTCCCGAAATTCTACCGCAAAATAGAGAACGAGGATTACTTGAAATTGATGGCGAAACCTCTTAGTAGCATCCGTAAATACGATGTTTCTGAAGCGGATGCCAAAATGAGGGAGCTCGAAAATCAGATCAAAC
>JAYVIX010000068.1:0-4566 GCA_043769845.1 Cytophagales bacterium
CAAAGTGACATAGTTTCCTGACTCGATTTCTAAATTGTTGAAATATTCAATCCCACTCGTTTTGGCGGATGAATTGATCGTCTGATTAGAGTCTGCAAAAGTGACCGTTCCATTGCCTGGCTTAAAATCTCCGGTACTGATCCAATTGCCGTACACCTTCAAAGCACCCGTATGTGTGGTATCTATAAAACTCAGCAACCCTTTGATATTTAGATTTTTGACGCTGGCTTCGTAATCGTCCGAAATGATGATTGTATCTCCTACTTCAATAAATGCACTGGTGAGACTACTCGGAATAATTCCACAACTCCAATTACTCGCCTCAGACCATAAATTACTTGTATTTCCGTTCCAAACACCCCTTGGTATAATCGACAAAACGACCGAATCGACAACAGTGCTGGTACATGGGTCATCAGTCGATATTTCGACTAAGGCTACAACTTGGTCTCCGCCATTCAAATCATTTGAAATACTAGTATTTAGATTTTGACTTTGTAATAAAACAGAATCTAGCACCATCCCATTCGAATCCACTAAATTGTTGGTAGGAATGGTCCATTTATAAGAATAAGTAGGATTCAAAATCCCTGGTGTTCCCGTAAAACTAGGCGTTGCAATCAAATCAATAAGCGAATTCAAACACAAAGGCGCAGTATAATTAGCATTGGCATTTACCGAAATTTCGTATGTATCAATTTTTAAATTCAAAGTAGCAGTACTGTCGCAGCCTTTTTTATTTATCAAGCCTGTTCTGTTGTATATTCCACTCGTATTGTAGGTCTGCCCATACCAAGTATAGGTATAGTTACAAGCAATTACTGTAGTATCGAAACTATTTGCCGTATTCACAAAATACAGGGTTGCGGTACTATCACAGCCTTTTTTATTTATGAGTCCCGTTCTGTTATATACGCCACTTGATACATATGTTTGTCCGCCCCACACATACGAACCGCATTTGGTAACTGTAGTATCAAAACTACTTGGTTGATTGATCGTCAAATCCAAAAAAGCGGTACTATCACAACCATATTGATTCAATGCGGAAAATGATTTTATCCCAGAAGTGGAATAAGTAATTCCATTCCAAGTATAATCGCCACAAATTGTGACGCTTGTATTCGAACTATTTGGCAAGTTGATCGTGAGGTTAAGCACTAAAGTACTATCGCAACCTACAGCGTTTACATATCCAGTTTTGGTGTAAGTTCCTGATGTTGTGTAGGTTTGTCCAAACCACATATAAGAATTACATGCAAAAACAGTGGTTTCACTAATGCTTGATTTTTTGATAGTCAAATTCAGGGTGGCAGTACTATCGCAACCAACAGCATTTGCAGTCACATGCGTGTAGCTCCCTGATGTAGTATATAGCAAATCGTTCCAAAAATATGAATCACAAGCCGTTAATGTGGTGCTGGAATTTGTTTCCTGATTCACAATCACACCAGCACTTCCGTTCATTGTAGAAGTTACACTGGGATTGATTGCGTTTTTGGCCACTATTGTATAGGTGCCTGCTAAAGTTTGTAACCCAAAATCCAAGGCAACACCTGTGCCGGAAACAGGGGCACCTACATCAATCGAATTTCTCTTTAGCTGATAATTCACTCCTATTTCAGAACTATCTAATGTTACCGCAACACCACTATCTAATGAGCAATAACTTCCTCCTCCAGTAACATTAAAAACAACAGGAAGCGTGATATAGTTAAAGGTGCCACTAGAGGAAACGGTTCCTAATGGTGTTGTGACAGAAATAACTCCTGTACTGCCTCCCCCTACTACCGCAGTAATAGTTGTAGCATTATTTACAACAAACGAACCAACAGCTATCCCCCCGATTGTGACGGCAGACGCTCCAGTAAAATTCTTACCTGTAATAGTTACACTTGTCCCCGTGATACCATTCAAAGGCGTAAATGATGAAATACTAGGCGAAGGGTTGTTCAATAATATCGAAACCGTACTGCTAGCGTTATTCGCTACAGCCAAATCAGGTTTTCCATCACTGTTCAAATCGCTAATCGCCACCGAATATGGCGAAGTACCTGTGGTAGAATCTACTTTAGCTGCAAAAGAAATGGCACCAATTGTAGAGGTATTTTTAAATAAAGAAACCGATTTACCGCCATTATTTGTCACTGCCAATTCTGATTTTCCATCACCATCCAAATCGCCAATTGCAACCGAAATTGGTGATATACCTGTTAAATTATCTGTCTTCGCAGCAAAGGAAATAGTCGTAGTTGTATGTGTATTGCGAAATAAAGAAACGGTGTTGCTTCCAATATTTGCTACAGCCAGATCCGATTTGCCATCACCATCCAAATCGCTAATCGCTACCGATTTTGGAGTTGAGCTAGTACCTGTTGATAAATCCACTTTTGTAGCAAAGGAAATAGTGCCTGATGTAGAGGTATTACGAAGAACAGAAACATTGTCATTTCCATTATTGGCAACAACTAATTCAGAATTACCATCTCCATTCAAATCGCCCAGACATACCGAGGCTGGAAATGAACCAGTTCCAAAATCTGTTTTAGCAGCAAAAGATATGGCACCAATCGTGGAAGTATTCCTAAATATGGAAACGGTATTGCTCGCATTATTGGCTATTGCCAAATCGGGTTTTCCATCACCATCTACATCACCCACACAAACCGAAATGGGCGATGAACCGGTAGTAAGATCCACCTTCGTTGCAAAAGAAACGGTACCAATTGTAGATGTATTGCGAAATATAGAAACATTATCAGCCCCATAATTCACTACAGCCAAATCGGATTTGCCATCGCCATCCAAATCGCCCATACAAACCGAAGCAGGTGCCGATCCTGTCGTAAAATCTACCTTTGTTGCAAAAGCGATCGTGCCAGAAACAGAAGTAGTATTACGCAATATCGAAACGCTACTGGCATTGTAGTTTGCGACAGCCAAATCGGACTTCCCATCGCCATCCAAATCGCCACTGCTTACAAAGTAGGGATTCAAACCAGTCCCAAAATTGACCCTTCCATTCAAAGACACAAGTCCTGTAAAAGTGATTTTAAAAGGCTGTACACTAGTGACCGACAATCCTGTAGCAAGATTCAAAACGGTAATAAACGGTTGATAAGTGGCCCCTAAAGGCACTGTCACGTCTAAATTTGTAGTAGATGATGCCGTCACCGTAGCCTTGGTGCGACCAAAAAAAACCACATTATTAGCTAATGTTGCATTAAAATTAATTCCTGAAATAATAACTGTACTTCCAACCGCTCCGCTCGATGGTGCAAAAGAACTGATACTCGGAGCTTGCGCCCATACCGTAGAAACCGTCAAAAGCATTCCAAGGATACAAGAGCCTAATTTGTGCATGGTTTTAAATATCATGTTTTAACAAGTAGAAAAACAAGATTTAATCTGAAAAAGATTTAAATATTGTTTATATCATCTAAACGATAGGAAATCAGAAGTTTAAAAATACAACTTTAATCCAATTTTTAATAGCCTATTCACTTCGTAATGTAATATTTCAGCTAAACTAGTTGTGATGCTTTTCGAAAATGTAACAACTCATGCTAAAACAATTTTGCTTTCGAATCTTCCCCAACTATTTTCAGTTAAATTTGTCGCTTATTAAACAAACAAAAACAATGTGGTCATTCTTTAAAATATTCTTTGCCTCATTACTGGCCATTTTCATTTCTGGCATAATCATGTTGGTTTTTGTCTTTGTGATCATTGCCTCACTCCAAACAAAAGATACTGGAACGGTTGCCGAAAATTCTGTTTTGAAACTGACTTTCGACAAACCCATTCTAGAGCGCGAATACGACAATCCACTTGCCGACCTTAATTTGCCCATCTCCACTCCAAGCCACATTGGGTTAATTGATACAAAAGAAGCAATCAAAACAGCTAAATCAGACGAAAAAATAAAAGGTATTTATCTGAATGTCAGTTCACTGCAAGCAGGTATTGCCACTATTGAAGAAATCAGAAAAGCACTTGCGGATTTCAAAACTTCTGGCAAATTCATTTACGCTTACAGCGAGTTTTATTCTGAAGGTGGCTATTACCTTTCTTCCGTTGCCGATAGCGTTTTTATCAATCCATCTGGCCTGATGGAATTCAATGGCCTTCAATCCGAACACATGTTTTTCAAAGGAACACTCGAAAAACTAGATCTGAAACCAGAAATTTTCAAAGTAGGCGATTATAAAAGTGCTGTTGAACCGCTGATGTTCGACAAAATGAGCCCCGCCAGTCGCGAGCAAACTTTCTCATTTCTGCAAAGTATTCAAAACACCCTTTACAAAAACATCGCAGAATCTCGCAAAGTACCTTTTGCGAAGTTAAATCTCATTTCTGATTCGATGTTGATCAGAAAACCTACCGATGCCGTTCGTTTTGGTCTGGCCGACAAGGTATTGTACTACGATCAAGTAGAAGATTGCATTCGTAAAAAACTCAAAATTGAAAATAAAATTGAAATAAAATTCATATCATATCGTAAATATTCGTCTTCACTTGCTAATGTGGAAACCGAAGAATCCGAAGAACACAAATCATCTGCCA
>JAYVIX010000069.1:0-19337 GCA_043769845.1 Cytophagales bacterium
TGCAGGATATTTTGTTTTGCAGTTAGACTATTTGGCGATGGCTTGGTCGTTTTATTGTGGTTTTTTGGTCGTTAGAGATGTCATCAAAAAGAAATTTGAGTTTCAAAACGAACAATCATTGTTTGTGCTTTGTACCTCTTTTATGCTCATCGTTTTGTTCATTCGGTTGTTTACCATGCATGGAAGCCTTTGGTCATTAAGTAGATATGTATTTGCCTCTCCTATATTTTTGTACACTCTTTATTATGTGTTAATTAAAAAAGAGGATGCGTTAAAACATCTAAAAACAATCTTTTGGTTGAACTTTGTTCTTCAAGCTATGTTCGTTCATCGAGGTTTGATAAACACATGGTTTGTCAAGTTTTCAGCGGTAAATGCTTTTTCTGGCGTATATTTTTTAAGAGAAAAAATTTCAGAGAAGTATTCTAATTATCTGTTTTACAGTGTTTGTCTTGCGTGTTTTGTTTTACAGCTCTATTTTTTGAATTGGTACTTAAAAGTCATCTGGGTCGGTTAATTTAAAAGAAGTTTGCGTTTTATATTTTTCATATCGTTTCTGCTCGGCTTTTCTAGTATCTCCCATGCCCAAATGGAAGACCTCGAAAAGCAATTGCTCAAGGTGCAAGCCGAAGTGGGCGACAAACTCACCATGGTGGCGGACGGACTGGAACTGTACAACCTTGTCAAAGACGGAGATTTGAACCAAGCTGCTCTTTATTTCCAGAAGAAAACAGGCATCCATATTTATCCCGCATTTCTATTTCAAACCAAAATACCTGCGCTCAATAAGTTCTTTGATGACTATAATCACATTCGTTTCAAGCAATTGCCCGAACCTTACATCATCCTGCTTTTTACAATTACCGACACCACGGCCACTTTTCAACATGAATTAAGCCCGACCTTGTTAGCGAAGAAAGCCAAACTAGATGTGCTCTTGCAAAGCAAAGTTGGAGGTTTTGCACAAGGCGGAAACAAGAAAAAATTCCTGTCTGGTATGTTCAATCTATCCATCAATCTGAAAGATTTGGCCGACCAGATGTCCTTGGATGGTTTGGGGGATAAAATAGGGATGTTGGCGGGGGATTTGGAAGAGGCATTTTTGAAAGCTATCAAAACGAAAAGAGATACGCTGCAAAAGCAACATAAAATGACCGATAGCACCTACAAGATTAAACATGAAGAAGCAATAAGTGCAATTAACGAATTCAATGACAATAACATTCTTTCGCAAACAGAAGAGACAGAGGAAGAAACAAGCGAAGCGAGCGACAACCAAACCGATGAATTTGTGGCCGATATAGAACCTGCCGACAAGGAGAATCTGCCCGAGGACGTGAAAGAAATAGCCCAAAAGGCGAGCGATTCTTATTCACTTCGTGGCCAACGGGACAAACTGTTGGCATGGGCGACCTATCTAGCCAACACCATCAAAGACCCGCAACAATTGGAGTCCTTAGTCAATGAACTACTCGGCACCAAGAAGGAAGAATTGTTTCAACTGGCATTACAAATGGCTCAGAACCAGAACAAAATAGAAGCGATCATAAAAGAGTTTATAGAAAAGAAATTAAACCAATTGCCCGCGACCAAATGAGGTTTTTATTTTTTATCTTATTTCTTGCCTCCTTCACGGCATCGGCCAATCCTGACATTAGCCAGTTTACTGTCATGGAACAAGAGTTGGAGTATATCCTAGCCCAAATAGAACAAAGGGAACAAATAGGAGAACAAGACACAACCTATGTGTATATGCGCAAAGGCTACAAAGAGCAGTTAGCAAAAACGGGCAAAAATAAAGTATTGATTACGGATGCTGCCATAAAAGAGGCAAACCGTTATTTGTTTCAGCTGGACACTATGGGTCGAAAAACCATTATTTATTTTGGTTATGCTATGTATTCTGAGAAAGTGGCAAGGAAAAAGGGTTTAGATGCATTTGTTAAAAAAATGTATGCCGACTTGTTTAAACAATCAAGATATAGTGGAGATGTAAATGTGCTCGTAAATTTATTGGTCTACAGCCAGAAAGCGGGAGACGCAAGGGAAGAATATAGCTTCAATGTGTACTTCGACAATTTAAGGCAAAGTTATAAACTAGAAGAAGGATTGTCGAATGTCATCTATGCACAGATTAACAAGGAAAACATTGGAACTAAGAAGAACAAAATGAGCAATGACCCAAATATGGGTTTAACATTTCGAGCTAAATTGTTGTTTGACAAGATAAAAGGATGGAAGAAATTTACAGGTTTGTTGAATGCTGGAATGCTAAAAACTGCATTTAACGGAGGAAATCAAGGTTTTATAGTTGCAGCAGCTCCTTTGTTGGATAAGTACATGAAAACATTTGAGATAAATACGCCATGTAGAATCGCACATTTTTTGGCGCAAGTTGGAGTTGAGGTCAATGGTTTTAAAAATGAGTCTAGTTTAAAAGAAGATCTTAATTACTCAAAATGTAACATAAAATATAATTTATGTCAAAAATGTTATAGTTTTAAAGATGGCGATAGTCCAAAATGTCCAACTGATACATCAGATTGTAGTCCATATTATAGCGGAGAAAGGCTTAAAATGTGCAAAAATCCAAAAAATTATGCTGGTGATGATGAAAAAATAGCACTTGCAGCATATGACGGATTTATGGGACGTGGATTTATACATCTAACTTGGAAAGAGAATTACCTAAAAGTGTATAATTATTGTGTCCAAAAAGGTTTGAACCCCAAAAACTTTGTGACTGACCCAAAATTAGTCTCAAATGATTTTGAAGTAGCAGCAATGTCTGCATGCGCATTCTTTGCCTTAAAAGGGTGTTTAAGCGAAGCAGATCAAGATGATTTTGATGGAGTTATGAACATTGTAAACGCAAGTGATACAAACAAGGATAAGAAGAGAAATCTTCTGGCAGCAATGAAAAAACAATTTAAAATATGCGAATAAATATATATCAAAAATTTACAATTATTTATTTTTTTACTCTGACTAATATTGCCTTTGCGCAACTTAATACAAAAGTAAAGGCAAGCTTTGATTCTTTAGCCAAAGTGGATTTTCAATTTCGAAATTTGAGGAAAATCGTTCTGGGTAACATAGATTTAACTGGATTTGAAAACATCAATTATTCGACAACTAAATTATTTGATTTAGATTTTAATAAAGATAATTTAAATGATTTGGCTATTGCTCTTGACGTTGATTATCGAAAAATGGGGAAAAGAAATGTACTTGATCCATCAAAAAACAATTACAGATTTTTATTGCTCGCAGAACAAAAAAATGGAAAATTTATGTTGATTAATTCATTTTACAAATTGCTTAATCAACATACAGAAGGAGTGTCTCATCAAGATTTGAAATTGTTCTATACAAAAGATGGATTTGTAATAAGGGAATTTGGCAATCAGGTAGGAACAGGATGGGCAACCGACATGCAATTTATTAATAAAGACAATAAATTTTTTCTTGATAAAGCAACAATTTACGCTGCTGAGGTGGATTATAGAGAATCTCGAATAATTAAGGAAATAAAAAATAAAAAGCTTTCAAAACCTTTATTAATCGATTCTGTCAATTATTATGATTATTTCCCATTTGGTTTTACTGATGACATTCCTGCTGAAAGCAAACCCGACCCCAAAATTACCATCACCACCCCAAAATCCTTCTTCTACCAAGACGCATCGGAAGCCAAACCGAAGAAATCTTTTTTGCTGAAAGGCGATATAGCTTTTGTGGAAGAAACCAAAGGCGATTGGTTGTTTATTCGTTTTGAAGGCAAGACCATCACTCGTGGCTGGATGCACAAGAAGAACGTTCAGTATTTGAAATGAGCTGGGTTAAAACCCAGCCCAACAATATGCACCGAGCCTACGGCTCTAATAAAAAAGAGTATGTAATAGTTCCGTAGGAACGTCCAATATTATAACAACGGATTTTAATCCGTTGGATAGAGTAGCTGCAAAAAACATTTACATTTGCAGGCTAAGTAATTTGTTGTGTTTAATTCGATGAAGTTATTTTTTACCAAAGTCCTTATTTTTTTGCTCTTCATCGGCAATGCGTATTCGCAAATCGTCACTCCGTTGGTGGCCAATCTTTCTATCAAGCCACCCAATTCTATTTTCCTTTCCGACTATGCCGATCCTAATCAAGATTTTCTGAATCTGAATGTGTTGTTTCAGGATTTTAACGAGTCGAGTTGGAACATTTACTTCAGGGTGACAATAGAAGGCAACAACCTGAAATTGCAATCGAAACCCAATTTCAAACCCAATGCGCCAGTCGTTGTACAGGTAGGAACTCCCGAAACGTTTGGACAAGAAACCTTGTCGGCCTACTTTTCGTTGGCCAATTTGGATGTACAAGGACAAACGCAATCTTTGGCGCAAAATGGTAAACTGCCCGAAGGTCGTTATAGCTTTTGTGTGGAAGTATTGGATTTCTATACAGGCAAACGCATCTCTAACAAAGCCTGCTCTAGCACAGAAATTACTTATAAAGATCCACCACTGCCTTTGCAACCGC
Organism: Cytophagales bacterium; assembly: GCA_043769845.1. GTDB lineage: Bacteria > Bacteroidota > Bacteroidia > Cytophagales > UBA9547 > UBA9547. The sequence continues at coordinate 4,531 of JAYVIX010000069.1, forward strand.
AATGCGAAGGAGCTTTGATTACCCAAACCAATCCGCAAACGATCCTTTTCACTTGGCAAGACTATGCCTCCTTTTCGGCCAATAGCGAATACCAGCTAAAACTCTACGAACTCACCGACTTATCCGCAAATCCTGTCACAGCGATACCAAGCGGAAAGGCTTTGCCGGTTTACAGTTCAGATTTACTTTCCAATCCTTCGCTTTTGTATTCCAATTCCGAACCTTCCTTGGATCAGGGCAAGACTTATCTCTACACCATCCAAGCAAATGAACCTGTGGGCCGAACAACTTACAAGAACAATGGCCTAAGCAAGGTATGTTGGTTTTATTTTGGTTACCCAATAAATAACAGGATTGGCTTGTCAGAACCGTTGAACAATGCCACTATTCCCAACAATTATTATACAACATTTACGTGGAATGGTTTGCAGAAAAGTGTTCAAGGACAAGCGGTTGCTTATGAACTGAGAGTAGTAGAAGTGCTTGAAAATCAGTCGACCGAAGATGCGATGGCCAATAACGAAGTTTGGTTTCAGCGAAATGTGAATTCGATCAACGGGCAAGGAGCCTCCTTGCTGGCCGACTTGCTTCCCGAAAAAGGGAAACGCTATGCTTGGCAAATAATAGCCACCACCAACACTACCGAAGTAGGGAGAAGCATCGTTCAAACATTCAACGGGCCACCGATGGTAGATAAATTCTACGCAGGGTTGCATACCGTCACCATTACACATCTTGAAACCACTGACCTTCAAAACCTTTCGGGGCAAGGCGCATTTTCGATGGGTAAATATGATACAGTTCAGGTCGATTTCAGTAACATTCGCTTAAAAAAAGTAGCTGGAAATTATGTGTTGGAAAAAGGCGAAATCTTGAAACAACTTTCAAGTAAAGAAAGAATTAGAGTATCGCTCACGCCTGTATCGACACAAAACAACTTGGCTTTTGCCTATATCGACCAGTTGCGACTAGGCGTGGAAGGCTTGAATGTACGAGCGAATGTGGCTTGGGGTTTTCCGCACCTGAGCCAAACAGGAACATTGGATACCGTTTTCACCCGTGCCAATTGGTTCAACTTCAATACCTTCAAACTGAATGGACTCGCCAAATTAGATGCTCCATTTCACCGAGAACTTCTTGACCCCAATCAGTTCATCCTCGAGCTAGATAAGTATACCGAGTTTTTGCTTTCCGAAAATACCTACGAAGCGCGTTTCAGTGGTTTTGTAGAAGTGCCAAAATCATTGTTGATCGTGAAAGAAAAGCCTGTCAGGTTTCCATTTTCGCTCGCGCCCGATTTGTTGTACATCATCGGCAAAGAACAACCCGAAGCTATTCAGTTGGCCAAAACCACCAATATCTATTTATTACCAAAGCAGTTTGAGATAGACTTATCTGAAACGAAATCGCCAATGGCAGTTTCCGATGTATTGTGGAAAGGCATTTCGGTTTTGAATTATGACCTTGATTACAAAACGCTGGTCGATGCCCAACACCAAATCATTTTCAGCAAAGAAATCAGGCACAACTTTAGCATAGCTGGCAATCGGTTTTTTTATGATTACAAAGGGTTGACGTTTTTGCAGAAAGACACCTTTGCCATCAGCGAAGCTTCGTATTTCAATTCCTTTCCAGCCAAACTGAATGCATTCCAGATCGACATAGCTGGAAATGTGTTTAACGATGGATTGTTGAAAGGGGGAATTGTGTTGCCATTTTTGAGCGAGAAAACAGTATTTGCGTTCGAAGCTAATCTTGGTGAAAACGGTTTCTCGCAGGGATATTTGACGGATATTCAGAACAAATCCTACACATTCAACCCCAACGCTGGCCAGCAAGAAATGACGCTTGCCATCAAAACGGCCGTGTTCGAAAACCAAGAAAAACTGCGTATTGCGATGGACTTCACTTGGCCATACATCGGGCTGAATCTTACCAATATCACCAATTTTTACGCATTTGGAACGTATGAGATAGGTTTCGATACGCCTAACGGAACGTACACGCTTCCCGAAGTAGTCAAATCGAAACTTGAAACATTCGATATAGACATTGACTTTATTGGCGCAGGAAGCAACAATGGCTTGTATGGCATAGGCACTTCGGCCAAAATAAACCTTGGCGATGATGTGGCTGGTGGTAAAGAGGCGCCCCAAGTGAATCTCTATAGTTTGATGCCAAGCTCATTTATTTCGGGCTCGTTTTCCACTTCAGCTCAAAACAACAATCAAACTAATACCACAGCTTTCGCCCCCGATTGGAGCAGAGACAAGTTTGAGGTCAAGATTTCGGACTTGAAGAAAACGGAATCTTCTATCAAAGAAGTGTTTAAAGGTGTGACGCTGCCTGAAAATACATCAGCAAGCACTTCAACTCCCGCTTCATACGAGCCGCAATTTTCGGAACCTTCCACCCAATCGCCCGATCCGATGAAAGACATCGTGGAGGCTTTGGAAATGATCAAACCTTTGTTGGATGCAAAAGGCGTTTCGGCTGTCAACAGAATAAAAGTAGGTATTCAAAACCAAGACAAAAAAGCGGATAATAACCAAGATGCGCTCTCTGAAATTCTAGATTTGGAGGCTTCCAAACAAATCATAATCGGCTTATTGACCGAAAGGATTTTAAAGCCATTCAATAGTAAAATAGACAGTACTACTAAGAAACTTAATGCAAAAATCACTGGTAAAATTGCGGTGTTGAATACCAAGCTATACAATGCTTCAGAACCAAGCATCAAAAAGGTGTTCGATAAAATAGATACACAACTGGTCAATCTTGCAAAGAAAAATGGTTTCAAGATAGAGACTGAAATTAGACAGGTAATGTCTAGAATCAAGAAGGAAACTTTGGTTCAGTTTAAAAAATCAATCAATTCGTCTACCAATAAAAACATCACTGTTCCAATCACAAACGGAATCGTACTCGCATTGGCAAAGGAAATCAAAGCTGAGATAAAAGAGAAAGTTGTCAATAACATTAACAAGGCTGCGAATAATCAATTTTCATCCATGGATCTAAATAAAGATTTGGATGAATTGTTGCAAAATACGTCCAATAGCTTGGAAGATAAGATAAACTATGGGACAATAGAGAATATGATAACGAGCACTGCGTCAGATATTCTGAACGATCTTAATTATCAGGCTATTTTGAATGCAGCTCAAGATGAATTGCTAAGTTCTGGATTGGAAAGCATTGCTACGCAGTATGTTCGAGATATCGCCCTAGATTATATAAGCCGAGAAAAATTGGATGAAGTAAATAATATTAATATATCAGGAGGGGGAAACATAAAATTTGACTTTTCGAATCTAGGAGATAAAATCAAAAATGGAAAAATAGACCAAATCATCAAAATAGATTCTGCCTATGTAAAAATCGTTGCGCAATCGGCTGATATCGAAGGCATGATTAGCATAAAACGAGATGATCCATTGTGGGGAAATTCTTGGCGAGGCATGTTGAGAGTGCATATGAAGGTGAAGCCTGTATTTGATATAGCCGCAGAATACATCAATGGAAAAAGGGATGGTTTTAATTTTTGGTATGTAGATGTCAGTGTTAGAGGTTTGAAGATAGGGGTAGTTCCTCCAATTTTGCAGTTTACAGGAGCAGGCGGAAAGGTTGCGAATAGAATGTTGATTGATGAAAATAAAAAAGTGACTCCTAATGCTCAATCTGGATATGCTGTGGCATTGAAGGCCTACTTTGCAGACATGTCTACAACAGATGGCTCATTATTTAATTTTGATGTGGAACTAATGGTGCAGTTTTTTGAAGGGGGAAAATACAGACTTTCATTGGATGGAAACGTGTATGCGCTCAAAGCCAATATCACAGGAAAGACCTTTATCGCGTTTGATAATAGGGAAAAAGAATGTTTTTATGGTAAGTCAAACATGAAATTGACCAACCCTCTCATTTGCGCACAAAGTCCTTCAGAATTCTATTTCTCCAAAGATGATTGGTATATACAATTGGGTCCTTCGGAATACCGTCTTCTGTGTGCGGATTGGCTGAAAGGAGATTTTTCTTTACGCATAAATCGAGAAAAACTGATTGCTAGTTTGGGTGTAAACCTCAAATTGGACTTCAAAAGTCCTACAATTGGCGTGGCAGGGTGCGATGTTTGGGCATATGCAAATGCAAATGCAGGTTTTAGGGGAGATTGTGCAATTCAGTATAATCCTTCTTTTGGAGTTTTAAATGCTAGTGTACATGTTTGGGCGAATGCTCATATCGGTGTTGGATATAGTAGTAAAGCCAAGAGTGGTACTTTTGATTTTGCAGGAATTGATTTGGATGCATATGCCGCTTTTCGTACTATTCCCAATTCAAATGTCAATGGTAGAGCCAATTGTTCTCTATCCGTATTAGGCTCTGGGGTAGATTTTGGGATGGAATTCAATAAAGATTTATGAGCCGGTTGATTATTTTTTTTGGACTATTGTTTGTTCTTGATTTGTTTGCTCAAAATCCAAGTGCTAGAGTTTTAGTACAGAACAATGGCATTGCGAAACAAGGCAATTATTCGATTCAGCTAAAGTGGTACTCCAACCGATTGTTTTATCCGAAAGGTTGCTTGGTGTACAGAAGGATTCTTCCTAGTAATGATTGGCAGAAGCTGTCTTCAGAATTAATAATAATGAAAAATATCTCTATCGATAATTTAAACAAAGAGGCTTCCCCGTTGGCCCAGAAATTGTTATTTGAGATAAAAAAAGACAGTGCGCTTTTGCCAGCCATTGAGGTAGTCAACAAAACGCCATTAGCCAATTTAAAAGGCATTCCCTTGCTATTGGCGATGGTCAAATCGTTTGAACACACCGTATTTGCCACTTATTTGGGCATTTCGTTTACGGATACTTCCGTACAAAAAGGGGCTTCGTACCAATACAAAATAGTGCTTCCACACCAAGGAAGCGAAGATTTGTTGCAGAAATCGGCCGTAATTACATGTGGAGAATATACCCCAATCTCTTCGCCCACGATGTTTGTGGCAAAACTCCAAGGAAAAGTAGTAGGCTTGAAATGGCAAAACGAACCAGAGCGTTTCTTTGCAGTCAACATTTACCGAAAATCCAAGGTCGATTCTGGGTTTATGAAACTAAATAAAGAGCCTTTCATGGATGTTCAGAGTAAGGACGCAAAGGGAAAAGCCTTTGACAAAGATTTTTTGTTGATAGACAGAAATATCAAAGAAGGAAATACGTACGAATACAAATTGGCCGCCTTAGATTTTTTTGGAAATGAGTCGGTTTATTCGTCCTCGCAAATGATTGTGTTTCCAGATCAAACACCTCCTCTTGCGCCTATCAATACCACATTTAGAGTAGAGTCTGGGCAAGTGTTTTTTAGCTGGAAAAATGCATCGTCTAGTGATGCCAAAGAATATGTGTTGAAATGTGCTACAAAGCGAGATGGGACTTTTCGTGTGGTAAAAAAGATCGCTATTCAAGACACTTCCGTTTCGGATATGATGTCGGAAACGGGCATTTTCTATTACAAATTGTCCGCAATTGACGGTGCTGGAAACGAATCTAGTAGTGCCATTTTTCCAGTCGAAAACTTGGACGCCTTTCCACCAGCCATTCCTGAAAAGATCATTGCATCTGTTGATAGCGCAAAAGTAAAATTGAACTGGGCAAAAAACCTAGAAAAGGATTTCTTAGGTTATCGTATTTACCGTTCTTATTCCTGTTTGCCTAACACCTTTTTGCTTCTAAATGCAAAACCAACTCGCCACCCAAATTTTACAGAATCTTTACCGAGCAATCGAAAAGGAAATGTTTGTTATTGCCTGGCTTCATTAGATAGTAGCTTGAATGTAAGCAAATTATCTTTTCCTGTAACGCTGAAAATTCCTGACAAAACACCACCCTACAAACCTTTTCTCAAGAAAGTGTCGCAACAAAACGATTCTATTCGGGTCGTATGGATTTCCAATCAAGAGAAAGACATCGTTGGATACGAAGTATTCTCCAAGACCATTTCTAGTAACGATCTGAAAATGAATGGCCAACTAATTTCAAGAGATCAAAATCAATTCTTATTTGTTCCCAGATACACAAAAGAGCCTAATTCTATCTGGATAAAAGCCATTGACAGTACTGGTAATATTTCTCAAGCATCCGATACGTTATGTCTTACATTTCAACCAAAAGTAGATGGAGAAATCGGTTTAGAATTGAAAGTCAAAAAACACAAAAGCAAACTTGTAGCCACTTGGCAACATCAAAAGGAGATACAGCTGAAAGGATATGTGCTTTATGCCAAGCAAAATGATGAACAAGAAATGAAACCTGTGTCTGAATTGATCAATCTCCAAAAAATGGAATTAGTCTACAACAAGACTTTGGCAGTCTTTCAAGTGCGTGCATTTGGCGAAGCGGGTGCAGTGTACTATTCCAATGTTTTAAATATTAAGCATTAGAATCCGCAAATCGGTATTTCCTAAGGTAAAAACTACGAACGAAATAGTGCCTGAATAAAAACGCCTAAACAATTACAATACTGATAGGTAACTAACTAGGGTCTGCTAAATAACTAACTAAAAAACACTTCCAGCTTTTTCGTATCGGTATTCAATTCTAAGATTCCATTTGTTTGGACAAACTTGATTTGAATACCGTTTTCGTTCTGAACACTTTGTATTTCATTTTTCGAAAACGCCATAAAATGTCCTGTGGTATTTAGGTGAACCAACGCTTTGTTTTCGCCCAATGTCAAGGCTTCGATGGTGGAAGCAGAAATGTATTTGTCGGTAATTCCTATCGGGACAAAATCGTGCTTGATTTCATACAAAAGAAAATGAGCACATTCTAACCCTTCCAAATGGATCCCGATCTGATTTTCAAACCGTTGAATAGTGGCTTTTCGAGTTTTCCAATCAAACACCAAATAGCCAGATTTCTCGCTAAGTATTTCGCTTAAATTAAATGATTTCTGTTGAAAATATGCCGTTGTGTTCCATGCGCCCAATAAAATGACGTTCTCGAATTGGCTACTTGCTGTGAAAATGCCAGAATCAAGCGGTTGAAAAAGACAGTCATTCGTGGGTAATAATGGACAGGTTGCTTTCAAAAGTACTCCACTTTTAAGGCACGTTTTTTCGATCAATTCTGAATTGTGCTGCGATACAAAATCGGTGATATAAATCGGGCCATTGTGCAGCACACGAGCCAGTGCGTGATAATGCGCATGTTTCCGATGTGATTGAAACATGTCAAAATCGGTAATCGCCAACGGTTTCAACCATACATTGTTCATAATATTGTTGTATACATGCACCGCTTCATTGCCTGCTTTTATCGTGAAAGATTCGTTTTCTGGAAAATAATCTTCCGAACTGCGTACTATTGCAGAGTTTTCCAAATGATGCAACACGCTATTTATCAGACACATGCAATTCATCACCTGAGCATTAAAATGCGTTTTGGCAGATTCTTGGAAATTATTTTGAAGAGCTTTTAAACATAAATTGTAATTCAATTTATTTACACCTATTTTTTCGACAATCAATTGATTATCAACCTTTACAAAATCTATTCCTTGTTCTGAAAGGTATTTGTACCAGTCGTAATAAAACACTTCTCCACCTTCTGGTTTGGGCAAAAAAAAGACGGAAGGTTCAACTTCCGTCCAAGTGACTTTGTCGGTATAGGCATGTAGAACGTCTCGGTACCTTTCTCCTAAATCAGATTCGGGCTCAATTCCTGCCCAATAGCCATTCAAAGTATGCCAAATTCCTACATTTTCGATTCCATATTCTTGCTTTAACATGTGTACCGTATGGCTCAACCCAAGTGGAAATTTGGACAGATCGGGCTTAAAGCTTTTTAATTTTCCATTTCGACCTGTTACATCTTGCCAGCCATCGTCTATCAACATCCATTTGACAGGTATTTTGTTTTGTTGAAAACTTTTTGCGGCTTCGATCAAGCTGTCATGGCTCACGTCATGTCCCAACGAATTCCAACTGCACCAACCCAACTGGCTGAACATCGCAGGTAACTGCTTCATTTTCAAAAGCGAATCACGTTGTTCACTCATTCCAAACGAAACATTGTACAAGTTTTCGATGACCACAGAAGGTTCAGAACCAAACGCAATCGCAAGCACTGTAATATCAGATTCATTGTGGCCATCCATACTATGATAAGCTTTTACACCTATAGCGTTTTGATATTTTCCAATGGAAGACACATAGCCTTTACCCATCAAAGGCAAGCATGCAGCATATGTCCCATCTTCGTATTTCCATATAAAGAACTGATTGTCATTGTCTTCGATTTCAGTCTCCGAATGTACAATGCTTGGGTGTGTCCACGCACCTACTGGGCCATATTTGTGAAAGGCATTGCCTGTTTTCATTTCTTCTATTTTGTCGAAGAAAATTCCTACGAAATCGACTGCTTTTTGCGAGTGAAAATTATTCGGACTTAGAGTAAACAAGATGGTACTGTTTTTTTCTGAAATCCGTGCTTCTACTTCTACATGATCCTTAAAATTGTGCACAAACTCGAACGTAAGCGTTGTGTCTTTTTCGATCGCATGAACTTCATGGTATTTTATGACAGTATTTTGCAACTGAGGCATTCCGCCAAGCATTCGGTCTTTTCCGTTCCACGAAATAGCAAGTTTATTGAAATGCACACGTATGTTAGGATTCATCTTCGGAATATTAGACTTGCAACTGGCAAAAATCAAAAATAATAGGACATAGTAGAATATCCCTATCGTTTGTTTACTAAAAATGGGCGTGGTAAATCTCATTTTGGGATTGTTCTATGGCTTGTCTACGAAATAGTGACGATGCTGGTTCATAATAAGTACTAATTGCGAAGTTTTTCAGGTAAATACAAATGCAGTCTTTACATTTGTCGATTGTATCTGGAAGACACTTTATGATTGGTGGTAAAAAAATAGTGGTGGTAATGCCCGCCTACAATGCAGAATCTACCTTGGAACGCACTTATCGCGAGATTCCTTTCAACATAGTAGATGAAGTAATTTTAGTAGATGACCATTCTCGCGATGCCACTTTTGCAAAAGCGAAAGAATTAGGAATCAATACAGTCATTCGTCACGAGAAAAATACGGGCTATGGTGGCAATCAGAAAACATGCTACAAATCGGCTGTCGCAAACGGTGCAGATATTGTAGTGATGTTACACCCTGATTATCAATACACTCCACTCTTAATAGAGGCGATGGTATATCCCATTGCAAAGGGATTGTTTGATGTGATGCTCGGCTCTCGCATTTTGGGCAAAGGAGCTCTGGCTGGCGGAATGCCGATGTACAAATACATCGCAAACCGTTTCCTGACCGCTTTCCAAAACATTATGATGTCGCAGAAACTTTCTGAATATCACACAGGTTACAGAGCTTTTTCTCGCGAAGTTTTGGATGCTCTTCCGCTCCAAAACAACCATGACGATTTTGTATTCGACAATGAAATGCTCGGACAAATCGCGTATGCTGGCTTCAAAATGGGCGAAGTTTCGTGTCCAACGAAGTATTTCGAAGAAGCAAGTAGTATCAATTTCAAACGAAGTGTACAATATGGCCTTGGCGTATTGCGTGTATCTATCACCTATCGTTTACAAGTATTAGGGCTTGGTAGCTACGGGATTTTCAGAGGTGTGAAGAAAGGATAGACGTTTCAAACTTTTTTCTGAATCAATAAAAAAGCGATGAAATCTTAAAGATCTCATCGCTTTTTTATTGATCGCAATGTATAGTCCTTTTTGCCTTATGCGTAGCTGTTTAGCATTACCGGCATCACGAGCATAATCAAATCTTCATTAGCGTTCTGGTCGGTTGGGTTGATGATACCCGCGCGATTAGGTGCCGAAAGGTTGACCGTGATTTTCTTAGAATCCATCGTGTTCAATACTTCCAAAAGGAATTTGGCATTGAAACCAATTTCTAAATCTTCGCCAGTGAAATCGCAAGAAAGGCGTTCGTTGGCTTCGTTGCTGAAATCAATGTCTTCGGCCGAAATTTGCAATTCGCTTCCTGCCATTTTCAACCTTACTTGATGGGTAGTTTTGTTGGCATAAATCGAAGTGATTTTTAATGAATTTAAGAACTCACTTCTGTCAATATTCAATTTGTTCGGATTGTTTACAGGAATGGCGTTTTCGTAATCAGGGAAACGCTCGTCCAACAAACGACAAATCATTTTGGTATGTCCGAAGCTGAAATAAGCATTTGACGTGTTGAATTCTAATTTCACCAACGTGTTATCGGAATTCAAGGAGTTTTTCAACAAAGTCAAGGCTTTCTTTGGAATCAAGATCGAAGTATTCGCATCCGATGCAATGTCTACTCTGCGGTAGCGCACCAAACGATGGCCGTCTGTGGCTACAAAAGTCACATTGGTATCAGTCATGTTGATGTATACACCCGTCATTGCAGGACGAAGCTCGTCATTACTAGCCGCAAACAAAGTCATATTGATCGCACGAAGCAAAATATCCGAAGGAAGTTCCAATGCGTCACCACCTTTGATGATCGGTGCTTTGGGGAAATCAGTGGCATTTTCACCCGAAAGCTTGTATTTACCTCTATCCGAACTGATTTCAATGCTGTACGTTTCCTCGTCTATCGTGAAAGTAAGCGGTTGTTCTGGAAGATTCTTTAGCGTATCGATTAGGATTTTGGCTGGCACGCAAATGCTTCCTGCAGCTTTCGCTTCTACATCCATCTCGGTAATCATGGAGGTTTGCATGTCCGAAGCGGTAATCGTAAGCGTTCCTTCTTTCACTTCAAACAAGAAGTTCTCCAATATTGGCACAATGGGATTTGAAGCAATCACTCCGTTGATGCTGGAGAGCTGCTTTAAAAGTGCGGAAGAGGATGTAATAAATCTCATCGAATTTCTGTTTAAACCTAGGTCTATTATTAACATGCAAAGTTAGGGTATTAATATTTTTATCCTACTAAGACACGTTTTAAACAGAGCTTATTCTTCAACAAAATACTTATTCGTTTTTGAATGTGTTTTTTTATTAAATTTTGAGGTCATTTACCTTCGATTTGAAAGACTATTACAAAATACTGAAAGTCCCAAGGCTGGCTAGCTTGGACGAGATCAAGCGTTCGTACCGAAGGCTGGCTTCGAAATATCATCCAGACGTCAATCCTGATCCGAACGCCCATTTTATTCTGACCGAAATAAACGAGGCCTATTCGGTGTTAGGAAATACGAATCTGAAATGGATGTACGATCAGCAGTTGGAATATCAAAACACGTCCACTTTTTCGGCTCCCGTTTTTGCAGAAGCACCTCAGGATCTGCGCAAAAGGAGGCGCGGACACAAAGAAACACCCGAAGAAAAACAACAAAAAATCATTTTCGCTATCGCAAGAAATCGGGCGTTCAATATTAAAATGAAATATATTTCATTAGTTATATTTCTTTTTAGTGGACTTATTTTCTTGGATCATTACTTGCCTAGTTCGTCTGTTTTTCAGAAAGCGTACCCCAATTTTAGACCTGAAAAAGTGGAAGTGGGCAGCAGGGTGATTTATAATTTGTTTTTGCAAAAAGGCAAACAGATCAACATGGAAGCAATCGAGCGAAACGAGGAAGCAATTGGACTGCGATCGGACGAAGCTTTGTTTGTTAACACGCCACTTTTGGGCGTTCATCGCAAAATTCAGGTGGGCAAAATCGTGTTCAAACAATTGGACGGTCTGTATGAGTTGATGCTTTTGTTCGGGATCATATGTTTGATTTCGATTTATGTGCTGTTCTTTCGGCTGAACGAAAGTATGGTTTTGCCCACCATTCTTACATTTTTTAATGGCATTATTGTATTAGCGTTTTTCATCCTTTGGCTAGGCGAATAAAAATGATAGATATCTGTGTACGACAATTAAAGTTTTTGCGAAATTCGGGTTTTGCCTTGCCGCCTGTGGGCATTTTTGTGGGCAAAAAAGATCAGTTTCTCATCATGCACGAATTTGGGCATGTGCTACAAGCTAGAAAATACGGTTTGCTGAAATTCTACTTTCTATATGCTATTCCGAGTGTATACAGTTTCCTGTTTTTCAGACAAAAACACCGTATATTTTATGCCGAATTGGATGCCAATAGATTAGCCTTAGACTATTTTGAACCAAAAGTGTCGAGCGAAATACTTTCTGAATTTCGCAAATGGTTAAAATAGAAGGCTATTTCTACCTTTACTTTGTTGTTGCTCTAAAACTCTATCTCAATGACCGAATTGACACATACTTCTAAAAAAATCCAGATGGTCGACCTTGTCGGTCAGCATAGAGGTTTCCAGCACGAATTGGACGAAGCAATACGCACCGTTCAGCAACATGGCGCATTTATCAATGGGCCAGAAACCAAGACTTTCGCTCAGAATCTGGCTACTTATCTTGGCGTAAAACATGTTGTGCCTTGTGCCAACGGTACCGATGCTTTGCAAATAGCTCTCATGGCACTTGGCTTACAGGTTGGCGATGAGGTCATTACCACTTCGTTCAACTATGTGGCGGCTGCCGAAGCTACTGCATTGTTAGGTTTAAAACCTGTTTTTGTAGAGGTAAACGAGCACACCTTCAACCTAGATATTTCGAAACTAGAAGCCAAAATCACGCCCAAAACCAAAGCTATTATTGCCGTTCATCTGTTTGGACAAACTTGTGCGATGGACGAACTAATGGCCATTGCTACGAAATACCACCTTTTTGTGATCGAAGACAATGCACAATCGCTTGGTTGCGATGTGGTATATAATGGGGTAAAACAAAAAGCGGGTACGATTGGTCATATTGGTACAACGTCTTTTTTCCCTACCAAAAATCTAGGTTGTATGGGTGATGGTGGCGCTATCTATTCAAACGATGAGAATTTGATGGCCAAATGCAAAAGCATTTCTGCACATGGACAAGGACAACGATATGAATTTCAACAAATTGGGATCAACTCGCGACTTGATACCTTGCAAGCCGGAATTTTGGACGTAAAGCTCCGTTATCTGAACGATTCGTTGCAAAAGCGTGCACATTGGGCGGCTCGTTATGCAACTTTGTTGAAAAATGTATCAGGAATTACTTTGCCCCAAACCGCAGCACATACCTCGCACAGTTTCAATCAGTTCACGATAAAAGTAGCCAATGGCAAACGAGACTTGTTGAAACAATATTTGTTTGAATCTGGCATTCCGAGCATGATTTATTATCCTAAGCCGCTCCATTTACAGCCTGCTTTTGGGTATTTGGCCTACAAACAAGGTGATTTCCCAGTTTCCGAATCGCTTTGTTCCGAAGTATTGGCCTTGCCCATTCATCCCGAACTGAACGAAGAACAAGTGGTATTTATCGCTAATAAAATGGTGGAGTTTTTTGGAAAATAGGTTTTGAAAAACACCTTTAACTGCAAAAACTAAAAACGACATGCCTAGTTGATTGAAAATAGCACCATCGAATACAAAAGTTTAAAGAAAATCTTGGATAGCCAATCCAGACTAAAAACCGATGGTTTAAGAGATTTGGCCATTCCTTGTGTTGCATTTGCAAATGTTCAGGGAGGGAAAATCATTATTGGAATAAGGAACTACATACAGAACTTATAGTTTGGCTTAAAAAAAAAGAAACAAAAAAGAAAACGGTTATAAAAACACATAAGTGGCTGATTATGTGTTTTTTAATAATATTTATACTAATTGTTTTCCAAAAAGAAAATGAAAACGCTTCTCTCCATCCCAGCCAAAATGCTCGGTTTCGAACGATTGCTCCATTTTTCGGGGCGGAAGTTGTTTTTGCCTTTTTATCATGTGGTTTCTGATGATTCGCTTGCACATATTTCGCCCCTTTACAGACACAAAAACGTTTCCGAATTCGAAGCCGATCTCGATTTTCTACTTCAACATTTCGTACCAATCAGTCTGGAAGAAGTAAATCTGGTTTCAAAAGGCGAAAAAAAGCTTTCAAAACCTAGTTTTCATCTCACATTTGACGATGGTTTGCGAGAGGTGTTCTCCGTAGTTTTTCCTATTCTGAAACGAAAAGGGATTCCTGCCACATTGTTTGTCAACCCTTCTTTTGTGGGGAATAAAGCCCTTTTTTTCAGATACAAAGCGGCTCTGTTGCTTGATAAATATAAAAAAGACGGCATTAGAAATATGAATAATAATTCATTTAATATGGATTATATTCGCGCCATTGGGTATCATAAACGAGCCGAATTGGATCAATTAGCAGGTACTTTAAATGTTGATTTTCAGGACTTTCTTGACAAAACCAAGCCCTATTTGGATCTGAATGAACTCAAAATGCTTTCTGAAAATGGCATTGAAATTGGAGCACACAGTTTGGATCATCCTTTATATTCGCTTATTTCGGAAGAAGAACAATTGCGTCAAACGACCGAAAGTATGGCATGGGTAAGGTTGCATTTTCATCCAAAAGTGGCAGCTTTTGCGTTTCCGTTTTCAGATGATGGTGTGCGAACGTCTTTTTTCGAACGATTGAATAAAACCGAACATGCTCCAGATCTGATTTTTGGAACAGCTGGTATGAACCAAGAAGTTCGAGCAAATCATTTGCAACGAATCGCGATGGAAAATGGCCAATATAGTGCAGAACAAATTGTACGTAATGCTTTGATGACAAATCAGTTAAAAAAAATTTTAGGAAAAAATTTTATAGTTAGATAATCAGATTATGAAAAACATTGAACTCGAAAAACTTAAATTCCCAATTGGTGTATTTGTAAAACCCGAAGTGATTTCGGCTGAAAATCTGGAACATTGGATTTCGGACATTGAAACATTCCCATC